>CAYVVW010000147.1:0-5240 GCA_964455335.1 uncultured Marvinbryantia sp.
GTAGTAGAAATCTTGCATTCTGATTTCCTCAAAATTTTCATACCCGATCGGGAGCGTTTTTTTCTGTGCCATATTGCACCCACCTTTCTTGCTTTTGCTGTGGGAAACGGGATTTCTTTGCCATTATACCCCATGATGGGCGGCAGTAGCAAGCGATTTTCAAAAACACTTTGCAACAAGCGAGAGCATGGCTCAGGATTTGAGTGCAAATCTTGGAAAGTGGGTTGCGCATTGTCGCGTGTAGCAGAATTTGATTGCAAATTTTGGAAAATAGGCTATACTAGACGTGAGGTGCGCGCTTTTGAGGCAGGGAGTGCGGGCAGTCCAAAGCAGGAAACGATAGAAGAACCATAGAAGAACGATAGAAAAACTATAGAAAAACGATAGAAAAGGAAGCAGGAACTAGAAACAAGAGAGAAGTACGGAGAACGAGGAAAGGGGAAAGGCGAGCGATGGATTTGGTTACGGTACGGGAGATTTATCGGGAGCGGGAGCGGTTTTTGAACCAGGAGATTACGGTGGGCGGTTGGGTGCGCAGTGTGCGCGGCTCGAAGTCTTTTGGTTTTTTGGTGCTGCACGACGGCACGTTTTTTGAGACGCTGCAAGTGGTTTTCCATGAAGAGATGGAAAATTTCGCGCAGATTGGCCGCTTGAATGTCGGGGCGGCGGTTCTCGTAAGGGGCACTTTGGTGGCGACGCCGCAGGCGAAGCAGCCCTTTGAGATCCAGGCGGCAGAGGTGACGATCGAGGGGGATTCCCAGCCGGACTACCCGCTCCAAAAGAAGCGGCACAGCGTGGAGTTTTTGCGCACCATCCCGCATTTGCGCCCGCGCACAAATTTGTTCCAGGCAACGTTTCGCGTCCGCTCTTTGGCGGCCTATGCCATTCACAAGTTTTTCCAGGAGCGCGACTTTGTGTATGTGCACACGCCGGTGATTACGGGAAGTGACTGCGAGGGCGCGGGGGAGATGTTCCAGGTGACCACGCTCGATTTGGGCAATCCGCCCCGCACGCAGGATGGCGCGGTCGACTACGCCAAGGATTTTTTCGGAAAGCAGACCAACCTGACGGTCAGCGGCCAGCTCAACGGGGAGATGTATGCGCAGGCATTTCGCAACATTTACACGTTTGGCCCGACTTTCCGCGCGGAAAATTCCAACACCACGCGCCATGCGGCGGAATTTTGGATGGTTGAGCCGGAAATTGCCTTTGCGGACTTAAAGGACGACATGATTTTGGCGGAGGAAATGCTGAAATACATCATTCGTTATGTGATGGAACACGCGCCGGAAGAGATGCAATTTTTCCAGTCGTTTGTGGACAAAGGGCTGCTGGCGCGGCTGGAAGGCGTGGTCGGATCTCAGTTTGCCCATGTGACGTACACGCAGGCCATTGAGATTTTGGAAAAGAACAACGCGCAGTTTGCGTACCAGGCAAAATGGGGCTGCGACTTGCAGACGGAGCATGAGCGGCATCTGACAGAGCAGGTGTTCCAGTGCCCGGTGTTTGTCACGGATTACCCAAAGGACATCAAGGCATTTTATATGAAGCAAAATGACGATGGAAAAACCGTGGCGGCGATGGACTGCCTCGTTCCTGGCATCGGCGAGATCATCGGGGGCAGCCAAAGGGAGGAAAACCCAGAAAAACTCGCCCGGCGCATGCGCGAGCTGGGGCTAAGGGAAGCGGATTATGGAAACTACCTGGATTTGCGCAAATATGGCACTACGCGCCACGCGGGATTTGGCCTGGGATTTGAGCGCATGGTCATGTACCTGACGGGGGTGGCAAACATCCGCGACGTCATCCCATTCCCGCGCACGGTTGGGAATTGCGAGGGATAAAATGAAGTTGAAAACGAGGCTGATTATCTCGTTTTGCACCATCATCTTGGTGCCGATGATCCTCTTTTTCATCATTATGGTGACGATGGGGAACCACCAGCTGAAGTACCTGGACGACTATGGCAGGGGTCTGCAGCAGTACCAGGATCACGAGATCAGCAAAGAGGAACTTTTGGCCATTGAGCGGACGATTCCGGAAGCCGCGCGGATGGTGCCTGAGATCCGCGCGTTTTTGAAGCATATGTCGATTGCGGCCATTTTGATTTTGGTGCTGACCGCCATGCTGCTCAGCTGGTGGATTTACACGGGCATCAACGTGCCGCTGCTCAAATTGCGGAAAGCCACGCGCAACATCGTGGAGGGCAACCTGGACTTTACCCTGGAAGTGTCGGGGGATGACGAGATCAGCGGCCTTTGCCGGGATTTTGAGGAAATGCGCAAGCACCTGCGCCAGTCCAACGAGGAAAAATTGCAATACGACCGGGAGAGCAGGGAACTGATCAGCAACATTTCCCACGATTTGAAAACGCCCATCACGGCGATCAAGGGATATGTGGAGGGGATCATGGACGGGGTGGCGGACACGCCGGAAAAGATGGACCGCTACATCCGCACCATCTACAACAAGGCCAACGACATGGACCGGCTGATCAATGAGCTGACGTTTTATTCCAAGATAGACACCAACCGGATTCCATATGTTTTCAAGAAAATCAATGTAAAGGCGTATTTCGAGGATTGCTGCGAGGAAGTCAGCCTGGAATTGGAGTCCAAAAATATCGGTTTTTCCTATTCCAACGAGGTGGGGGAAAAGGTGGAGGTGATCGCGGACGCGGAGCAGATCAAGCGCGCCATCGACAACATCATCGCCAATTCCGCCAAATACATGGACAAAACACCGGGGCGCGTCGGTATGCGCGTCAAAGACGTGGGAGACTTTGTACAGGTGGAGATTTCCGACAATGGAAAAGGCATTGCGGCCAAGGACTTTCCCTATATTTTTGACCGGTTTTACCGCACGGACGCGTCGCGCAATTCTTCTAAGGGCGGCAGCGGGATCGGGCTTTCCATCGTGCGCAAAATCATAGAGGATCACGGCGGGAAAATCTGGGCGGGCAGCAAGCCCGGAGAGGGGACAACCATCTATTTTGTGCTGCGCAAGGCACAAGTGTGAGCGGGGGAGAGCCATGGAAGCGTTGCCAAATGTGAGCGAAATAAAGGAAGTTGCCATGTCACTTGGGAAAAAGTATGGGGCAGAGCGCATCTTTTTGTTTGGATCCTATGCCCGCGGGGAAGCGGACGAGAAAAGCGACATCGATCTCCGGATCGACAAGGGCAGCGTGCGCGGCCTTCAGATGGGGGCATTGCTGGTTGAGATGGAGGACGCGCTTGGGAAAAACGTGGATTTATTGTCAACCAAATGCCTGGAGGAGCCATTTTTGACATCCATTCGGGAAGAGGAGATCCTGCTATATGAAAGATAGGGATAGGCACATATTGCGAAATGCCATGGCGTCAGATCCGTTCCATGCGAAATATCATTGCGCATCACTATGGGATTGTAGACGCAGAAACGTTGTGGGATACGATCCAGGAGGATATCCCGAAGCTGCGGGAGTATTGTGGTGAGCTGACGGGAGGTGCGCTATGAGCAAGATTTTGATCATTGAGGATGAGGAGAGTATCGCGGAGCTGGAGAAGGATTACCTGGAGTTGAGCGGCTTTGCGGTGCAGATTGCGCAAGACGGGGTGCGGGGGCTGCGGGCGGCGCTTGCAAAGGATGTGGACCTGGTGATTTTGGATCTGATGCTGCCCGGCATGGACGGGTTTGAGATTTGCAGGCGCATCCGCGAGGAGCGGGATATTCCGGTGATCATGGTTTCGGCGAAGAAAGATGACATCGACAAGATCCATGGGCTTGGCCTGGGGGCGGATGATTATATGACGAAGCCGTTTTCGCCGAGTGAGCTGGTGGCGCGGGTTAAGGCACACCTGAAGCGCTATGAGCGGCTGAAACGCTCGAACACCAAGGAAAATGACATCATTGAGATCCGCGGCATCAAGATTGACCGCACGGCGCGCCGCGTGTGGGTGAATGGCGAGGAGCGCAGTTTCACGACGAAGGAGTTTGACCTGTTGTCGTTTTTGGCGCAAAACCCGAACCATGTGTTCACGAAAGAGGAGTTGTTCCGCAAAATTTGGGATATGGAGTCGATCGGCGACATCGCCACCGTGACGGTACACATCAAAAAGATACGCGAGAAAATCGAGCCGAACACGTCCAAGCCGCAGTACATCGAGACGATTTGGGGCGTGGGCTACCGATTCAAGGTCTGAAGAGAGCGGCTGCAATTTTGAACAAAAAGATTGACGATTTGCTCTGAAAATGATACATTTATACCAAGAATTTTTTTGGGGGGTGATTTGCGTGGCGGAGGCCAGTATGGAAAATGTGAAGAGGCTCATACACGAGAGCAACTACCTGGTGGTGTTTTGCGGAAGCGGCATGCAAAGGGAGTGTGGGCACCAGAGCCTGCGCGATCCGGAGCGCGCCTATGACATCGAGGCAAAGTATGGCTACTCACCGGAGGAGATGTTCAGCAGCGCGTTCTACAACACGCGGATGGAGCCGTTTTACCAATTTTACAAGAAGGAAATTCTTTCCCAGGACATGGAGCCGGGCGCGTCGTACCAGGCGATTGCCAAGCTCGAGGAGCAAGGCATCGCCAAGGTGATTGTCACGAAGGAGATCTACGGGATGTGCACGAAAGCAGGGTGCAAAAATGTGCTGGAGCTGCACGGGTCTATCGAGCACAACCACTGTCCGCATTGCGGGAAAACGTATACCAAGCAGGATTTGCTCAACGCAAAAAAAGTGCCGCTGTGCGAGAACTGCCTGGTGCCCATCCGGCCGGGCATTCGGTTTTACGGCGAGATGATCGACAACGCGGTCATGACCAGGGTGGCAAATGAGATCTCGCGCGCGGATGTCCTGCTGGTGATCGGTGCGCGCCTCGACCCGGATTTTTATGACCAGACGCTTTCCTATTACCGCGGGCACAAGCTGGTCTTGCTCACGAACCGCCACTTCCACAGTGACGCAAGCGCCGACTTTCTGGTGCATGGCACACTAAATGAGCTGGTGCCGCAGCTGCTGTGAGTTTCGCGTGCACTGCAGTTGCCATGACCGTTGCCCATTGGTGACCATCGCTTATGGGTGCGATTTTTCGTACACTTGTGCAGGAAGCAAAGCTGTGAAGATGTTTGGAATTTGTGCCCCCGCGCCGTTTGCCATGAGGCTGGCGCGGGGGCTTTTGCGGACATTTTCGAGCCGTTGTATATCATAGCCGCGCTTTTTAATCCTCTTGTAGTCTTTTTTGAACTTTGTCTGGTATT
>CAYVVW010000148.1:0-5219 GCA_964455335.1 uncultured Marvinbryantia sp.
GCGGCGGCATTTACACCTCCGCGGCTGAGGCTGCGCAAAAAGTGGAAGGCGGCAAGGTGATCGGCGTGGACGTCGACCAGGCGGCCATTATCGACGCTTACGGCGAGGGCATGACGGTCACGTCCGCCATGAAGGGCCTTGCGGCGACGGTCAAAACGGTCCTGACGGCGACGATCGTCGACGGCGGCTGGGATGCCTACGCGGGCAAGATCGAAAGGCTCGGCCTCGTCTCTGAAAATCCGGAAGAGAACTACGTGCAGATCCCGATGGAGACCACCCAGTGGAGCGACAGCTTCACCCAGGACGACTACAAGGCGCTTGTGTCCGCCATGTACAATGGGGAAGTGGTTGTCTCTGACGACATTGCGGCGATGCCGGAAGTGGCCGTCACGGTGAATGATCAGGGGAACATCAAATAAGAAAGGTAAGAAAGGCGCGGGGGAATCCTTGCGCAAAAAGAAGGGCGAGAGGGGCTGTCGCAAGTTTGTGACAGCCCTTTTTTGAAAGGAGGAGGGAGCTTTGGAGAATTATGCCATTGAGATGCTCCACATCACCAAGCGGTTTCCCGGGATCGTCGCCAACGATGACATTACCCTGCGGCTGAAAAAAGGCGAGGTTCACGCGCTTCTGGGGGAAAATGGCGCGGGGAAATCGACGTTGATGAGCGTGCTCTTCGGGCTGTACCAGCCAGAGGAGGGCGAGATCCGAAAAGGCGGGGAAAAAGTGGAGATCAAGGACCCAAATGACGCCAACGCCTTGGGGATCGGCATGGTGCACCAGCATTTTAAGCTGGTGGAGTGCTTTTCGGTCCTGGACAACATCATTCTCGGGGTGGAGCCGACAAAGGGGGTTTTTTTGCAAAAGGCGCAAGCGCGCAAAAAGGTGCAGGAGCTGTCCAAAAAATATGGGCTGCACGTGGATCTGGACGCGCTGGTGGAGGACATCACGGTGGGGATGCAGCAGCGCACGGAGATCCTAAAGATGCTCTACCGCGACAACGAGATCCTCATTTTTGACGAGCCGACGGCGGTGCTGACCCCGCAGGAAATCCAGGAGCTGATGCACATCATGAGAAATCTCACGGCGGAGGGGAAGAGCATCTTGTTCATTTCCCACAAACTCTCTGAGATCATGCAAGTGTCTGACCGCTGCACGGTGCTGCGCAAGGGAAAGTATGTCGGCACGGTCGATACCCTGGAGACCACGCCGGAAAAGCTCTCCGCCATGATGGTGGGGCGCAATGTCAATTTCAACGTCGAAAAAGCCCCGGCAAAGCCGGGCGACGTGGTGCTCGAAGTGTCGGACATGACGGTGGCGTCCAAGCGGCACAAGCAGGACGCGGTCAGCCATGTGTCCTTAAACGTGCGCAGGGGAGAGATCGTGTGCATTGCGGGCATCGACGGAAACGGGCAGACGGAGTTTGTCTATGGGATTTCCGGCCTTGAGCCTGTAAAGTCGGGGAAAGTTGTCCTCAACGGCACGGACGTGACGCGCGCGAGCATCCGCAAGCGCTCGGTGCTGGGGATGAGCCACATTCCGGAGGACCGGCACAAGCACGGCCTGGTGCTCGACTACACCCTGGAGGACAACTTGGTCCTGCAGCGCTACTTTGAGCCGCGCTTTACCAACCGCTTCGGGTTTCTCAAGCGCAAGGAGATCCGCGCTTACGCAAACGACTTGATCGCGCGCTATGACGTGCGATCGGGGCAGGGGCCTGTCACGGTCGCGCGGTCCATGTCGGGCGGCAACCAGCAAAAGGCCATCGTGGCGCGGGAGATTGACAGAAATCCGGAGCTTCTGATCGCAGTGCAGCCCACGCGCGGGCTGGACGTGGGCGCCATCGAGTACATCCACAAAGAACTTGTGGCACAGCGCGACGCGGGGAAAGGCGTGCTTTTGGTGAGTCTGGAGCTGGACGAGGTTATGAACGTGTCTGACCGCATCCTCGTGATGTACGAGGGGGAGATCGTGGGGGAATTTGACCCGAAGCACGTGACAGTGGAAGAGCTTGGCCTATACATGGCGGGCGCAAAGCGAGAGGAGGCGAGGGCGCATGGCTAAGCAAAAAAATAGCATTTTGCGAAACAAGGGGCTGCAATCCCTTTTGGTGTCGCTGGTTTGCATCGTCCTGGGCCTGTTTGTGGGATATGTGGCGCTGTTGCTCATCAATCCCGCGGGCGCGTGGGACGCCATCTGGGCCGTCGTGAAGAACTTTTTCTTTTACCCGAGCGCGGCGGCCAGGCTGAAGTATTTCGGGACGACCCTCGTCAAGGCGGCCCCGCTTGTGATGTGCTCGCTCTCGGTGCTGTTTGCCTACAAGGTTGGCCTGTTTAACATCGGTGCCGCGGGGCAATACGTGGCGGGCGCGGGCGCGTGCCTGTACCTGGCGCTCGGGCCGAAGCTGCCCTGGTACCTGTGCCTGCTGGGTGCCATGGCGGTCGCGGCGGTGGTCGGCGCGGTGTCTGGCTTTTTGAAGGCCTATTGCAATGTCAACGAGGTCATCTCGTGCATCATGCTCAATTGGATCAGTCTCTATGTGGTGAACATGATCCTGACCAACGTCAAGGAGGAGACAAGCCCCTACACGTTTCCATTGGGGCTGCAAAACCCGGGGGCGCTGCTCCCGTCCCTTGGCATGGACAAGTGGTTTTCGAACAATCAATATGTGACAATCGCCATCCCGCTGTCCGTGGTGGCGGCCGTGTGCATCTGGGTGCTGCTGGAAAAAACGAAGTTTGGCTACGAGTTAAAGGCGACAGGGCTGAACCGGCAGGCGGCGAAATATTGCGGCATGAGGGAAAAGCGCAACAGCATCCTCACCATGGCGATTGCCGGGTCTTTGGCCGGCGCGGGGGCCGCGTTTTTCTTCTTAAGCGGCATGGAGCAGTGGCAGTGCACCATGTCGAGCATCCCCGCGATGGGATTTAATGGGATCGCGGCGTCCTTTTTGGGGGGATTGAACCCCATTGGCGCCATCTTTTCCTCCTATTTTATCCAGCACATCACAAACGGCGGGGCCTATGTGGACAAGTCGCTTTACTGCGCGCAGATCTCGGACTTCATCTCCTCGATGATCATTTATCTGTGCGGATTTGTGTTTTTCTTAAAGATCGAGATGAACCGCTGGCTCGACAAACGCGACGAAAAGCGGAACAAGCCGGCAAACGCAAGCGCGGATGAGGCGAAAGGGGGCGAGGCGTAATGTTGCTGTTGTTACAATATACCCTGATTTTTGCGTCTGTCCTGATGCTGGTCGCCCTGGGCGGCTGCTTTTCGGAGCACAGCGGCGTCGTCAACATCGGCCTGGAGGGCATCATGGTCATGGGGGCCTTGGGCGGTGCCCTGATGATGGTGGTCCTGGGGAAGGGCGTGCCCGCTGCCGTGATGATCCTGCTGGTAATTTTGGCGAGTATGCTGGCGGGCCTTGTGTATGCGCTTTTGCTCGCGGTGGCCGCCATTCGGTTTCAGGCGGACCAGACTCTGGTCGGAACGGCCATGAACCTGCTTGGCACCGCGGCGGCGACGGTCATCGTGCGCGCCATCAATTCCGCAAAAGACGCGAACAACGTGTCGTCCGCCCTGCAATACATCGACCAGAAAAAAGCGTTCCTGGTCTATTTTGGGAAGTTTGAGTTTAACTGGTTCATGCTGGTTGCGGCGGCACTGCTTGTTCTCTCTTACGTGACCTTGTACAAGACGCGCTTCGGGCTGCGCCTGATGGCGTGCGGCGAGCACCCGCAGGCGGCGGACTCGGTGGGCATCAACGTCTACCGGATGCGCTACGCGGGCGTCCTGATCTCGGGCGCGCTCGGCGGCCTTGGGGGCATCGTCTATATCACGGCGGGCGTCAGCGAGTGGAAATTTGAAAATGGCGTCGCGGGCTTTGGTTTCCTCGCGCTTGCCGTGATGATCTTCGGGCAATGGCAGCCCTTGCGGATTGCCCTTGCTGCCCTGCTTTTCGGGATGTTCCGCGCGTTGTCCAATGTCTATAGCGGGTTCGACGTGCTCGTGGCGCTCAATATCCCGAGCAGCATCTACAACATGCTGCCCTATGTCATTTCCCTGGTGGTCCTGGCCTTTACGTCCGGAAAGTCGCGCGCGCCAAAGGCGGAGGGCATCCCCTACGACAAGGGACAGCGTTAGCGCCAGAAGGCCGTTTGGCAGATTGCACAAATGACGGAAAGGGCGAAAATCAAGGCTTGCGCGCCGGAGATCCTACATTTTGTGAAAAAAATCACGGAGTTTTTGTGTAATTTGTCAAATCCTATCGGAATTGCAAAAAAAGACTTGATAGATTGCAAAAAAAGAGGTAAAATGTTGACGAATCTCATTATTGCCGAAAGGCGTCATTCAAGGAGGAAGCATCTATGAAATTCAAAAAACTAGTTGCACTGATGATGACGGCCGCGATGGCGACTTCTGTTTTCGCAATTCCCGCTTTCGCGGAAGAAGCCGAGACAGAGACAGAGCCGGCCAACGTGGTCACCGGTGACGCATCTGGCGAAGGTGCGTTCGTAGTTTGGGGTTGGAACGACGACATCAAGAAGATTCTTGACGGCCCGTTCAAGGAAGCGCACCCGGAAGAGTATGAGCGGATCGTGTTCGTGAACACGGGCGGATCGGACTACTACCAGACGAAGCTCGACGCGGTGCTGGACGACACTTCCAACGAGCTGTACCCGGATCTGATGGGTCTGGAGGTTGACTACGTGAAGAAGTACGTGGGCAGCGACTGGGTAAAGAGCGTCGCCGATCTTGGCATCACTTCGGAAGAGTTTGCCAACATGTATCAGTACAACGTGGACCTTGGCACGGACGGCGAGGGCAATGTAAAGGCATTGTTCTGGCAGGCCACCCCGGGTTCCTTCCAGGTTCGCGCGGATCTTGCCGAGAAGTACCTTGGCACGACCAACCCGGAAGAGATCGCCGCGATGCTCGGCGATTATGAGACCATCCTGCAGACCGCAAGGGATGTCAAGGAAAAGTCCGGCGGCTTCTGCAAGCTGTTCTCTGGCTACGATGAGTTAAAGAGAGTCTTGATGAACTCCAGGGAGCAGGGCTTCTACGATGGCTCTGACGTGATCACGCTGGACGAGAATGTCACAAAGTATTTTGAGCTGGCGAAGACCATGTACGACGAGGAGCTGAACTACAACACGGCACAGTGGGGCACCGACTGGTACACCAACATGGACGGCGACGGCGTGGAGAGCAACGCG
>CAYVVW010000149.1:0-4167 GCA_964455335.1 uncultured Marvinbryantia sp.
GGGAGTGCGAAGCACGAAACAATCCGTAAGGTATCTTTTTACCGTAACATCATGTCACGGGAAAGTTACCTTTGCGTCTTTCTCCTATAAAAGTAGAGAACGACACGCTCCAGGTAACGCTTCAAAACGATCTGGATTTCCTCTTTCGGGCAGATGGGCTTTACCAAGATGCTCCGAATCCCCGCGCGCCGCGCCCCATACACATCGGTAAACAGCTGGTCTCCCACAAACAGCGTGTTGCGCGGCTCTGTGCCCATCTGCTCCATGGCCGCCTGGTACCCCTTTTTGGACGGCTTGTTCGCGCGGGAGATAAAGGGCGCCTGCACCTCATCCGCAAATGGCTCTACGCGGGAGGCGCGGTTGTTGGAAATCAGGCAATACTTCATGCCCAAGCCCCGCAGGCGCGCAAAAAGCTCCAGGGCGCGCGCGTCCGCCGGCTCCCCGTGCGGCACTAAGGTATTGTCAATGTCAAACAGAACCGCCCGATAGCCATCTTCGTAACATTTCCCGAAATCAATCTGATAGGCCGAGTCCAGGTAGTCGTCCGGATAAAACCGCTCCAAAAACATTTGCCACCGCCTTCTCCGTTATTTTCCGCAAGTCCTGCAAGCCCCGCCGCAACGGTTGGGCAAACGCCGCTGCAAGACGCGCGCAAAGAAATTCGGGTATCGCCCGAGCCAAACCATGCTTGCGCGGCTTGCACGGAAAATCATGGGCTTCCGTGCTGCCGATACTTTGACAAGAACAGCTCCAGCTTGTTCATCGTCTCTTCGAGCACTTCCCTGCGCGGCAAAAATACCACACGGAAGTGGTCGGGGTAGGGCCAATTCAGCCCCGTGCCGTGGTTGACAAGCACTTTTTGCTGCCTTAAAAAATCCATGGCAAACTGCTCGTCGTCCGTGATGTGGAATCGCGCCACGTCGAGCTTGGGGAAAATGTAAAAGGCCGCCTTTGGCTTCACCGCCGAGATGCCCGGAATGTTGTTGAGCGCCTCATAAATGAACTCTCGCTGCTCATACACGCGGCCGCCCGGCACAAGCAGCTCCTGGGAGCTTTGGTAGCCGCCGAGCGCCGTCTGGACGATAGACTGCGCCGGCACGTTCGAGCATAGGCGCATATTCGAGAGCATGTGGATGCCCTCCATGTACCCCCTGGCGCGCGACTTATCCCCGCACAGGCACATCCAGCCCACGCGGTAGCCCGCGACGCGGTGCGACTTCGAGAGGCCGTTCATCGTCACGCTAAACAGATCCGGGCACAAGGACGCGATGGCGACGTGCTCCTCCCCGTCCATCACCAGGCGGTCATAAATCTCGTCCGCGAAAATCACCAGGTCATTCGCGCGCGCGATTTCCACGATTTCCTCCAGCACGGCCTTCGGGTACAAGGCGCCCGTCGGGTTGTTGGGGTTGATCACCACGATGCCCTTTGTCCTGTCCGTCACCTTGCTTTTGATGTCCGCAATGTCCGGGTACCACTGCGCCTGCTCGTCGCACAGATAATGCACCGCCCGGCCGCCCGACAAGGTGATCGCGCCCGTCCAGAGCGGGTAATCCGGAGCCGGCACAAGCACCTCATCCCCTTCGTTTAACAGCCCCTGCATGGCCATCATGATCATCTCGCTGACGCCATTTCCCAGATAAATGTCGTTCATCCCGACATTGGGAATGTGCTTGAGCTGGCAATATTGCATAATGGCCTTGCGCGCGGAAAACAGCCCCCGCGAGTCCGAATACCCCTGCGTGTGCGCCAAATTTGCCATCATATCCTGCACCACCTCGTCCGGCGCGTGAAAACCGAACGGGGCGGGATTGCCGATGTTGAGCTTCAGGATCGTCTCGCCATTTTCCTCCATGCGGTTCGCCTCGTCCAGGACAGGCCCCCGAATGTCATAGCATACGTTGTCCAACTTTGTTGACTTCCGAAAATCGCGCATACCCTTCTCCTTTTCCTATCCCAGCTGCCCCGGACACATCGAGCATTTCCCATGCCATCTTCCAGAAGGCTCGCGCCGCGCCGGCCGCTTCTCCCGCCACCTTCCAGAACCCTTGCGCCGCGCCGGCCGAAAACAGCCGCACTCACCCAGTCTGCGCGCCGTCAAAGAGCGACAGCTGGTTGCTCTGCGGCAGATCGCCCAAGATCCCCATGTTTGCCATGTTGTCGATGACGGTTTTCGACACCCGCGTGCGCGCCTGAAAATCGTCCCGGGACAAAAACGGCCCGTCTTTTGCCGCCTCCACCACCGCGTCCGCGGCCTTATCCCCCAGCCCGTCGATGGTGGACAAAGACGGCATCAATTTCCCATCGAAAATCTGGAAATGCCGCGCCTTTGCCCGCGAAAGGTCCAGTGGCAAAAACGAAAACCCGCGCGCATACATTTCCTGCACGCTCTTCATGTCCTTGTAGGTGTCCTGCTCTTTTTTCGTGAGCTTGTCATAATTTTTCTTGTACTCCCGCATATGCGCGAGCAGTCGCTCCGGCCCCTGGCACATCAGCTCATAATCGAACGCCGACGCGCGGATGCTAAAATAGGCCGCATAATAGGCGAGCGGGTAGTAGACCTTGCAATAGGCGATGCGGTAGGCCATCATGACGTAGGCGGCCGCGTGCGCCTTCGGGAACATATACTTGATCTTGTGGCACGACCAGATGTACCATTCCGGCACGCCGTGCGCGCGCATCTGTTTCTCCCAATCGGGCTTTAGCCCCTTGCCCTTTCGCACGCTCTCCATGATGGTAAAAGACAGCTCGCTCTCCAGCCCCATGTGGATGAGGTAAGTCATGATGTCGTCACGCGTGCAAATGGCCGTGGAAATCGTCGCCTTGCCCTCCTGGATGAGCGTCTGCGCGTTGCCGAGCCACACGTCCGTCCCATGCGAGAGGCCCGATATGCGCACCAGGTCGGAAAAGCTCTGCGGCTTGGTGTCTTTTAACATCTGAATGACAAAATCCGTGCCAAACTCCGGAATCCCAAGCGATCCTAAGGGGCACCCCAGAATGTCCTCCGGCGTGACGCCCAGGGCATGCGTGTCCTGGAAAAGCGACATCACGCCCTTGTCGTCCAACGGAATATCCCTGGCGCTCAGCCCCGTCAGATCCTCCAACATGCGAATCATGGTCGGGTCGTCGTGCCCGAGAATGTCGAGTTTCAACAGATTGTGGTCAATCGAGTGATAATCAAAATGTGTCGTGACAATGTCCGTCGACATGTCATTCGCCGGGTGCTGAATGGGCGTAAACGACTCGATCTCCTCGCCGTGCGGCAGCACGATGATCCCGCCCGGGTGCTGCCCCGTCGTCCTGCGCACGCCCACGCACCCCTCCACAATGCGGCTGATCTCGCAGACGCGCTTGCGCTGGTTGTGCTCCTCAAAATACTTTTTCACATACCCAAAGGCCGTCTTGTCGGCCAGCGTGCCGACCGTTCCCGCGCGGAACGTGTGGCCCTCCCCGAAAATCACCTCTGTGTAGCGGTGGGCGCACCCCTGGTATTCGCCGGAAAAATTCAAGTCGATGTCCGGCTCTTTGTTGCCCTTAAAACCGAGAAACGTCTCAAATGGGATGTCAAACCCCTCTTTGCGCAAGGGCGCGCCGCAGACGGGGCAGAGCTTGTCCGGCATGTCACATCCCGCGCGCCCGGAGTAAGCGCGCACTTCTTCAGAATCAAAATCGCTATAATGGCAGTCCTCACAATAATAGTGGGGGCTTAAGGGGTTGACCTCCGTGATGCCGGCCATCGTCGCGACAAAGGACGACCCGACTGACCCGCGAGACCCCACCAGGTAGCCGTCCTCGTTCGATTTCCACACCAGTTTTTGCGCAATGATATACATCACGCCAAACCCATTGGAGATGATAGAGTGCAGCTCCCGCTCCAGGCGCTCCGTGACGACAGGCGGCAGGTTTTCCCCATAGATCGCGTGCGCCCGGCTGTAACAGATTTCCTTGAGCGTCTTGTCGGAGTCCGGGATCACGGGCGGGCACTTGTCCGGCCGCACGGGCGAGATTCTCCCGCACAGCGCCGCGATCCGGTTCGGATTTGTGATGACAACTTCCCTTGCCTTTTCCCTGCCCAGATAGTCAAACTCCTGCAGCATCTCCTGCGTGGTGCGAAAATACAACGGTGCCTGCTTGTCCGCGTCCTGGAATCCCTTCCCCGCCATGATG
>CAYVVW010000149.1:4177-5179 GCA_964455335.1 uncultured Marvinbryantia sp.
CCTCGTCCTCGGGATTCAAAAAATGCACGTCGCACGTCGCCACCACCGGTTTTCCCACCTGCTCGCCCAGGCGGACAATGCGGCGGTTCAGCTCCTGCAAATCCTCTGGCGTGCGCGCGCCGTCGCGATCCTGCGCAAGCAAAAACGCGTTATTCCCAATCGGCTGGATCTCCAGATAATCGTAAAATCCGGCAAGGCGCACAAGTTCCTGCTCCGGCCTGCCGCCCAGCACAGCCTGGAACACCTCGCCCGCCTCGCAGGCAGACCCGACCAGCAGCCCCTCGCGGTGCGTCCGCAGCACGCTTTTGGGGATGCGGGGGGAGCGCCCGAAATATTTCAGGTGCGACAGCGAGATCAGGCGGTAGAGGTTGACGCGCCCCACTTCGCTCGTCGCCAAAATCACCACATGGCGCATGGGCAGTTTTTTCACCTGCTCCGCCGTGAACGCACAATAGCGGTTCACCTCGTCAAAGCACGTGACGCCCGCCTCCTGCAGCATGGAAAGAAAGCGCAGGTAAATGGCGGCCGTGCACTGCGCGTCATTGACGGCGCGGTGGTGCCCGTTTAACGGAATGTGCAAATGCTTGGCGACCGTATCCAGCTTGTAGCGCCCCAGGTGCGGCAAAAGCACCCGCGCAAGGGCCACCGTGTCCACTGCGGTAAACGTGCGCAAAATGCCCAGGCGGCGGCAATTCTCCTCGAGAAAACTGACGTCAAACGCGGCATTTTGCGCGGCCAGGGGGGCGTCGCCCACAAATTCCAAAAATTCCGGCAGCACCTGCTCGATGGTCGGCGCTTCCAGGAGCATCTCGTCGCGGATGCCCGTCAATTCCTCAATTTTCAATGGAACTGGAATCTGCGGGTTGACAAATGTGGAAAATTCCCCCACCACCTCGCCGTCCTGCACCTTCACCGCGCCGATCTCGATGTTGCGGTCATTGACAGGGCTAAGGCCGGTGGTCTCCAGGTCAAAGACCACGCACGCCTCCCGCGTTCCCTGGT
>CAYVVW010000150.1:0-5099 GCA_964455335.1 uncultured Marvinbryantia sp.
CGAGATGTGTATGCCGGGCGACAACATTGAGATGACCATCGAGCTGATCCACCCGATCGCCATGGAGCAGGGCCTTACCTTTGCTATCCGCGAGGGCGGCAGGACCGTTGGTTCTGGACGTGTGGCTTCCATCATCGAATAAGACGCTTTTTCGCTTTCCCCATGGCGGGCGGCAAAACTGCCGCTTGCCCATGGCAATTTCTCCGATCGCCCCACTCCACATGCGAGTGGGGCGATTTAGGTATCTGGGGAAAGCGCAAAGAACCGGGCGCGGCTGTGTGAAAAAGAGGGGATAGGATGGAAAACAAAAAGACGGATGTTTTTGATTACCTGGACTGGAGGGGCGAATTTTCCTTCGGGCAAAGTGCGTTCAATGAGGTGGACGCGCTGATTTTGTCTATCTTTGCTTATATGGATTTTTCCTGCACGCAAGGGCGGCAGGACTGCACGTTTGCGGACGCGGTCCAAATGATTTGGGAGCTTCCGGATGAGGTGAAGTACGACGGGCCGCAGATCCTCATGCACCCCGTGGTGGAATTGGCGAGAAAGGCCGCTTCCACGAGAAGGTTTTGCGACATGAAGGCCTTTGGGTTTGTAAATATCACGGAAGAGGAGCGGGAGATACAGTTTTCCGCCGTCACGTTTTTGCTTCCGGACGACACCCTCTTTATCGCCTTTCGGGGAACGGACAATACCCTGGTGGGCTGGAAAGAGGACTTCAATATGTCCTTTACGGACGGGATTCCCGCGCAGATCGAGGCGACGGGGTACGTGGAAAATATTTTGGCAAATTCCCGAGAGCCCGTGCGGCTGGGCGGCCATTCCAAGGGCGGGAATCTCGCCGTTTGGGCAGGCGCGCACCAGAGCAGGGAAAACAAGGAGCGCATGCTGCGGATCTACAGCAACGACGGGCCGGGCTTTGGCGAGAACTTTCTGAACCTCCCGCTGTACCAGGACGTGAGGGAAAAAATCGTCTCCTTTGTGCCGGAGTCCTCGATCGTCGGCGTGCTGATGGAGCATGACCAGTACATCACGATACGGAGCAAATATCCCTCACTGTTGCAGCATGACCCGTTTTCGTGGATTGTCCTAGGCTCCCACTTCCTTTGTGACAACGACAGGACAAAGTCGGGGAGGCAGTTTGAGCGCCGGATCAATGCCTGGATTCGAGCCATGTCCCCAAAGGAGCGGGAGGAAGTGGTCGAAAGCCTCTATGACATCATCCTCTCCTCAAACGCGAAAACGCTGGATGACCTGGACAACAATAAAGTCAAGTCGCTGCTCTCGATGTCAAAGGCATACAAAGAAATGGATCCGAAAAAACAGGCCCAGCTGTCGCGCAGCCTTGGGAAATTGCTTTTTTCGGGCGACCTGGCCGATTCGTGAAAAGCCAAATTTATTTGACAGGCTTTAGCTTGATGTCCTGGGGCAAGGCTTGGATCTCCACAGTCTTGTCGCCTTTCGCAACAAAATGCCGCGGCTTCGTCATGCCAAACAAGGAGGGCAGGCGAAGCCGCCAGGCGTTTACCGCTTGATGTCATAGTTCATGTTCATCAGGTTTTGGATGGTGGACACGTCGTCTGTGATGTTGGCGTCGCCGCGGATGGTGTGTTTGATGACGGAGCTTGCCACCGCAAAATTGACCATGTCCATGGGCTTGTAGTGGTGCATCATGGCGTAGATGAGGCCGCTCGCGAACGCGTCGCCGCCCCCCACGCGGTCCAAAATGTTGAACGTAAACAGCTTGCTCTCAAACGTGTGGCCGTCGTACCACATGAAGGCCTTGAGGCTGTTTTCGCTGCCGCTGTGGGCGTAGCGCACATGGCGCGCGATGCACTTCAAGTTGGGGTAGCGCTCCAGGAATGCCTGGAAGATCTCGTCCTGCTGCTCGTAGCTCGGCTGCAGGGGGATGCCGTCCTTGACGTCGCCTTTTGCGTGGTCGTTTTCGTCGCGCCACAGGTGGTACGGCTCGATGCCGAGCAGGACGTCCACATAGGGGAGGCACTGCGTGCAATAATCCCGCGCGCTCTCCCAGTCCCAGAGCTTGCTGCGGAAATTGCCGTCAAAGCTGACGGTCATGCCAAGCTCCTTTGCGGCTTCCAGGCAATTTTGGACGAGTTCCCGGCAATTTGGCGAGAGCGCGGGCGTGATGCCGCTTAGGTGCAGCCATGTAAACCCCGCAAGCAATTTGCGGATGTCCACGTTTCCGAAGTCATATTCGGTGATGGCGCTGTTTTTCCGGTCGTAGATGACCTTGCTCGCGCGGATGCCATATCCCGTTTCCAGGTAATAGCTCCCCAGGCGGTGCGTGGGGGTCTCCTCGGGGGTGCTCAAAATGACGGGGGTGCAATGCACGTCGTTGCTGCGCAGCATGCGGATGGCGCTTTTCCCGAGGCTGTTGTTTGGCACTACGCTGAAAAACGTGCTGTCCACGCCGAGGTTGGCGAGCGCCAGGGCGATGTTGGCCTCGCTGCCGCCATAGCTGGCCTCAAAACTGGTCGCCATGCGGATTTTTTCATAATTGGGCGGGGTCAGGCGCAGCATAATCTCGCCGACTGTGATAAATTTGTTTGACTGGTCGCTGCCAGCAAGCAGCGGGTTTGCGTGTTCCATCGCGGATCTCCTTTCCATGTCGCGGGGGTTCGTTTTTCTTGCCGAAAATGGATGCCTTTCGGTGGTTCTTCGAAAATGGCTGCTTTTCGGTGTTTTGCGCGTCCCAAGGTCATGCTTTTTCGTGCAAGCACAAAACGCATGACTTTTGGACGCTGGTGTCATCATTATACAGTGGATGCCCTGCAATTCACAAGTTTTTTTGCAAAAAATTTTTTCCCCGTCGGGTTTCCAACTTGCAAGGAAACCGGAATGGGCTTATAATGATGCCAGATTCAGACATTACTTTTGGGAGGCGCGTATGAAAAGAGGGGATTTGCCGGCCACGCTGCTGACGGACGGCGCGAGGGAGTTGTTTGCGGATTTGTATGGGGAAGCGCATCTGGAGGACTGCCGCCGGCGGTATTTGGATTTGGCGGACGGGTTTGCGCGCCATTTCGGGGATGTGGAGTTTTCTCTGTTTTCCTCCCCGGGGCGGACGGAGATCGGCGGGAACCACACGGACCACAACCATGGGAAGGTGCTGGCGGGCAGCATCACGCAGGATTGCATCTGCGCGGCCAGGAAAAATGGCACGGGCCAGGTCCGGCTCATCAGCGAGACGTTCGGGCAGGACATTACGGTGCAGCTGTCGTCTCTTTTGCCCGACGCGGAAAAGTCCGGGACGGGCGCATTGCTCAAGGGCATTTTGGCGGGCATCCAAAAACAGGGGTTTGCCGTCGGCGGGTTTGACGCCTATACGACCAGCACGGTGATCAGCGCGGCTGGCGTCAGTTCCTCCGCCGCGTTTGAGATGATGGTCTGCGCCGTGGTCAACGCGCTGTTTAACGAGGGGCGCATGACCATCGCCAATTACGCGCACGCGGGGCGTTATGCGGAGAATGTTTATTGGGAAAAAGCGTCCGGGCTTTTGGATCAGATGGCGTGCGCGAGCGGCGGCGTCGTTGCGATGGATTTTTGCGACTGTGAGCGCCCGGCCGTCGAAAACATCGATTTTTCGTTTGACAGGTTTGGCTGTGATTTGCTGATCGTCAATACCGGCAAGGGCCATGCCGACATGAGCGGCGTCTATTCCGCCGTTCCGCAGGAGATGAAGCGCGTGGCGGCCTTTTTTGGGAAAGAGGTGCTCTCGGAAGTGCCTTATTCGGACTTTTTGGGGAACATCCGGGAGCTGCGCGGCTTAGGGGATCGCTGCGTGCTGCGCGCGCTTCATTTTTATGCGGAAAATGAGCGTGTGGACGCGCAGGTGGCCGCGTTGCGCGCGGGGCGCTTTGGCGATTTTTTGGATCTGGTGCGCGCGTCCGGGCACTCCTCCTGGGAGTGGCTGCAGAACTGCTATTGCGCCGAGACCCCGCAGGAGCAGCCCATCTGCGTGGCGCTCGCCCTGACAGAGCGGTTTTTGCATGGCAAGGAAAAGTGCGCCTGCCGGGTGCATGGGGGCGGGTTTGCCGGGGTCATCCAGGTGATTTTGCCAAAAGAAGAGACCGCGCGCTACACGCGGCACATCGAGGAGGCGTTAGGCGGGCCGTGCGTCTATCCCATGGGCATCCGCAAATATGGGGCAATCCCGCTTGCGTTGGGATAACCGAAGCGTCTTTTTGCCGCAGCATCATGAGAGGATAAAGGAGTATCGAACATATGAAAAAATTATTGGATCGGATCGGGCAGGAGCTGGCCAGCGCGTTCGGGGCAGCCGGGTATGACGAAAGCTACGCAAAGGCCGCGCGGTCCAACCGCCCGGACTTGTGCGAGTTTCAATGCAATGGCGCGCTGGCGGCGGCAAAGGCTTACAAAAAGCCGCCCATGCAAATCGCAAATGAGGTCGCGGCCCATCTGGGCGGCAGGGAGCTGTTTGCGCAGGTGGACGTGGCCGCGCCCGGGTTTTTGAACATGAAACTCTCGGGCGCGTATCTGGCCTCCTACCTAAACGAGATGGATCAAGACCCGGATCTTTTGGTGGAAAAGGCAAGCGCCCCGCAGACGATTGTGTTGGATTACGGTGGGGCGAATGTGGCAAAGCCTTTGCACGTGGGCCATTTGCGCTCGGCCGTCATCGGGGAGAGCATCAAACGCCTCAAGCGGTATATGGGCCACCGCGTGATTGGCGATGTCCACCTCGGCGACTGGGGGCTGCAGATGGGGCTGATCTTGACAGAAGTGCGCCACAGGCAGCCGGACCTGCCCTATTTTCAGGAGGATTTCGCGGGGGAATACCCGGAGGAGGCCCCGTTTACCCTAAGCGACTTGGAGGAGATCTACCCGACGGCAAGCAGCCGCGCAAAAGAAGATGACGCTTACCGCAGGGAAGCTCAGGCGGCCACTCAGCTGCTGCAGCAGGGCAAGCCGGGCTACCGCGCTTTGTGGCGGCACATCATGCGCATTTCCGTTGCGGACTTAAAGAAAAATTACGCGAACCTGCACGTGGAATTTGATGTCTGGAAAGGGGAGTCCGACACCGATCCTTATATTGCCGGCATGGTTGCCGGAAT
>CAYVVW010000151.1:0-5091 GCA_964455335.1 uncultured Marvinbryantia sp.
CCACAGCATGATGTGGCAAATCGACCTCGGAGAGCGCAAGGAAACCGACCTGGAACTGTGCAAGCACTACCTTCTCCTGGGCTGCGCGGCAGCTTCGACGGCAGGAAACGTATTCATGCGGGATCACATTGTAAAGTTTTACAGAGCACGGATCGGTGAGGATGTTTATTTGATTTCTATGGCAGGCTCGGAAAGAGGAACTACTCCCCAAAAGATCTGATTGACACAGAGGATTCTTGTTCTCTCTCCACGTGGGAGTGGGCTTCTTTTCTGACGCTCCGTCGTGCCAAATGCCCGAAACAATCCGTAGGCATCTTTTTCAATGATATGAACACGTCCGCTTCAGACAATGAGTAACCTATGCAAGGGAGGTGCCGCAATGTCCATTTACCGTATTGGAACTGTCTTGCGGATGACGCGCTGCGCGCTGGGCATCAGCCAGGAGGAATTGTGCGCCGGCATTTGCTCGGTGCAGACACTGTCCCGCATGGAAAACGCAAAAGTGCATGGGAAACGAGCCGTGTACGCGCAGCTGATGGAAAAAATGGGCCGGGACGGATCGCGCGCGCACAGCAAGCTGGCCACCTTCGACATGGACTCCCTTGACCACATGGCCAAAGTAGACACCGCGATCCACAAGCACGAATTTGCACGCGCAGAAATGCATCTGAGGAGCATCAAACCATGTTTGGAGATGGATGCGAATCCCTCTGTCAAACAGTGGGTTGGCAGACGGGAGCTGTTGATTCGCCACCACAAGGGGGAGATTTCCGACGCACAGTTGATAGAGGGGTTGGAGCAGCTCCTTTCGCTCACGGTTCGCGACTACAAAACAGTCTTACGCAAGGCATATCCATTTTTCAACGAGGAATTTCAATTGCTCATGAATATCGCTGCTGTGCACGCAATGGGAAATGCATTTGAGCAAGCGGTAGAAATCAACCAAATGCTTCTTCGGAGCTTAGAGACCGGATACATGGGCGAACAGGACACGCCGCAGCTAAAGGTCATATTGTTGGGCAACACCGCACGATACTATTCCTTTCTGGGAGAGCAAGCGCGGGCAATCCAGATGCGGCGCGAGGTCATGCGCATTACCCAGGGGCAAAAACTGACGACCTCTTTGATCAACGCGTATGCCGGAGTCGCGGCAAGCATGACGGAGCAAATCGAGCGCGGGGAGCGCGATGGCGCAGATGTGGAAACGTGCAAGCAGTGTCTCCGCATTGCCCATGCGGTAGCCTCCGTATCGGGCGACCAGTTCATGAAAGAACGCACCGCGTCGCACTACGCAGAAATCTACGGGGAAAGCATTTATTGTATGAATCCATCCGCTTCAGACGATGGCTAACTGAACTGGATCGCTCATGCGAAGGAGGTGCTGCAATGTCCATTTACCGTATTGGAACTGTCTTGCGGATGACGCGCTGCGCGCTGGGCATCAGCCAGGAGGAATTGTGCGCCGGCATTTGCTCAGTGCAGACGCTTTCCCGCATGGAAAACGCAAAAGTGCATGGGAAGCGGGCCGTGTACGCGCAGCTGATGGAAAAAATGGGCAGGGACGGATCGCGCGCGCACAGCAAGCTGGCCACCTTCGACATGGATGCCCTTGACCACATGGCCAAGGTGGACACCGCGATCCACAAGCACGAATATGCCGAGGCAGAAATCCTCTTGGGAAAAATCCTGCCGAACCTGCGGCGGACGGCACAGCCGATGACCGAGCAATGGGCGCGAAAAAAGGAACTGCTGTTACAGTATCGGCGAAGTGCCCCCACCGAACAGTCCTTGGATGCGTATTTGCGCGGAACAGAGGAACTGCTCAAACGCACCATTGCCGATTATGAAGTCTTTTTGGATTCCGCGTTTCCATTTTTCCAAGAGGAATTGGTTCTGCTCATGAATATCGCAACTGCATACGAAGAAAAACACGCATATGAAAAAGCGGTGCGCATCAACAACATGCTGATCAGAAGCCTGGATATGGGGTATATGGATGAAGAAACCACTGCGCAACTCAAGGCTGTCCTTTTGAACAACACGGCGAAATACTACACGCACATGGGCGAACATGAGACCGCCATCCAGATGAAGTGGGGTGCGATCCAAATTGCGCGGGAAAATGCCTTGATTTCCGTTCTGGCGAATGCGTATTTTGGAATCGTCCACAGCATGATGTGGCAAATCGACCTCGGAGAGCGCAAGGAAACCGACCTGGAATTGTGCAAGCACTACCTGCTCCTGGGCTGCGCGGCAGCTTCAGCGGCAGGAAATGTATTCATGCGAGATTACATTGCAAATTTTTACAGAGAACAAATCGGTGAGGATGCTTATTTGATTTCTATGGCAGGCTCGGAAAAAGGAACTACTCCCCAAAAGATCTGATTGACGCAGAGGATGTTCGTTTTCTCCCCGCCCGGGAGTGGCGTACTGCCGATGACGTGTGTTTGTATGCTTGAGAGCGCAATGGCCAAGGCAGAAAGCCCTTTCCCACGATATGCCAATACATGACCTTTTGACGCTCGTGTCATCATATGCTAAAAGACCATACCAGAATCGGATCCGAAAAGGATCCGATTCTGGTATGGTCTTTTTCCGAAAAGTGTATTATAATCCCGAAAGACAGATGCCCCGGGAATGAACTGTCTGTCGAACGTTCAGAGAGGAGAGAAAAAATGTTGGATTTTCGGACTGTAGTTTTCAAAACGGTAGGTTTCAAATGCGAAACCTTTGTGAACAATTGCGCATACACAGGAGAGGAGTGTGATTTTGTCTATGAAAATTGAAGCCATCCGCAAGGACGTATGCAAAAAACTGATGCCGTTTAGAATCGCCTCGATTTTATTGACAGGGATTCTCACACTGCTTAGCGTCGCCTCGGTTTATGTGAGCGGGAAATTGCTGGACGCGGTTTCGCAAAGCTGGGACAAAGTTGTTTCGTTGGGCATCATTTTTTTGGTTATCACGCTGCTGGAATTTATCATAAATTGGACGCAAAACTACTTTTGGTTCCGCTCGATTTACAAGGGCATCTCGATGTTCCGCAGCCAGGTGTTCGCGCATGTGATGCGCCACCCATTGTCCTTTTTTGTCAAGAGCCAGTCTGGTGACGTGATCAACCGCATGATCAACGATGCCGCGACCTATGCGGAATCCGCCGTCATTTCCATGCCAATGCTTGTCACGAATATCCTTCGGCTGGTGATCGTGTGGGGGTTTGTCCTCTGGCTGAATTGGGCGATTGCGCTCCTGTTGCTCGTCTTTTGCCTGCTGTACTTTCTTTCCTATACCTACATCAACAAAAAGTTGCGGATATACTCTGAGAAGAAGCAGGAACAATTTTCCAGTCTGATGGATTCCGCCACAAATTACTACAACGGAATCCCCACGATCAAGCTGTTTCAGAGGGAGCTGGCGTTTGTGCGCCGCTACCGCGAATGTGTGGAAAGCTGGTGCGCCCAGGCGATCAACCTGCAAAAGTGGCAATCCTTTTCCCTGGGCGTCTCGGGCCTGGTCGTCAGCCTGATGCCGCTGTTCGTGATCATGATGGGCGCTTACTTCATCATGCAGGGCGAATTTACGGTCGGCATGGTGTTCAGCGCCGTTTTCTGCATCGGGGAGTTCGGGGAGCCGATCCAAAACCTGACGGACTACAACCTCGGCAGGCAAAGCGCCAACGCGAGCCGCGGGCGCATCGAGGAGCTGCTCTGCGACGAGCCGGGCGAGGACGGCAAAAAAATCGATTCCGTTGAGAGCATTCGCCTAAATGGGCTGGGATTTGCCTACGACAGCGACGCGCAGATCCTAAAAGACATCAACCTGGAGGCGAAAAAGGGCGACGTGGTCGGCATCGTTGGCCACTCCGGCGGCGGCAAGACGACGCTGCTGCGCATCCTGACTGGGGAGATTGCTCCCACCGAGGGAGACGTCCTTGTGAACGGAACACCGCTGGGCGGCGTTTCCTACGCGTCCTACCTGGGAAGGGTCGCGGTCGTGCCGCAAAACATCTTCGTGTACGAGGACAGCGTGGAAAACAACGTGTCCTTCGAGCGAGAACTTCCGACAGGCCGGCTTCGCGGGATTTTTGACACGCTGAACATGACGGGCTTTTTGGGGCGCAAAGTGTCCGAGCTGTCCGGCGGAGAAAAGAGGCGCGTGGGGCTTGCGCGCGCGCTGGCCGGGGAATTTGACGTGCTCATCCTGGACGAGCCGACATCGGACCTCGACATGAAAATGGAGCAAAAACTCATCGACTACGTCGCAGACTACGTCAAAAAACACAACGTGATCGTCTTTGTCGTGACACATCGGGAAGGCATCCTCTCCATTTGCAACAAACAGCTGCAAATCGGCCGATAAGCCACGGATTCCCTTTTGGAGGATTCTTCCTGTGTAGGAAAGCCACTTGATATCGCGGCACGCCAAGAGTTATAAAAGATTTGAGAAAGCGGTTGCAAACGATGAATGTGCTTGCCGCTTGCAATCCGCTTACAACCGCACTTTCGTGGGATGCGCGCAAATTTGCCACAGACAAAAAAGAAGGCACTGAGCTGATACGGCTGAGTGCCTTTTTTTGTTTGGCGCATCTTGGCCAGATGCTCTGACTTTGCCGCCCAAGCCAAGAACTGTCATCAAAAGAATCGTCAAAAGAAATCGCTTGATGACACGACCTGCGCTGGTGTATAATAGAGCAAGCGACAAAACGATTTTGGTCGTTTGCCGCGCCGCATTTGCGCTGCGTAAACAGCATGATTCCGCAGCAAATGCGTGCGCATCCTCCGGAGTGTCTATCGCAAGCGGCAAATACATTTGTCGTTTACGCGTTTACGATAGATGTCAAGATTTACGGGAGACACCGTGCACAAGAGAAAAAGCAATGAAAAGAAAAGAAAAGAAAGGAAAGAAAGGAAAGGGGTGCGCGTATGCCAAGGACAGTGGCCATCGGGGAAGATTTTTTTTCAGTATTGCGGGAGAAAAACGCATTTTATGTTGACAAGACAGACTTTATCCGCCAGTGGTGGGACGGCGACACAAAAGTGACCGCCATCATGCGCCCGCGCCGTTTCGGGAAGACCCTGACCATGAACATGG
>CAYVVW010000152.1:0-5075 GCA_964455335.1 uncultured Marvinbryantia sp.
GGGCCGCCTGTGCTGCAAAATGGGGATTTCCATCTGGGAAGTGATCGATGCGGCAAAGTCAAAACCATATGGTTTTCAGGCTTTTTACCCAGGACCTGGACTCGGGGGGCATTGTATTCCGCTAGATCCCTACTATCTCGCGTGGAAGGCCCGCGAGTATGGTTTTCACACCACGCTCATTGAGAACAGCATGGTCATCAACGACGGCCAACCAGCATACTGCGTGGAACGTGCCATGCACATCCTGAACCGAAAAAAGAAGGCAATAAACGGCGCGAAAGTCCTGCTTCTCGGTGTGGCCTACAAACAGGACATAGATGATTGCCGCGAAAGTCCGGCTATCCGCGTGATTCAGGAACTCAAGAAAGTGGGTGCGGAAGTGTCCTACTACGATCCTTGGGTCAAGGAATTTCGGCAGGTGTACGGACAGAGTGGGAAGAGCCTGCCGAAACTGACTGCGCAAGCCCTTTCCGAGGCAGATTTGGTGATGGTTACCTGCGCACATACGAATGTGGATTATGCATTCGTGCAGGAACACGCAGGTACGATTTTCGACACGAAAAATGCGATGAAACATGTAAAAAATAGAGAAAATATCGAAGTTTTGTAAAGCACGCAACATGCATTGCGGAAGTATGTATTTGGGGGATGGGCGTAAATGAGATATGCACTGATCGGGTGTGGAAGGATCGCGACAAACCATGTAAAGGCGGGGATGCTCAACCAACTGGAATTTGTGGCAGTGTGCGATCTGGTCCCGGAAAAAATGGAACTACTCCTTGCGAAGCATGGCATGGAACATCAGGAATCTATTCAGCGACATACTGATTATCGCAGAATGTTGGAAGAGGCGAGGCCAGAGCTCGTGGCCATTGCTACGGAGAGCGGGCTGCACGCGCAGATCGCATTGGACTGCATCGCCCGAGGGATTCATGTGATTATTGAAAAGCCGATTGCCATGAGCATCCAGGATGCAGACGCGATCGTCAAGCGCGCAAAAGAGAGAGGCGTGAAAGTATCCGCGTGTCACCAAAATCGTTTTAATATTGCGGTGCAAGAAATGCGCCGCGCTTTGGAAAAGGGCAGGTTTGGAAAGCTCTCTCATGGTGCGATTCATGTGAGATGGAATCGTAACGAAGCATACTACCTTCAGGCGCCGTGGCGCGGAAAATGGGCATCGGATGGCGGCGCATTGATGAACCAATGCATTCATGGGATAGACCTTTTGCGTTGGATGATGGGCGAGCAGATTGAAGAGGTTTATGGACTGACCAGAAGGCAGTTTCATGATTATCTGGAAGCGGAAGATGTGGGCCTGGCGGTTGTAAAGTTTCAGAATGGAGCGATTGCCACGATCGAGGGGACAACAAATGTTTACCCGCAAAACCTAGAGGAAACGTTATATGTATTCGGGGAAAAGGGAACGGTAAAGCTGGGGGGAAAATCCACAAACAACATTGATGTGTGGGATTTTGCGGATGAAACTGAGGCAGACTATCAGAACAAGGGCTTGGAAGAAGTTGCGGGGAATGTCTATGGGAATGGCCATTCTAGCTTGTACGCGGATATGATTGATGCCATCCAAAGTGACAGGGAGCCGTATGTGGACGCTGTGGCGGGCCGAAATGCGCTTGAGCTTGTGCTGGCGATCTACAAGAGCCAGAAAGAGGGAAGACCTGTGCAACTTCCCTTAAAGGAATTTTCCAGTACGGACATGGTGGGAGAGTTTTGACATGCCAGAGTATTTTGTTCATGAAAGCAGCTACATAGACGATGATGTGCAAATCGGAAAAGGAACAAAAATATGGCATTTTTGCCACATTCAGCGCGGTGCCGTGATCGGGGAAAACTGTTCTTTTGGCCAGAATGTAAATGTATCCAACCATGTAAAAATTGGGAATGGCGTAAAAGTGCAGAACAATGTGTCCATCTACGAAGGGGTAGAATTGGAGGATGATGTATTTTGCGGTCCATCTATGGTTTTCACGAATGATTTGACACCGAGGGCAAAATACCCAAAAGGCAGAGAGTATTACCGGCGCACATTGCTAAAAACAGGTGCGACTGTTGGCGCAAATGCCACAATTGTCTGTGGACATACGATTGGATCGTGGGCGATGGTCGCCGCCGGTGCAGTGGTGACGACGAATGTGCCAGATCATGCTTTAGTCGGCGGCATACCGGCGAAACAGATGGGGTGGGTTTGTGAATGCGGGAAGAAATTGGATGACCAGCTACACTGCACAGCGTGCGGAAGGATGTACCACACAGGGGAGCATGGGTTAGAGCAGGATGGCAATGAGGGGGCGTGAAACGTGAAAAGAAGTCAGAACGATCCACGCGGGCGGAAGGCATCCGCGGGGGTGGGGAGATGAGGGTCGTGACAGTTGTGGGAGCGAGACCACAGTTTATCAAGGCTGCCGTTGTCTCCCGCGAACTCAGAAAATCGCACACGGAAATCTTGGTGCATACAGGGCAGCACTACGACCACAATATGTCGGAGCAGTTTTTTGAGGAGTTGCATATCCCGCGCCCTGATTACAACCTTGGCATCGGGGGCGGGACACATGCGCAGATGACCGGCCGCATGATGGAGGCGCTTGAGCCTGTCCTGGAAAGGGAAAGGCCTGACTGGATCCTGGTATACGGGGACACAAACTCCACGCTTGCCGCCGCGTTGACTGCGGCGAAGCTGCATGTCCCGGTGTGTCATGTCGAGGCGGGTGTGCGCACCCACTGCATGACAAACCCCGAGGAGATCAACCGTGTCTGCACGGACCACATCTCTACGCTTCTGCTGGCGAGCACGCAAAGCGGCGCGGACAGTGCCGGCGATGAGAACTTGGCGAATAGAACCGTGCTCGTAGGGGATCCGATGTTTGACGCGTTTCTTGCATATAGTGGGCGGCTGTCTCTGGGGCAGGTCAGGCTGAGGCTGCCAGACCAAAAGGTCGTGCCTGTTCCGAGGGATTACTACTACCTGACTTGCCATAGGGAGGAAAACACGGGCGGAGACAGGGAACTCCTGGAAATATTCCGTGCCATGGAACAGCTAGATGCGCCTACCGTATACCCCGTCCACCCGAGGGCAAAGTCACGCGCGTTGCGACTGTGCAGGGAAAACGGCTTCCGCAACCTGATTCTGGCGGAGCCTGTCGGGTATCTGGAGAGTGCCTGCCTTGTGAGAAATGCGAAAAAGATCGTGACGGATTCCGGGGGTTTGCAAAGGGAGGCTTTTTTTTCCGGCGTAAAATGCGTTACGGTGCTCGACTTTGTTTGCTGGCCCGAGACGATGGTCTGCAGAAGAAACGAGCTTGCAAAGCCCCTTGCGGGGGACATACTGGAAAAACTGCGGTCTGAGCAGGAAGTAGATCCGGACTACCTGCCATTTGGGGATGGCCACGCCGCGAGGAGAATCGTGGCAGAAATGGAAAGACATGTGGAAAACATACAAAAAAGGGGTGTCTTAGATGCAATTCCGTGACCTGGGGGCGCAATACCAAGCCATGAAAGGCGAGATAGACCGCGCAATATCAAGCGTGCTTGACGAGGGGAACTTCATAGGCGGCTGGCAGGTTTCCGAGCTTGAGCGAGTGCTTTGCGGATACGTCGGAGCGAGGCACTGCATTGCCTGCGCCAACGGGACGGACGCGCTCGCGCTCGCGCTGATGGCGTGGGGGATCGGGCCGGGGGACGCGGTGTTCGTGCCGGACTTCACGTTCTTTGCTTCCGGCGAGGTGGTTTCCCTCGTGGGGGCTACCCCCGTATTCGTTGACGTGGAAATGGACACTTACAACATCTCTCCCCAAAAACTGGAAGAGGCTATCGTGCGGACAGAGCGGGAAGGGGAGTTGAGACCGCGAGTGGCCATGGCGGTGGACCTGTTCGGACAGCCGGCGAACTACCCGAAAATCAGGGAAGTGGCGGGACGACACGGACTACTCGTTCTGGAGGACGGCGCGCAGGGGCTTGGCGGAAGGATCGGGGAGAGGATGGCATGCAGCTTTGGAGACATCTCCACAACGTCCTTTTTCCCGGCAAAGCCGCTTGGGTGCTACGGGGACGGAGGAGCCGTCTTTACGGACAACGACGAGTGGGCGGAGCGGATCCGCTCCCTACACGTTCATGGGAAGGGAAAGGACAAGTACGACAATGTGCGGGTCGGGATGAACTCCAGGCTAGATACCGTGCAGGCCGCCGTGTTGCTGGCGAAGTTCCCGCACTTTCGCAGTCGGGAGCTGGAGGCGGTAGACAATGCCGCGAGGACGTATACGGAGCTGCTGCGGGGGCACGTGGCGACACCGACTGTGCGGGAGGGGTTTTCTTCGAGCTGGGCGCAGTACACCATACGGTTGGAGGAACGTCGGCAGAGGGATGCCTTGCAGGCTCATCTGAGGGAGCATGGCGTTCCGAGCATGGTCTATTACCAAAAGGCGATGCACCGCCAGGTCGCGTTCTCGGATGTGAAATCGGAGGACAGGGAGTTTCCGAACACCCTGGCGCTGTGCGAGACCGTATTGTCGCTGCCGATGCATCCGTATCTGCGCGAGGTGGATATTCATGATGTTACAGAAGTCCTGAAGAATCATAGCTCGCCATGCGATCTTCTGCGTTAAGAGGACGAAATCTATGAAAATCGTAGCGTTTTATTTGCCGCAGTTTCATCCGATTCCAGAAAATGATCAATTTTGGGGCAAGGACTTTACAGAGTGGGTAAATGTAAAAAAAGCAAAACCACTATTTGCAGGTCACTGCCAGCCAGTCGTACCGCTAAATAATAATTATTACGATTTGCGAGACATTCAAGTGATGAAATGGCAGACGGATATTGCCAAGAAGCATGGGGTATATGCGTTTTGTTTTTATCACTATTGGATTAAAGGGAGAAAATTACTGGAGAAACCAGTGGAAAATTTCTTGCATCACAGTGAGATTGATTTCCATTACTGTTTGTCCTGGGCAAATCACAGTTGGACTGATTCTTGGAATATAGGTAGCAATAAAACGTTGATTGCACAATCCTACGGCGGAGAAGAGGATTGGATCAATCACTTTTATTACTTGTTGCCTTTTTT
>CAYVVW010000153.1:0-5068 GCA_964455335.1 uncultured Marvinbryantia sp.
AGCAGCCGGAAAAGAGATGCCCAGGGCTCTGGCGTCCAAAGCAGCCGGAAAAGAGATGCCCAGGGCTCTGGCGTCCAAAGCAGCCGGAAAAGAGGCGCCTTGGGCTTTGGCATCCGAAAGTGGTGGGAATGATGAGGAAGAATAGTATCAAAAATATTCGGGTGAACACGGAGGTGCAGCGGGAATTGTCTCACATCATCCGCGAGGAGATCAAAGATCCCAGGATTCACCCGCTGGTGTCGGTGACGGCCGCGGAAGTGGCACCGGACTTAAAGACGTGCAAGGTGTACATTAGCGTGCTGGGAACGGCAGAGGAGCAGGCGCAGACGATGGAGGGCCTGCAAAGCGCGGTCGGCTACATTCGGCGAAAGCTGGCCCAGAGTGTCAATTTGCGCAACACGCCCGAGCTGCAGTTCCGCCTGGACCACTCCATCGAATATGGCGTGCGCATGACGGAGCTGATTCGGGAAAACCAAGTAGAAAGGGCAGAAGGTGAGAGAGATGGCCAATCTGGGCTTGAAGAAGATTCATGAGGAACTCGGCGGTGTCCGCACGGTCGGCATCGCCGGCCACGTGCGCCCGGACGGCGACTGCGTGGGCGCGTGCATGGGGATGCGCAACTATTTGCTGGAAAATTACGGGCAGCAGCTGGAGACGGTGGATGTCTATCTCGAGGCGTTTCCCGAGAGTTTTTCCATCATCCAGGGAACGGACCAGGTTTTCCACACTTGCGGGGAAGATCGAGCCTACGACTTGTTTTTGACCCTTGACTGCGCGGATGAGAGAAGGCTTGGCGAGGCGCGCAAGTACCTGCGGGACGCAAAGCGCTCCATCTGCTTTGACCATCATGTCAGCAACCCGGGATTTGCCATGAAAAATTACATTTTTCCGGACCTTAGCTCCACGTCCGAGCTGATTTACCATGTGATGGAGGAGGACAAGATCCCCAAAAGCACGGCGGAGGCGCTCTATATGGGCATCCTGCACGACACCGGAATTTTCCAGTACGCGTGCGCGAGTCCGGAAACGCACGAAGTGGCGGCAAGCCTTTTGCGGAAAGGGGTGGACGGGAGCCACATCGCGGAGGTCACGTTTGTCGAAAAGACCTTTGCGCAAAACAAGATTCTGGGAAAGACGCTTGCGGAGAGTTTTCTGGCCTTGCAAGATGCGTGCATCGTGGGCGTGGTGAGGCGGGCGGACGTGGACGCCCTCGGGCTAAAGGCGGTCGACTTGGACGGGATTGTCAGCCATCTGCGCGAGACAAAGGGCGTGGAGACGGCCATCTTTTTGCACGAGCTAAAAGAGGGGCAGTACAAGATCAGCCTGCGCTCCAAGCAAAAAGTGGACGTGAGCGTCATTGCGTCCGCGTTTGGGGGCGGCGGCCACATCCGCGCGGCGGGCGCTACCATGGAGGGTACGCAGGAGCACATCATCGGGCAACTGACGGAGCAGATCGCAAAGCAGATGAAAGCGGGCCAATAGGATGGTGCATGGAATCCTCAACATCTACAAGGAGCGCGGGTATACCTCGCACGACGTGGTGGCAAAGCTGCGCGCCATGACTGGGCAGAAAAAAATCGGGCACACGGGGACGCTAGACCCGGACGCGCAAGGCGTGCTGCTTGTCTGCCTGGGAGTCGCCACGAAGGTGTGCGATCTTCTGACGGACACGGACAAGGCCTACCGCGTGGGCATGCTGCTGGGGCAGGAGACGGATACCCAGGACACCACGGGAACGGTGATTCGCACGTGCGGGGAACTGCCAGAACCTGGGGCGGTCGAACAAGCCCTCCTGGGGTTTGTCGGGGAGTATGGGCAAGTGCCGCCCATGTATTCCGCCTTAAAAGTGGGCGGAAAGAAACTCTACGAGCTTGCGAGGCAGGGAAAAACGGTGGAGCGCCATCCCCGGCGCGTGCGGATTTACGACCTTTGCGTGGAGCAGATGGAACTGCCGCACGTGACCTTTGCCGTGTCGTGTTCCAAGGGAACTTATATGCGCACGCTCTGCCATGACGCGGGCGAGGCGCTGGGGTGCGGCGCGTGCATGGAAAGCCTTGTGCGCACGCGCGTGGGGAGCTTCTGCGTGGAAGAGAGCCTGCGCCTTTCGGAAGTGGGGGAATTGTTGGAACAGGGGCGCTTGGGCGAGGCCTTAACTCCGGTGGATGCCCTGTTTGCGGCATTGCCATCTTTTTCCACCACAGAATCCGCCGACAGGTTACTGCGAAACGGAAATTCCTTGCGAGACGTGGACTTGCAAAGGCGCGACATCTCGCAAGATGCGGATTTGAAAAAGCGTAATGTCCCGCAAGACACCGATCTGCAAAGGCACGACACCACGCGAGAGGTGGATTTACAAAAGAGAAATGCTCTGCAAGACACCGATCTGCAAAGGCACGACACCACGCGAGAGGCGGATTTGCAAAAGCGCGATACCCTGCAAGATGCCGATCTGCAAAGGCGCGACATCTCGCGAGAAGCCGATTTGCAAAGGAGAAATGCCCCGCAAGAGTTGGATCAGGCGCGCATGTACGACCACCTGGGGCAGTTTGCGGGGATTTACCAAAGGGAGAAAGGCGGGGATTGGGTGCCGCGCAAGATGTTTCTCACATGACGGCGCCCGGGATTGACAGGATTGGCATATGAAATATTTGGAAGGTTTGATGGATTATACCATGGATCGGGACACGGCCGTCACGCTCGGGAAATTTGACGGCGTGCACCTGGGCCACCAGAAATTGATTCGGGCCATTTGCGCGCAAAAGGGGCTGGCAAGCGCCGTTGTCACGCTCTGGCCGGATCCGGGCCGCACAGCCCTGCTCACAAAGGGAGAGAAGAAGCGGCTGCTCGATGCCATGGGGGTGCAATGGTGGATCGACTGCCCGTTTTTGCCGCAGATTTCCCATATGGAGCCGGAGGCGTTTGTGCGCGAGGTGCTGGCCAAGCGCCTGCGGGCGAAATATATCGCGGTGGGGAGTGACTTTCGCTTCGGCTACCAGAGAAAGGGCGACTGCGCGCTTTTGGCATCGCTTTGCGAAGAATTGGGCTATACATTGGAAATCGTGGAAAAAGAGTGCCTTGACGGGCGCAAGGTCAGCAGCAGCGACATCCGGCAGGCCCTTTCCATCGGGGACATGGAACAGGTGAACCGGCTGCTCGGGTATCCCTACACGGTCGGCGGCGAAGTCCTGCACGGCAGGCGCATCGGGCGCACGCTGGGGATGCCAACCACCAATTTAATTCCCTCGGCGGGAAAGCTCCTGCCCCCAAACGGGGTTTATGCCACCAAAACGATTCTCCCAGAGGAGATGCCGGATGGGGGAAATGCCGGCAGGCGCGCTTATTTTGGTGTCACGAACGTTGGATTTAAGCCGACGGTCGGGGAGTATTTCCGCGGGGTGGAGACGTACATGTTTGGCTACGACGGCGACCTGTACGGCCGCACCATCGCCGTGCAATTTTTTGCGTTTGAGCGAAAAGAGGAAAAATTCCAGGATCTCGCGTCGCTGCAAAAACAAATGCAAGCGGACATCGCGTTTGGGAAGCGCTACTTCGGCCGTCAATTTTTGGTTGACGAACCGGAGCCGTTATGGTATACTTCGGACGTATGAGCTTAGCCGCTGCCCAGGTGTTGGAGTCTTCGGCCACCCCTTAGTAGCAGGCGTTGAAAAAAGGAGGAAGATCGCATGATCGCAAAAGAAAAGAAGCAGGCAATCATCGCCGAGTATGGCCGCAAGGAGGGGGATACCGGATCTCCGGAAGTCCAGATCGCCATCTTGACGGCCCGCATCCAGGAGCTGACCGCGCACCTGCAGCAAAATCCAAAGGATCACCATTCGCGCAGGGGCTTGCTGAAGATGGTCGGCCAGAGGCGCGGGTTGCTCGCATACCTGAAGAAGATCGACATCGAGCGGTACCGCACGCTGATTGAGCGGCTGGGCATCCGCAAGTAAGAATGAGAGAAAAAGAGGGGCGGCACATCCGTCCCTCTTAAAAAAGTGCAAAAAAAGGCGCGAAACCGAGACTTCTGAAAAGCCAACGGCCATGGCCGCGCGGGGCGGGCGCCATGTTGCGGCTGGTTTTTCAGTAGTTTCGGAATGGCGCCGGAAAAAATGTGCCAAACAAAAGGAGGAGACATGTACAAGACGTATTCTATGGAACTTGCCGGGCGCACGCTGCGCGTGGACGTGGGCAGGGTGGCAAAGCAGGCAAACGGTGCGGTATTGATGCACTATGGCGAGACGACCGTGCTCTCCACGGCGACCGCATCCGAAAAACCGCGCGACGGGATCGACTTTTTCCCACTGAGCGTGGAGTACGAGGAAAAGATGTACGCGGTGGGGAAAATCCCGGGAGGGTTCAACAAGCGCGAGGGCAAGGCCTCTGAAAATGCCGTGCTGACGGCGCGCGTGATCGACCGCCCCATGCGCCCGCTGTTCCCGAAGGATTACAGAAATGACGTCACGTTAAACAACCTGGTTCTCTCGGTGGACCCGGACTGCGCGCCGGAGCTTACGGCCATGATCGGCAGCTCCATCGCCGCGTCCATTTCCGACATTCCGTTTGACGGCCCGATTGCCACCACGCAGGTGGGCCTCATCGACGGCGCGTTTGTGTTCAACCCGGGCAACGGGAGAAAGTCGGAGTCGGACTTGCAGCTCACGGTCGCGTCCACCAGGGAAAAGGTGATTATGATCGAGGCGGGCGCAAAGGAAGTGCCGGAGGAAAAGATGCTTGAGGCCATCTTTGCGGCGCACGAGATCAACCAGGAGGTCATCCGCTTTATTGACGGCATCGTGGCGGAAAATGGCAGGGAAAAGCACGGCTATACCAGCTGCGCCGTGCCGGAGGAGCTGTTTGCCATCATTCGCGGAATCGTTCCCCCGGCAGAGATGGAAGCGGCCGTATTTACCGATGAAAAGCAGGTGCGCGACGCCAATATCCGCGCCATCAAAGACAAACTGGCGCAGGTGTTCGCCGATAACGACGAGGCGCTCGCGCTCATAGACGAGGCCGTTTACCAATACCAAAAGAAAACGGTGCGCAAGATGATCCTAAAAGACCACAAGCG
>CAYVVW010000154.1:0-5025 GCA_964455335.1 uncultured Marvinbryantia sp.
TCTCGTCCTCGTAGTGCGTGCCGTGCAGCGCCCCGCTCAGGGAGAGAATGTTCTTCTTCGCGTCCCGGTCGGAGTAAAACAGATCGCAGAATACGGAATCCTTGAATGTCCGAACCGTCTTTGTGTTGCCCGTATCCGTGATGATCTTCTTTGTTGTGAGCTTCCTCGCGTTGGCCGTCCTCGCGCTACTTGCCTTTTTGTTTGCTTTCTTTGCGCTGCTTGCTTCCGTGTTGTTTGCTTTCGTGTTATTTTTCCCTGCCATTTTCTTGCCCCCTGGCTTTTTTGTGCCTAGGCGCAAGTGGGGTACGAGATCCCCACAGCTTCATCATAACCCAAAATGCGCCTGTTTACAAGTGTCAATCCACCATGTTCGCGTCAGGATTTCTGACGAGGTTTTCCGACGGAGTGGTTTCCCGCAGAAGGGAATATGGATGTGAAGAACTGTTTGTACACCGAATCTATCATTCTTCTCTTTGTTTGTCAAGTGCCTTATTTCATGTTTTCCATGTTTTTTATCCAATAACACTACTTCAAATATTTAATTGTAATGTAATATCATTTTATAATCACGTCATTACAGAAACGTGATGAATAACAGCCTCTATTCAGATTTTTTCAAAATTCCATTTCTGCATGATAAAATTCCATTTCTGCATGATAAAATTTTGTTCCTTGACGATCCATCCCAAGGGGGCTACAATGAGAAAAGAGCTTCCAATGGCCACAGGCCGCAGTAAACGCAATCACGGCAAGGTTGTTCGGATATGTATCGCAACTGCAGAGTTGTTCGGGTACCTGTCGCAATAGCAAGGAATTTCGGAGATGTGTGTGGAAAAGGGGGATGTTTGTGCGTCGAGAACAGATGGATTTTAATTCCGTGAACCAAGACTTTTCCGGGGAGCGCGTTGTGCGGGACTCTTGCGAGACTGTGGAGCATTTTCCGGACAGTTTCGTGCGCATTTGGCGCAATGACCTAAGCGATGGCTTCCCGGTGCATTGGCACACGGACCTGGAGATCATTGAGCCTGTGGAGAATGGGTATGAGGCTGTGGTGGACGGCAAGGCTTTTTCCCTGCGGCCGGGCGAGATCCTCATCATCCCGTCCGGCGCCCTGCACTCCCTGACTGCACCCGCGTCCGGCATGCGCTTCATTTATTTGTTTGACCTGGCCTCTTTTTCGTCCATCCGCGGTTTCGTGGACGCGGCCACGCTGCTCTGCGCGCCCATACATTTGACAAAGCGGGCGTTTTTGCAGCTCTATGACGAGGTGCGCCAGACGCTTTGCCAGATGCGCCTGGAGTATTTTCATGCCGATCCGTTTTACCATTTGGTGATTGCGTCCTTGCTCACGCAGCTTTTGGCGACACTCGGACGCGACCACTTCCGCAATGTGTCCGCACTGGGAACTGGCCGCGTCTACAAGCAACAGGAGTACAAAACAAAGTTTAACCATGTGCTGGCTTATATTGACGAGCATTTTACGGAGGAGATCCGCCTCGACGCCATCGCCGCCTCCATCGGGTTTAGCAAGTACCATTTTTCCCGGCTGTTCAAGCAATATACGGGATATACCCTGGGGGAGTATATCTGCCGCCGCAGGATTGTGGCCGCCGAGCAGCTTTTGGAGCGGCCTGACCTGTCCGTCACGGAGGTCGCCATGCGGTCCGGCTTTCCGAGCATTTCCACGTTTAACCGCATCTTTCGCCAATACAAAAACTGCTCCCCCTCGCAATACCGCTCGGTCAACAACGAACGCCTGCGCATCAACGGGTGATGCCCCGCCCTCTTTTTTGCGCGGCGGCCGCCTGCTGGAATTGCAGCAGCATCCCGTTGATTTTCTGCCGCACCCATTCCTGGTATTCCGGTTTTGGCAGGTAGTAGACGTAGGAGTCCACCAGATAGTCGATGGGCATGCCCCTCCCCGCGATTTTGAAGTTCACAAACCCGCGCGCGACGTAATCGCCAATCTGTTCGTTGGAAAGAAATGACGGGCGATCCATGCACTGGGCAAATTTCCTTTCGCGCACGCGGTTCGGGCAGGGGAATGTGGCCGCGGTGTCAAACTCCAGCTGCAAAAGCGACTGCTGCCGGTAATGTTCCTCGCGCTTTGCGCAATGGGGGTAGCACACTTCGTTTACAAGCAGCTCGACGCGCCCGGCCTGCGGCGCAATCGCGCGCAGGACATGCTCGTCGTGGTTGAGGTCATAATCCAGCACGACCAGAAAATACGCCCTGTCCAGTTCCCGCGCCAGCGCGTCCAAGTCTGTGATGCGCTTCGTGGTGGAGGAAATCACGGGGTAATTGGGATAGGCGCGGCGGATATAATCCTCCAGTACGCGAGTGTTGACCAGCACCTGGTTTTTCCCATTGTCCGCAAGGCGCATGATCAGGTTGCAATACGTGTCATATGTGTGCCGTTCCTCTAAGAGGGCGTTTGTCCATGTAAAGCGCACGGGAATGCCCCGGCCGTTGTACCACCCCAATGTCGCCGCAATCTCCTGTTTTCCCGCAAAACCCAGGGCCGTGCGGCCCCCATTCCAGATTGCCCCTGGAAAAGTGCCATACACTGACCCGATGCGATAGCCCTCCCGAAATTTTTCGGGGTAGTCTTTCATCAAATTGATCACGACCTGGTTGAGCAGCCGAAAGCTGCAAAAACCCGGCAAATGCCAAGATACCTCTCTCACGGCGTTTCCCCCGTCGCGTGCGCGACAAGCGCGTCCGCAATCGCCTGGGAATACCATGTGCACGTCTTGCGGTTGAAAATGCCAAATTTTTCCCCATTTCCGGAATAGACGCCATTGTCCCACCAGAAGCATTTGATGCCGTAGCGGTTCATCACTTCGAGGTAGTCTGCCAGCCATTTGAGCACTTCCTCGGTGTTGTCCGCCGGCTTGCCGTCCTCCCCTTTGTAGATTTTGTGAACCGCGCCAAATTCGGTGACGATAACGGGGATGCCCTTCTTTAGGAAGTTGCGGTTGAGCAAATCCACGTTGGAGATGATGTCTTTTTTCAAAGAGCCGTCCCATTCCAGGATGCTCTGCCCGTCCGGCTCATAGGTAAAAAAGTAGGGCGTGTACAAATGCGCCGACACCATCACATAAGGGTCGTCCGGCACTTCGAGCTGGGTGATGGAATTGTATGTGACGGAATTTCCGTAGGGGCAGATGATCAGGGGGCGCGTGGCATTGTTGCCGCCCGCCGCCCGCACGGTGTCCACGAAAATCTGATTCAGCTCGTTGACCACGGCACGCTCCTCGTCGGTGCCGCCCGCCCATTCTTTTTCTGTGCCTTTTGTGCGCGGCTCGTTCATGCCCTCAAACAAAAGGTGATAATCATAGTCGGCAAAGCGCGCGGCAATCTGCGCCCAGATGGCGGAAAGCTCCGCTTTGAGAGCCTCTAAGTTTTCCGGCTGGGGCACCAGCCAATAATCCGGCTCGTGGTGCGTGTCGAGGATGACGAACATCCCCTCGTCATAGGCATAATCCACGACTTCCTGCACGCGGTCCAGCCAATCCTCGCGGATGATATAGTCGGGGGCTTCCCCCAGGCTCTGCGCCCATGTCGTCGGGATGCGGATGGCGTGAAAGCCCTGCGCGCGCACGGCATCGATCATCTCTTTCGTGGTTTTTGGGTTGCCCCAATAGGTCTCATTTTCCATCACGTCCTTTGCGCCATAGGCGTCGAACGTGTTGCCCAGGTTCCAGCCGATGTCCATCATGGCGAGCACTTCCGTCGCCGTGGGGGCGGATCCAGCGTCTGCCCCCTCTCCTGCCCGGGCTGTGGCAGGGATGGCGGCCATCAGTGCCGCAACCATCACAAATGCAACAATCTTTCTCATTCTGCAAATTCCTCTCTCTTTTAAGAAAGAGGGGGACGTTCCCCCTCTTTCCGTTCCTATAACGAACGACAAAAGCACGTGCCGTTTACGACAGCCCCTCCTGTGCGTTCCTTCTTTCCCGCAAGCACCGTGTGGGCAACTTTGGAAGTTTCCCTCCTCTGCTGCCCAGGCGGCCCTTGGCGGAATCTGCCATACGATTTCGTCCGCAAAGTCTGTCTCGCAAGGCCCACCTCGCGCAGTCGCCGACGCACAAGCGCGCAGACACACTCCCCTTGGGCATTTGCTGTTCGTTCCATTAGCTTTCCACATCTCCCTTGGGGATTGTCCTGCCACAGACTTTGCGGTCTTGCACTCGCGCCGTTTGCTTACTCTGCCGCTGCCTCGGTGGCTGCTTCTGTCGGCGCCTCGGTCGGCATTTCGTCGGTCACGCCATTTGCGTAATCCAGGTAACCCTGCCACAGGTTGCGCACGGCCTCCGCCGCAACTGCGGGCGGGTTGTCCGGGGTGATGGTCCACAGGAACTGCTCGCCATAGGACAGGCCCGGGATCATGTCATGGTAGGTCGTGAAGCCGTTGTTGCAAAGGATCTCAATCGTCTCGTCCACGGACTCCATGTCGCGGAAAGTGTCATAGTAGCCGCTCAGCCTGTCGTTGTAATCTTCGTAGCCCGGCACCAGGTCGGTGTAGGCATCCAGGGCAAACGCGATCTTCCACGCCTTGTCGGCATCATAGCATGCCGGAAGGACATAGATGTTGTCGGTGTACACGTTGGTGTAGTATTCCGCATCCGGGCCCATCGGGAAGCACACGAAGCCAAAGTCGTCTTCCATGTCTTTTAGTTCGTTTGCGGCAAGATACGCCTGGTTCGCCATAAACGCGCCATCGCCGGCCGGGAAGGCTGTCTTCCACCAATCCCACTCTGCGCCTTCCGGCTTGTAGTTATACTTCGTCATCATGTCCAGTGCCCAGTTCAGAGCCTTTAAGGTCTGCTCGGACTCTGTCTTGTTGACATAGAGGCCGTCCTCCATGCCGATGTACTCGCCATAGTTGGACCACACGGACTCGTTTTTCATCTCGGACTCGTCCGTGACTAGCGCGTAGCGGTCGATCACGCCGTCGTTGTCGGTGTCGGCGTTGATCTGCTCGCAGACTTCCTCAAATTTCTCCCAGGTCCACTCGCCGTT
>CAYVVW010000155.1:0-3667 GCA_964455335.1 uncultured Marvinbryantia sp.
AGCACCGACCGGAGCGAAGCGTAGACAGCGAAGCACGAAACAATCCGTAAGGCATCTTTTTACCGCAGTATCATATTTATTTCCCATTTTCCCTACAAAAACAATTTCGACAAGGACACGTCCTCGGCAAACCCTGCCGCGTTGTACAAAAACAGGATGTCCGTGAACTGCCCCTGCTCCATATATTCCCTCAGGCTTTCGTGGAAATAGCGCAGGTCAATCAGGGCAATTTCCTCAAAGTCTTGGATGGCAAAGGGCGCAAAGCAATTTGCGTAAGAGTCCTTGACCACCAAAAGCCGCCGGCCATTCCCCACCTGCGCGCGGATGCGCTCCAGCCCCCAATTTCCCCCGAAAAACACGCCATACTTGTTGCGCTTTTCCAAAAAAGAGCGGTCGTAGAGGGTGTCGTGCTCCTGCCCGTCCCACATGGCCACGTAGGGGGATTGCGCCAATGGATGCCACGCCTCAATGGTATCTGCCCCCACGTCCACGTTCACTTTTGCGGCCACCGTGCCAAAAAACGCGTCGCTTAAGGTTTCCCGCTGGTAACCGTCCCACCCGGGATGCGAAAGCCCCATGGCGTCCGCCCACGCGCAATAGGCATACCACGCCCCCCTGGTCGTCCAGTGGTGATCCGTGCGGTAATACACATATTCCCCCGCGTGTTCCGCAAATGTGGGCAAAAGGTCCACGAATGTTCCCTCCGGCAGCGTGTCTTTTACTTTCTGCAAATATGCGCGCTGCGCCGACCCGTCGACAAACGGCGGCAGCTTCTCCTCATAAACCACCAAGGTGTTCGGCGCAATCATCGCCTTTACCCGATCCGCGCCGATCCGCTGTTGCTGCTCCGTGACAAACCTGGCCAGCATCGCAAGGTTCTCCTCGGCCTGCTCCGTCGCAAACACCCCGCTGTGCTTCTCAATCAGGCAGCCGTCTTTCGCAAAATAAATGTCGTTGACCTCCTGCTTGCCCATCGCCCGCTCGACGGACGTTTTCACGCCGATCCAGCCATTGCGGAACACAAACTGGTCCGAGAGATAGGTCTCATATTCTTTTTCAAACGTTCCATCTAAAATGTTGCTTAAGGAAATCTTTGGCATGTGCGCCAAGTCGCGGTTTTCCTCCTCCGAAAATGCCGTGTCCGGCTTCAGCAGGCTCGCCACGGCAAACAAATATACCAAAAACAAAAAGGAAACCAACACTGCCCACTGCTGCTTTTTTCCCATATCCTGCTGCATACATCCTCCCCCTTGCCCTAAAAGCGAAAATACAGAAACGGGTTGTAGCTTGCGTCCACCAGGTAGGCGACACACAGCAGGGTCACGCCCACATAAAATGCGACGCAAAGCGCGGCCGATGCCCAAGGGCGCGCGCCAAGCCTGCCGCCAAGCACCCTGCAGGCCTTCGCCGGAATCTCCGTGCTGCCAATCCCATTTGCCGCCAACAAGATGCCATAATTCAAAAGCAGGTAAGCCGTTGTTTTGTCCGCAAGGCCATGCCCCCCAAACATGGCGCCCAGGTAGGCCAGCCCCGCCCCCAGGTCGTCAAAGGCAAACAGCACCCATCCCAGCGCCACGAAAAACAGGGTGTACAAATATCCGCAGGCGCGCGGCAGGCGGGCGAGCCATTTCCCAAAGACAAACTTTTCCAAAATCAAGAGCGCCCCGTAATAAACGCCCCAAAGGACAAAGTTCCAATTCGCCCCATGCCAAATGCCTGTCAGCATCCAGACGATGGCAATGTTGCGGATCTGCCGGCATACTCCTTTTCGGTTCCCGCCCAAAGGGATATAGACGTATTCCCGAAACCACGACCCCAGGGAAATGTGCCACCTGCGCCAAAATTCGGTAATGCTCGCCGAGATGTACGGGTAATGGAAATTTTCCAAAAACCGGAACCCAAACATCCGGCCAAGCCCGATCGCCATGTCCGAATACCCGGAAAAATCAAAATAAATCTGAAACGCATACGCGAGCACGCCAAGCCATGCCGTGGCGGCCGGCAGCGTCGCGGCCGGCATCTCCGAAACCGTGTCCCACAAAATGCCGATATTATTTGCGAGCAGCACCTTTTTCCCCATGCCGATGACAAAGCGGTGGATGCCATAGGCGAAATCCCCGCCCGTCTCCTTGCGCCCCTCCAACTCCTTTGCGATGGTTTTGTATTGGACGATGGGCCCCGCAATCAGCTGCGGGAACAGCGACACATACGTGCCATACTTGACCCAGCTCTCCTGCGCCCGCGTCACCTGGCGGTACACGTCTATCGTATAGGACATGGTCTGAAACGTAAAAAAGGAAATGCCGATCGGCAAGGGAATGTTGGTTGGCGCGATCTGCGTGCCAAAAATCCCGTTGCACGTGCCGATGAGGAAATCGGCATACTTAAAAAACCCCAGCACGCCGAGGTTGTAACAGACCGACACCAAGAGCCAGCCCCGCGCCTTTTTGCGGCTGCCCTCCTGCAAAAAATGGGAGATGCGCCTGCCCGCGTGGTAATCCACGGTGATCGACGTCAGCATCAAAAAAACGTATATCGGCTCCCCCCACGCATAAAAAAACAGGCTGGACACAAACAGGACCAGGTTGCGAAAACGCGTGGGGAGCGCAAAGTACAGGATCAGCACCAGCGGCAAAAAACGGAACAAAAACAACAAGCTGCTAAATACCATACCAATTCCTTTCCCATTCACCAGAAAAATTTTTGCAAGCCGCCCCATCCATTCTGCCATGCGCCACCCTTGTTTTGGGGATTGACGGCATCTGGCTTTCATTATATAATAGGAGAAACCAAAAAACAATCTTTTTGTTGGCGGCGGGCGGCTGCCAATCATGGGGAGAATAAGGGGAGCGTAACCATGAGGGGAAAAGAAGATCCAAATAAGCCAAAGCCTACGCGACGCCAGCGCCGCAGCGGGCTGATTGTCAACGTCTTGACACTGGTTCTTTTGGTGTTGGTTGTCTTTGAGGGCAAGAGCCTTCTCCACCTGTTTTCCAACCAGCCCATCCAGGATCGCATCCGAGAGGAGGAGGCGGAGGTCTTTCAGTCGGCAAATTTGCTTGCGCAAAAAGGGGAGACTGAAAGCGACGCGCAGGAGCGCGCGTCCGATCTCACAGACGCGACCGAGGGATCGGAAAGGGAGAGCGAACGGCAGACGGAGCAGCCAAGCGAGGCACAAACGGAAGAGCCGTTGGGACCGGCGCAGACCGGACGGGAAAATGGCATTCCCGAGGGCGGTGAGGACTACATGGACATCGTTGTTCCCGAGCAGTCCGTCGCCCTGGAGGACTCCTACTTTTCGGATGCCGTCTTTATCGGCGACTCGCGCATGGAGGGCTTCCGCAATTTTTCGGGCATCACCAAGGGCAGCTTTGTGACTGCCATCGGCATGCAGCTGGAAAACATCTACACGGACGCGCAGATCGCCACCTCGCGGGGGAATATGCTGGTGCTCGATGCTCTGAAAAACATCAACTACACCAAGATCTACATGATGCTTGGCACAAACGAGCTGGGCGCCTATGACATGACCAAGATCAAGGACGCCTACAGCAAGGTCCTCACGGACGTCAAGACCTATTCTTCGTCCACCGAGCCTGTTGTCTACGTCTACCCGGTCGACTAAGTGGAGGAAATCCTCGTGACGAAGGGGGATTATGTCAACAAA
>CAYVVW010000155.1:3677-5022 GCA_964455335.1 uncultured Marvinbryantia sp.
GCTGGACACGGATCTGCAGGTGGTCATGACCGGGTGCACCTCCGACATAGTCGGGGGGGATTATGTCAACAATGCAAACGTGGACACCATCAATCTCCAGATTTTGGAGATGTGCAAAGAGGAAGGCTACCACTATGTCAACCTCAACGAGATCTTTTCCGACGGCTACCACAGGCTAAAGGCCGGCGTGTCGGAAGATGGCATCCACTTAAACCAGGCCAATTGCAAGGCTTGGCTGGAATATACAAAAACACACTATATCCCAACGGTATAGGAAATCAAAAAAGGAGAAGCACCCAAATGAACATGAAAAAAACTGCCCTGCTGTGTGCCGCGGCTTTTGCCGCCGCCTGCCTTTTGTCCGCCTGCGGCAAAAAAGGCTCCGATGCCAACGTAGACATCGCCAAACTTTCCACGGATCTGAAGGCCACCGTGACGAGCGGCGAGCTTGCCGACATTTCCGCCGACATGATCGCCTCCACTTATTTTGTGGAAGCCGACCAGATCGAGGAGGCGTCCGCATCCTTAAGTTCCGGGGCGACCGCCTGCGAGGTGGCCATCATCAAATGCAAGGAGAGCGGGGATGTCAAAAGCGTGCAAGACAAGTTCAAGACACGCGTGGAAAACCAGACGGCACTCTACGCCGACTACAACCAGCCGGAAGTCGAGAAGCTAAATGAAGCCATCATCGACACAAATGGCAACTACGTCGTCCTTTGCGTAACAGACGATGTCGAGGCCGCAAAAAACGTACTAAAAGAAGCCGGGTTTTAAAACCTGGCTTCTTGATTCCTGTTCAGCGCAGCAAGCGACGAAAGCGCACATCGTTTTGTCGTTTGCGATAACACAGATGAGGTGAACGATATATGACACGAGCGTCAAAAGGTCCTGTATTGAAATCCTATCTGTGGGGAAGGATGCGGCAGTATGGAAAAGAAAAAGATGCTCCCGATCGGGTATGACAGCTTTGAAATGATACGCCACGATGATTTTTACTACGTCGATAAAACCGGCCTGATCAAGGAACTGCTTGAAAACAAAACGCAGGTCACCCTGTTCACCCGTCCGCGGCGTTTCGGCAAGTCTCTGAACATGAGCATGCTGGCAAACTTTTTCTCGCCGGACGGGGACAAATCGATCTTCGACGGACTGGAGATCTCAAAAGAAAAAGAACTCTGCGAGAGATACATGGGCAAATACCCTGTGATTTTTCTTTCCTTAAAGGAGATTGATAGGCTGACATATGAGGAAGCTTTCCAAAAGGCAGCGGATGTAGTGATTGGGGCTGCAGAAAATTTTCAGTTTCTCCTTGACAGTGAGCATCTTAGCGCACACGAAAAGGCAA
>CAYVVW010000156.1:0-4983 GCA_964455335.1 uncultured Marvinbryantia sp.
GCCCGATCGGCACCATGGAGTCGATGGCCTTGATGCCCGTCTGCAAGGGCGTGTCCACCGACTTGCGCGTGATGACGCCCGGCGCCACGCGCTCAATCTCCCTCATTTTTTCCGACGGGATCGGGCCTTTCCCGTCAATCGGGTGCCCCAGGGAGTCCACGACCCTGCCCAGCATCCCATCGCCAACTGGCACGGAAACCACGCGCCCCGTCGTCTTGACGATGTCCCCCTCGCGGACACTGGAGGCGCCCTTTAGCAGCACCGCGCCCACGTTGTCCTCTTCTAAGTTGAGCACCATGCCCTCCACTTCGTTCGGGAACTCCAGCAGCTCGCCTTGCATGGCATTTTGCAGCCCATGGATGCGGGCGATGCCGTCTGACACCTGCATGACCGTTCCCACGTTCGAGACAGACATCTTGGAAGAATATTTCTGTATCTCGTCCTTTATGACCGAACTGATCTCTTCTGGCCTTAAGTTCATGCGGTTCTTATCCTTTCTTTTTGTTCTAGCGAGACTTTCGCCAACTTGCGCCCCATGTCCGCCAATTTCGACTGTATGCTGCTGTCAAGCACCGTATCTCCGATGCGTATCCGAAGCCCCCCGATGAGCGCCGGGTCCGTGCGATACGTCATCTCCATCTGCCGGTAGCCCGTCGATTCCAAAAGCGCGCGCGCGATCCGCTCTTTCCATTCCTCGGAAATGTCACAGGCGGAAACCACCTCGGCGACGCCGATTTTTTTCTTCTCTTTCACCCGCGAGAGGACATACGCCCAAATGGCTTCCATGTGGGCATCCCGCTGTTTTTCCACCAGGATGCGCAAAAAGCCGACCATGTCCTGCGACACATTTCCCGAAAAAATGCGCTCGACCAGGCGCAGCTTCTCCTCTTTCCCAATATCGGGGTTCGCAAGGAGCGTGGAAAGCTCAGGATTTTGCGCAAACGTCTCCCGCACATGGCACACGTCCCGCTCCATCTCGTCCAGGCACCCCTTCTCGTCCGAAAGATCGAACAGGGCATCCCCATACACTTTCGATATCAGTTTTGCCATGTCGTTTCCCCGATTTCCTTTAAAGTCTCTTCCATCAGGGCCTCCTGGCACTGCGGGTCGATGGCACGGGAGAGCGCCTGCCCTGCCATCATTGAGGCGATGGAAATCATCTCTTTTTTCATGTCGTCCGCGGCTTTCTTCTGATCCAGCGCGATCTGCGCCCTGGCCCTGGCAAGGATGCGCCCGGCCTCTTCGTCCGCCTGCGCCTTTGTCACCTCTGCGTTTTGCAGCGCCTTCTGCCTTGCCTGGCTTAGGATCTCGTCCGCCTCTTTGTTGATGTTTTTGATTTTGGCCTCGTAATCCTCTTTCAAGAGGGCGGCCTGCGCATTTTGTGTCTTTGCGTTCTCGATGTCCGCCTGTATCTTTTCCTGCCGCTTTTTCAAGAACTCCCGCGCCGGGTTGAAAAGCAGGTAGGAAAGAAGCGTGTACATGACAAACATTGCAATCATCAGGAGCGCGGTGTCCGCAAGCAGCTGCGCGTCCAGGTTAAACAATCGATCCAAGCCATTGCCTCCCTTCGGTTCTCCCCATTTCTTTGCCCCATCGCACCCAGTAGGCAAGCTCCCCTCACAGATGCGCGCCCATGCCTTAGAGCTTGCTAAGCAGGGGGTTCGCAAAGAGCAGGATGAACGCAATCGCCAGCCCATACAGACCGGTGGTCTCCGCAACTGCCTGCCCCAAAAGCATGGTCGACATAATCTCAGACCGCGCCCCGGGGTTGCGGCCGACCGCGCTTGCGCCGTAACCGGCGGCAATGCCCTGCCCGACGCCAGGGCCGATACCAGCGATCATCGACAGCCCCGCGCCGATGGCGGAACAGGCCAGAATTAAACCTTCATTTGTAATCATGTTGTTTTCCTCCTACTTGGTATGAATATGATGATATTAGGGTAAAAAGTTGCCTATTCCTCCCCGGGCATCTTGTCCACGGTAAATACCATGGTCAGCATACAAAAGACGTATGTCTGAATGGCCCCGGAAAAAACATCAAAGTAAATGTGCAAAATGCCCGGCCAGCCCACGGCAAACTTTTGCAAAAGCTGGTAAATCAGAGACATGATCACCGTGCCGGACAAAATATTCCCAAACAAACGCAAGGACAGCGAAAACGGCACCGCCACTTCCCCGATAAGGTTGATGGGGAACAAAAACGGCAGCGGCTGGAACAGCGACGTAAACGCGCCCACCTTGTTGTACTTGATGTTGTTATACTGGATGATGGCAAACGAAATCAGCCCGAGCGGCAGCGTGACGCCATAATCCGCCGTCGGGGGGCGCAGGCCAACCAGGCCCGACAGATTGCTCACCAGGATAAACAAAAACAGCACGCTGATGTAATTCACAAACTTGGGCGCATATTTGCCCATGCTGCCGGACACCATCTTCCCGAGCAGCTCCACGACCAGCTCGACCACATTTTGAAACGGTCCCGGCACGTCTTTCGCGTGGCGCATGGCGATATTTGCGGCGATCGCAAACGCAATCAGCACCGCCATCACGATCAGCACACTGACGTGCGTGGTTGTGATCCAAAGTTCCTGCCCAAATAAGTGGTAACGGAACAGCCCGTGGATCATAAAGTCCACGTCGGCATCCGCCGCCAGCAGGAAATTCGTGCGCAAAAAAACACTTCCCACTCCCACACCTTCCCTTTCCAGGATTCTTTTCCTAGATTCTTCTTATGATTTCTGATGTTACGGTTGATGCTACGGTAAAAAGGTGCCTTACGGATTGTTTCGCGCTTCGCTTCGGTCGATGCGAAACATGTGCCAAATCCCCACAATCCTACCCTGGCATCATTATCATGATACTGCGGCTTCCTTCTAGTGTCTCCTTCCAAGATCTCCTGCTGCGGTTTCCGGAAAGCTCAGCTTCTCTTTGCTTTGCCCAAGAGTTTCTCCAGCAGTGGCTGTGAGTAGGCCGCAAACTTTAGGGTGAACAGGCCCAAAAACATACCGAGGAAGCTCCCATGCAGCCGCCAAACGAGCAAAATCGCCGCCACAACAACAAGCATCCGCAAAACCGCTCCCTTTTTCATGCCGCTTACGGCATCGAAAGATGCCATGTCCAATGAACGGCCAATCGACCGGTACATATGAAATGCCATCCACGCGGCCACGGCGACCCCAGCCCACAGGCTGGCCAAAAAGACCACCTTGCCCTCCCCTACAAAAAAGCAGATCAAGCCAAACACAATGCCCCACAAAAAAATACCGGCCAAAAGCCCTTGCAATGCGCGGCTTCCCTCTTTCACGGGAGCGCTTCCCTTCTCGAGCGCACTCCCACCTGTTTTAGGTTCTTTCCCCTGATCCATCTTCGCCCTCCTTGCCTGATGTTTGGATCTCCTCACCCCGCGCTTCGGTGTCCTCGCCTTGTGCTTGCATTTCTTTGCCCTGCGCTTTGGCATCCTTGCCTTGCGCTTGCATTTCTTTGCCCTGCGCTTTGGCATCCTTGCCTTGCTCGGATAGGGCAAGCCTTTTTACAAACATCCAGCAATTCCGGCATCCCGCCAAAATTCCAAGAATGAGCAGCCAAACCGTCGTGTGCCATCCAAAACGCGTATCCAATTGATCTCCGACAAACACGCACAACACAATCGGGGCCAGCATCTGGATGCCCAGCTGCGTGATCATCGCAAGGTTACGGAAAACTTCCTTTGAAAAACGCACGCGCACCACCCCTTTTCGCCCGACCCCCGATCCAACGCCAATATCATAGCTCATTCTCACAAAAATGTCTAGTCTTTTATATCGTCTCTTGTTCAAAAAGTCCTTTTGTTTCTGTTGCCAGAAAACGGTTGCAATCCCATGAACGGCATGATATGATAACTTTCTGGAACAGCCGCGTTGCGGGGTGGAACGGCCTTCATTCTATCGAAAGGATGGAGGTGATGCCTATGAATCATTTTGATTTTAAGGATATGCTGACATTTGGCATGTTCTTGCTGGCATTGCTTACATTTATTTTTACGTTTTGTAAGTAGCCAGTCGTAGCGAAAGCCACCCTTCACTTGACCAGATGGGTGGCTTTTGCTACTTCCTTTTGGCCAACCACCTTGTGGGCGGCTGTTCCTTCTGGGTCTTACTATAACACCATGTCTATCGTTTTGCAAGAAAAATCTCTTTGTGATTTTCCTTTTTTCTTTCTCTTTTTTGAAGCCTGAGTACTCTTCTATGCAGATGGGAAATATGGGCATCTTCTCCCAAGCGCACGGCCAAACGAAAAGAACCCGCCAAAGCGGATTCTTTTCGTTTTCTGTCACGCATGTCAAGATTATTGCATTTATAACTTCACTACGTTTGCAGCCTGCATGCCGCGGGCACCCTCTGTCAAATCGTAGGAAACAGCCTGACCCTCTTCGAGAGATTTGTAGCCGTCAGCCTGGATGGCGGAGAAATGTACGAATACGTCCGCGCCGTCCTCTCCTGTGATAAACCCATAACCTTTTTCTGCGTTAAACCACTTTACTGTACCCTTATTCATCTCGGTACCTCCATTGATGTTTAAAAAATTGTTGTTCCTTAGCCACACTCATATTGTATAATGGTATGCGCCGAGTTGTCAAGTGAAATCTTACGATTATTTTCTGAATTATCATATTTTTTGTACAAAAATGTACAAAAAATATTAAACTTAATTCCATAGAAATAATATATACATTTTATCTATACTATTTATGTATATCTAGTAGGAAATTAGGTTTTCTAAATGTGCCGCACACCTCCCCCTTCCAAATGCACAAGCTACCGCCCACCAGGAAAGCAAAAAATCCCCCTGATCGGCGATGCAAATTTTCTGTCGCAAAATCGGATGTGCAAAGAAAGAAAGATTGTGTTGCAAAGTGTTACAGTAACTATTTTTATCGTAAACGACAAATGTATTTGCCGTTTACGATAGCCCCTCCGGGGGATGCGCACGAATTTGCTGCGGAAT
>CAYVVW010000157.1:0-4972 GCA_964455335.1 uncultured Marvinbryantia sp.
TCGGCTGCCCGTGGTTCACCTACTGGAGCTTGACCGGCGAGGCTTGGAAGGGCCAGACCATCCTGGTTCCGACCCCGGCACAGACCTTCTGGGGCGGCACGGGCCTTGCGGCTACGGCGGAGTGCTCTGACACGGATCTTGCTGCGACGATCATGCGTTTCTTCACCATCGAGACGGAGAGCATGGTTGCGATCAACACCCTGAACTCTGACTTCGTGAACAACAAAGAGGCTGTTTCCCAGATCATCGAGAGCGGCGCTTCCGCAGACGGAAATGGTATGCTGTACACGGATGCGGGCCAGAACTTCGTAGAGTTCTACTATCCGTTGGCGGATGGCATCAACGCCACCACAGTCACGGCTGAAGACCAGACCATCCTTTCCCTGCTGGATACGCAGGTGAACGCTTATGCGACCGGCGAAAAGGATCTGGATACCGCGATTGCGGACCTGAAGGCTTCCATCCATGATACCTATCCGTACCTGACGGTGGAGTAAAGTAAGGGAGTAATCCTGACATCTGACTTTGCGGCAGTGGAAGAAATTTCCTGTGGCAGAAAAACCGTTTTGCCTTAGGTGGGCTATGGGGAGCGACAGGCACATAGGTGGTTTCCCATAGTTTAGGGAAAACAAAGATGCTGCTTCTTCCAGTAGGAGGAAGCAGCATTTTCTTTTGTGACGGCAGCTGGACGCGGGAGGGAGGCCAAGCCCTGCCGCATGGCGACTGCGCCGTCACAAGGAAAGACGCCAATCATGAGACAAAGGAGGGAAACGGGGAATGAAAAAGAAAAAAAAGAGCGTCAGCTATGACAAGTATGGCTATCTGTTTATCGCGCCGTTTTTTATCGCCTACTTGTTGTTCCAGCTCTGGCCTCTGATCAACACGTTTTACTACAGCACGCTGAGTTACTACAAGCGAAACGGGCGGGAAGTCATCAATTTCGTTGGACTCCAGAACTTTTTGAATGTGTTTGGGCTTGCTCCCGGCGAGCGGGGATATGTCCTGCAATACCTGGGGAACACCGTGACGATGTGGGTGATGAACTTTATCCCGCAGATACTCGTCTCGCTGCTGCTTGCCGCCTGGCTTACCAATGAAAAAGTGAAATTGAAAGGCACCGGCGCGGTCAAGATCATCATCTATTTGCCGAGCATCATCACGGCGGCGTCTGTCTCCGTGCTGTTCCATGCGCTGTTTTCACAATATGGCCCGATCACGAGACTCCTGCAAAATATTGGGCTAATCAGCAAGAGCTTCGATTTCATGACGAGCACCCCGGGCACGCGCGGGCTGATCTCGCTGATTCTGTTTTGGATGTGGTATGGCAACACCACGCTGCTTTTGATATCGGGCATCATGGGCATTGACCCCGGGTTATATGAGGCCGCGGACATCGACGGCGCGGGCAACTGGCAGCAGTTCCGCTACCTGACGCTTCCGCTTCTGAAGCCCATCATGCTGTACGTGCTTGTGACATCCGCCATCGGCGGCCTGCAGATGTATGACATTCCGGCGCTGTTTAACCCATCCGCGACGGGGCTTGTCGGCCAGCCGAACGACACGTCCACATCGGTGACCATGTATATCATGCGTCTGTACAATTCGGACGTGGGCAAGGCCGCAACGGTTTCCGTGGTGCTCTTTGCGGTGACTCTTGTCATTAGCCTTGCGTTGTTTGCCACCATGGGCGACAAAGAGGCGCGCAGGCTTGCAAAGGAAGAGAGGAGGCGCAAGAAGAAATGAAAGAAAAAAGTTATTCCGCGACATTGCGGCGCCAGAAGTTTTTTCGCTACATTGTTTGCATCTTTTTCTGCGCCATCAGCTTGTTCCCGTTTATCCTGCTGGTCATGAACGCCACGCGTTCCTCCGCGGATATCCAGGCGGGCGTCTCCCTGATTCCTTCCACGCATTTGCTGGAAAACTGGAGAAACTTGCTGCTGAAGCAAAATGGGATGCAGATCACGCTGCAAAGGGCGGCCCTAAACTCCCTGATCATCACGGTGCCGGGCACGTTTTGCGCGGTCTATTTTTCCACGATGACGGCTTATGGCATCCATGTGTACAACTTTAAAATGAAGAAGTTCGCATGGTCCTTTATCATGGCGGTGATGATGGTGCCAAGCCAGATCACCATCATCGGTTTCTACCGGTTCATGCTGAGCCTGCGCCTGGTGGATACCTACATCCCGCTCATCGTCCCGACCATCGCGTCCCCGACGGTTGTGTTCTTTATGAAGCAATATATGGAGAGCACGATGTCCCTGGAGATGGTGGAGGCGGCCCGCATCGACGGGTCGGGCGAGTTCCGCACCTTTAACCGCATCGCGCTGCCGATCATGAAGCCGGCGGTTGCCACACAGGCGATTTTCCAATTCCTCGCCCAGTGGAACAACCTGTTCACCCCGACCATGATGATCACGACGGACTCCAAAAAGACCCTGCCCATGTTCGTGCAGCTGCTCAACTCTGACCAGTTCCGCACGGACTACGGCGTGGTGTACGTCGGCCTGTTCGTGACGATCATCCCGCTGGTCATCGCCTACATGATTTTGTCGAAGTACATCGTGGCGGGCGTTGCGCTGGGCGGCGTGAAGGGATAGTCGGATAACCAGGGGATTACTTGGTTTTCTGCTGTTGACTAGGTTTATCGCTTAGACAAAAATAACAGCCACGTTTCGGGTCGCGTTCGTGCGCCTGGGCGTGGCTGTTTGTTGTTGTTGTGGTTTTCTCAATGCTGTCGCGGAGGAGAAATCTCATTGTCGCGGATGTATTTTCCAGCCGGCTCACACGGATCGGCGGGGAAGCTGAATGATCCGCGTAGTTTTGATCGGCTTCAAGAAAGCTGTGCAATTCCCCTGATGTCGGAGTCGATGGTCATGGAGTAGTTGGTGTGGTAGATCACGAAGCCAGGCTTTCCACCGTTCGGTTTTTTTAAGTGATTGCGCTCTGTGTCGTCGACCTCGGCTTTTTGCGCGCCGCGCAAGGAGGAGTAGAGCGCGGCCAGCCGGGCGGCATCCTCAAAGGTGGAGTCGGGCGGCATCTCGCCCTGCGCTTTTACGATGACGTGGGAGCCGGGCGCGCCCTTGGCGTGAAACCACCAGTCGTTCCCCGAGGCGAACTGAAAGGTCAGCTCGTCGTTTTGGAAGTTGTTTTTGCCCACGTAAATCGAAATGCCGTCGCGCGAGAGATAGTGGAAAGGCTTGGACGTCACTTTTTGACGTTTCTGCCCCGCGTGCCGGCGGATGTAGCCATATTGCACCAGCTCCTCTTTGATCTGCACCAAGTCCGCCTCTGAAAGGGCGATTTCCAACGAGGCGGCAATCGATTCTAAGTGGCGGATTTCCCCCAAGGTTTCCTGAATGAGATCGGTGAGCGCCTCAAACGTGCGCTTTTGCTTGCCGTAGCGGGCAAAATATTTTTGCGCGTTTTCTTTTGGGCTTAGGCGCGCGTCCAATGGGATGGTGATTTCCTCGTTGGTCTCATAGGAAAAAGCGGTCAGGCTCTGCGCGCCTTCCTCCAACCCATAGCCGTAGGTGTTGATCAATTCGCCATAGATGCGGTACTTGTCGCGCTGGGCAGTGTCCTTGAGCTGCTTTTGCTGCAAATCATATTTTTTGCGGCTGCGATCCAAGGCCGTCTGCACGACGCGGCGCAGGTCCTGGGAGCGTTGGCGGATGCGCGTGACCGTATTTTTTTGCGCATAATAGGCTTCGAGCATTTCCGAGACGGAGGCAAAAACGGTGGCATCCATATCCCGATACATATGAAGCGGCACGACAGAAAACTCCACAGGGTTCCCTTTCGGGCGATCCTGCGCATAGCTCGACTTGCGCAATGTGTCGGGAGATTGCGCGGGCACGATGTTCCCTTTCGGAAAATCCTGCGCGTCGCTCGGTCTGCGCAAAGCACCGGGAGATTGCGCGGGCACGATGTTCCCACTTGGGCGATCCTGCGCGTCGCTCGGTCTGCGCAATGCGTCGGGCGATATTTCCGAGTAGATCGTTGGCGTAAAGTCGCGCTGGCGGATGGTATCCATTAGTTGCGAAAATTGCCCGAAAAGGTGCAAAAGCTCCAGCTCCCCAAAACTGTTGGCGCTCTGGCCGGATTCTAGGGAGGCGCGGTGGCACAGTTCCTCTGCCATCACGGGGCTGAACCCTGTCAGGGATTGGTAGAGCGCCTTTGCGAGCGGCATCGGGCGGCTGCCGATGGTTTGGAGAAAGGTTTCCCGCGTCACCAAAAGCGGGTCAAGCTTTTGCAAAGTGTTTGGGATAAAATAAGGGCGGCCAGGCAGCACCTCGCGCACGGAGCTGACCTGCGCGGACACGTGCTTGATGCTGTCGATGATGGAAGCGGGCGCGTCTGGGGTCTCGGCCGTCCGAAAGATCACATTGCTGTGCTTGCCCATCAGCTCCACGGTGAGCACTTTTTGGCACAAGTCGCCCATCTCGTTGCGGTGCTCCACGGTGAAGTGCAAGATGCGCTCCAGGCCGGGCTGCTCGACCGCGACGATCTTTCCGCCGTTTAGGTATTTGCGCAGCAACATGCAAAAATTGGGCGCCGTCGGCGGGCCAGGCTTGTTGGTGTCGGTGAGGTAAAGCAGCGGCAGGCTCGCGCCGGCCGAAATGAGCAGGCGCAGCGTTTTGCCCCCGTTTTTTATGGTGAGCATCAGCTCGTCCGGCTCTGGCTGCGCGATTTTCGCGACGCGCCCGCCCACAAGCGCATGCCCAAGCTCGTCTGCCATCGCCGCCACAACCATTCCGTCAAAAGCCATATCGATTCGTCCTCGCTTTCGAAAAATCTTTTCAAACTGACATGAGCGCCAAAAGCCTGATCTCAAGCTGTACCTGCATACAAGTGGGATCAGGGTTTCTTTGCGGGGCCGAGCGCGACTTTGCAGCGCTTTCGGTAACACCCGACGCCATATTTCCAAATTTTCTGGACGTTCGTGTCTTGGAACGCGTCCATGTACCGC
>CAYVVW010000158.1:0-4944 GCA_964455335.1 uncultured Marvinbryantia sp.
GGCTACCTGGAGGACGCGGGCACGCACCTGGCGAAACGGTTTTCCGCGGAAAGCGGCGACCTCGTCCTCGAAAAAGACATCTGCTTTTATTCCCTTTGCGAGCACCATATGCTGCCGTTTTTCGGGACGGCGGCCATCGCCTATGTCCCGAATAGGGAAGTGGTCGGCTTAAGCAAAATCGCCCGGACGGTCGAAGTCTTTGCCAGGCGCCTCCAGCTGCAGGAGCGCATGACGGCGCAGATTGCGGACGCATTCATGGCGGAGCTGCGCCCGCAGGGGGTCATGGTATTGGTGCGCGCGGAACACCTTTGCATGGCCATGCGCGGGGTCAAAAAACCGGGCGCGCAGACCGTCACCACCGCCGCGCGCGGCATCTTTGCGGAGGATGCCGCCATGCAAGAACGGTTCTTCCGTATGCTGGGGCAGCCATGAGCGCCTTGGAGCAAGCGCGCGCGCAGCAGCAGACTGGCAAGGCCAGGCAGGCGCGCCGCAAGTGGGGCGCTTTGGATCCAGCGCATGCGCAGCAGCAGGCGGATGCCATCGGGCAGATTTGGGCGCATCCTTTGTTTCAGGAGAGCCTTGCTGCCATCGAACAGTTGGAAAAGGGGCGGCCGTTTTGCGGCCATGGGCTTGGGCATTTGCTCGACGTTGCCAGGATCGCTTACATCGAAAACCTGGAGCGGGGGCTTGGCATCCAGAAGCGGCGCATCTACGCGGCGGCCCTGCTGCACGACATCGGCCGGCATTTGCAAGCGACCGAGGGCATCGCACACCATGAGGCAAGTGCGCAGCTTGCGGGGCAAATCCTCGCGGACTGCGCCTTTTCCGAAGCGGAGATCCTGGAGATCTGCGCCGCCATCCGCGCGCACCGCAGCCCGGAAACCGCCGCCAGAGAGGATTTGTGCGGGTTGATCTACCGTGCGGATAAGCGCGCGCGCTGCTGCTTCGCCTGCCAGGCAAGCCCCGCGTGCAACTGGGCGGACGCGAAGAAAAACCACAGACTTCTTGTGTAAGGCATCATCCTATGATGCCAGGGTAGAAAGCACTTGGCACGCGTTTAGCACCGACCGGAGCGAAGCGTAGACAGCGAAGCACGAAACAATCCGTAAGCATCTTTTTACCTATGATGTAGAAGGGAACACCGCATGAAGATTGGAAAGCGCACATTTGACACGGAACGCGCATGTTATGTGATGGGCATTTTGAATGTCACGCCGGACTCCTTTTCGGACGGCGGCCTTTGGAATAATTGCGACCGCGCAAAGTCCCATGTCGCGGACATGATCGCCCAGGGGGCTTCCATCATCGACGTGGGCGGGGAGTCCACAAGGCCGGGGCACGTGCCGATTTCCCCCCAGGAGGAGCTGGAGCGCGTCGTGCCAATTATCCGCATGATCAAGGAACAGTTTGATATCCCCGTCTCCATCGATAGTTACAAGGGCGAAGTCGTGGAAGCCGCCCTGCAAGCGGGCGCGGATCTCGTGAATGACATCTGGGGCTTTCGGGCGGACGCGCGCGTCGCCAAGCTCGCCGCGGCCTATGGGGTGCCGTGCTGCCTGATGCACAACCGCAAGGAAGCGCGCTATGACGATTTTCTCTCCGAAGTCCTCTCTGATTTGCAGACATCGGTGGACATCGCCCTGCGCGCAGGCGTCGCCCCCGACCAGATTTTGGTCGACCCCGGCGTGGGGTTTGGCAAGACGTATGCGCAAAACCTTGCGATTCTGAACCATTTGGAGATCTTGAAGCAACTGGGCTTTCCCATCTTGCTCGCCACCTCGCGAAAGTCGGTGATCGGCCTGACCCTGGATCTCCCGCCCGACGAACGCTTAGAGGGAACCCTTGTGACCACCGTCTTTGGCGTCCTCAAGGGTGCCGCGTTTCTCCGCGTGCACGATGTGAGGGAAAATATGCGCGCCATCCGCATGGCGCAGGCGATCCTGGCCTCCTGACAGGGCGGTCGGAGCACCGAATCGCACCCATGGAGGTTTTGGCATGACACAATTATCTGATGATACCATCCACAAGCGCAACCTGGAGGTTTTGGCATGACACAACTGTCTGATGATACCATCCAAATCCGCAATCTGGAGGTTTTCGCCCGCCACGGCGTCCTTCCCGCAGAGTTTGACTTGGGGCAAAAATTCCTGGTGGACGTGACGTTTTATACCGATACGCGCCGCGCCGGGATGCAAGACGACCTTGCGCAATCCATCGACTACGGCAGTGCCTGCCACGCCATCCAGAATTTTCTGACGGAGCATACCTACCACCTGATCGAGGCGGCGGCAGAGCAACTCGCCCGACAACTTTTGGAGACGACGCCATCCTTACAAAAAGTGTCCATCACGCTCAAAAAGCCATGGGCACCGATCGGCCTGCCGCTTGAGACGGTGTCAGTCGCGATCACGCGCGGGTGGCACACCGCCTACATTGCGCTCGGCTCAAACATGGGCGACCGGGCGCACTATCTGGATGTGGCCGTGGACGCCCTCTCGGCGCTCCCTGGCTGCGAGCTTTTGTCGGTGTCTGACTATATCGAGACCAAGCCCTATGGCATGGTCGAGCAAGACGATTTCCTCAACGCGTGCCTCGCGTTGCGCACCTATTTGTCTCCCGAAGAACTATTGGATCGCCTGCACGAAATCGAGCGCACGGCCAAGCGGGTGCGCACCGTGCGGTGGGGCCCGCGCACCCTGGACCTGGACCTCTTGCTCTACGACGACCTTGTGCAAAACAGCAAGCAGCTCACCATCCCGCACGCGGAGATGCACCTGCGGGAATTTGTGCTGGTTCCGCTTGCGCAAATCGCGCCATGGGTGCGCCACCCCATATTTGGCCTGACCGCCACCCAAATGCTGCGGGAATGTCAGGGCGCAAACACAGACGACTCGTTCCTATGAACACAGCGCATCAGTTGTACGATGCCAGGCAATCCGTAGGCATCTTTTCACCGTACCCCCTGTGCCCTGTGCGCCACTTTGGTAATCCAGCTGGCATGTGCCAGGGGGCGGATTGCCCTGTGGAGTCGCCGCACTTCTTTTTTGGTGAGGACGTTTTTGTGTTTTTTCCAGATTTTGCGCAAGGCGGCGTTTAGGCGGTTGCGCTTGACCACGCACACATCTCGACCCTCCAGGCTAATTTTTTTTAAGGTGCAGCGTTCCGAAAATACGATCACGGAAAAATAGGGCACGCCGTCCAGGTCGATGTCTAAGGCCTGCGCCTTTTGGCGCAAGCAGCGTCGAAGCCATTTGATGTGCCCCTGGTTTTGCCAGATCGGGTTATAAAGCACGTTTTTGATGCCATGGGGAAGCGTGGCCACCCAGTCGGGCGCGTGCGCATCCCCATAAATCCACCCCGAATAATTTTTGCTCTCGATGACAAAGATGCCTTTTCTCGTCAGATAGATGGCATCGATTTCCGTTGTCTGCCCATCCTTTTTTGGCACATAAACATTGGTGGACAGCTTGCCCCAATGCCCGAACAAACGAAACCATTTCAGCTTTTTTTCGGTGAGGCGCTCCCCCTCTTTGCCGATCTGTCGATGATCCAATTCCCGCATCCGTTTTCCCTTACACAGCCTTTTCCGTTTCCGACGCTTCTTTCCTTACACGGCTTTCGTCGTTTCCGTCATTTCTTCCCTTACACAGCTTTTGTCGTTTCCGCCATTTCTTTCCTTACACGGCTTTCGTCGTTTCCGTCATTTCTTCCCTTGCACAGCCTTTACCGTTTCCGACGCTTCTTTCCTTACACAGCTTTCGTCTTTTCCGCCATTTCTTTCATTTCTCTGGCGCTCTTTCGCGTCAGATCCGTGATCTGTGCGCCGCCCAGGATGCGCGCCAATTCGTCAACGCTCTCCTCGCGCGAGAGCTGGCGAATGTTTGTCACGGCGGCATCGTCCTCCACAGCCTTTTCGATGCGATAATGCCGATCCGCCATGGCAGCAATCTGCGAGAGGTGGGTGATGCACAAGACCTGCCGGTGCCTGGCAATGACCGCCATTTTTTCCGACACTTTCTGCGCCGTGCGCCCGCTGATACCCGTGTCGATCTCGTCAAAAATCATGGTCGGGATGTCCTCCCCCGCCGCAAGCACCGTTTTGATGGCCAGCATGATGCGGGAAAGTTCGCCGCCCGACGCCACGTCCGCCAGAGGGCGCATGGGCGACCCCGGGTTCATGCCGATCTGAAAGGATGCCTCATCCCACCCATCCGCGCCAAGCGAGGGGGAACGCCCCACCGAGATGGCAAAGCGCGTCTCCAAAAAGTTCAAATCCAAAAGCTGTTCTGTGATCTGCCCCTCCAGCTCTTTTGCCTTGCGCTTGCGGATCTGCGACATCGCCTCTGCGTTTTTTTCCAGTTCTGTCTTACTTTTTTCAAAGGCACGCTGCAAATTTGCCAAATACTGGTCATAGTCCTGCAGCTGCCGCAGGCGCTGCTCCTTTTCCGCGCGATACCGCAAAATATCGGGAATTGTTTTCCCATATTTGGATTTGAGGCGGTTGATTTCGTCGAGCCGCTCCTCGACGCGCAAAAACGCGGACTCATCAAAGGTCAGCGCGTCCAAATAATCGTCCAGGCCGCGGTTGAAGTCCGAGAGCAAATTTTCGATTTCGCCCAACTGCTCCCCATAGGCTTCCAGTTCCTGGTCAAACGCCGTCACGCCCAGCAAGGTCTGCAAGGCGCGGGAAATGCAATCGGCCGCATTTTCCGCACCCGCCGATGTCAGCTGGTAGGCCTCGGACACGCTCTCGGCAATGCGCCTGGCGTTCGCCATTTTTCGGTACTGGCGCTCCAGATCCGCGTCCTCGTCCGGGCTTAGGTTGGCAGACGCGATTTCCTCCGTCTCATAAAGCAGAAAATCCATCTCTTTTTTTCTGGCAGACTCATCAAAAATGGCATGGTCGAGCTGCGTTTTGTATTGGCGAAATTGGCCATAAATCCG
>CAYVVW010000159.1:0-4877 GCA_964455335.1 uncultured Marvinbryantia sp.
TCGCGGTAAAAAGATGCCCTACGGATTGTTCCGTGCTTCGCACTCCCACAATCCTGGCATCATTCAATTCCGCTCATCTGCTGCGTGATTGTTTATCGGCAGGTAAAATGGGTGTGTCTTTGTGAGCACGTGCCACAGATGCCCGAGCGGCAGCCCCACGACATTGCTATAGTCACCTTTGATTTTGCGGATGTGGACAATGAACGGCCCTTGGATGCCATAGGCGCCCGCCTTGTCCATGCATTCGCCCGTTGCGATATAATCCGCGATTTCCGCTTCGTTCATCGGATAAAATTCCACTTCTGTCCGCTCATAAAAGGAATGCGCGCGCCCGTCGCGCAGGAGCGTGACCCCTGTGTAGACCTGGTGTGTGTTTCCCTGCAAGGCTGCAAGCATCCGATGCGCGTCTTTTTCGTCCTTTGGTTTTCCGAGAATCTTTCCATGCAGCGCGACAACGGTGTCCGCCCCGAGCACCGTCCTATGGGGATAAATCGCCGCAACCGCATCCGCTTTCGCGCGGGAGAGGTCCTGGACCAGGTCGCTCGGGCGTTCTTTGTGGGCGGTCTCCGGCACATGGCTTGCCATCACTTCAAAAGGGATGCGTGCCTGCGAAAGGAGTTCCCTGCGCCGCGGCGAGGCGGACGCGAGGATGATTGGTTCGAGATGGTTGTTCATGCTGATTCCTCCGTTTGCACCATCATGTCACAAGATCTTGGGCGATCAAAGGATGCTTGCTTTTTGCATGGGTTATTTTGTGGGTGTCATTTGCGGTTCTGAGAGCCACTTTTGAACGGTGGCAACGCTTACCTTGGCTGCAGTGGCAATCTTGTCAACGGATACTCCCAATTCGTTCAAGCTGATTGCCATCTCCTTGGCTTTTTGCATCTCCCCCTTTTTTAATACGCCAGTACTTAGATTGCACACGTCCAGCACCTCCTTGTTGATTTCTTTCGTCACACTGATGTGGAACTCGTCTTGCAGCGTGCCTAGTTTTTTCTCATAACCCAGTTCTGTCGAGAACAGTTTGCTTAGCAGCCGGATGGCATCATCCGCGCTGTTTTCCCCTTTTCTTCCAAGCCGCATCACCACGACCGACATCAGGTCGTAGTTCTCTTTTTGCTCGTGGTAGTCGCCCCTTAGGCACTCCTCCGCAAAGGCATACCGGTTGATGGTGTCGGACCGGGAGTCCGCCGTGTCCTCGCACAGCCAGATGCTCACGGCTTTTGAAATCTTGCCATACTCCTGGTCCTTGAACACTTTGCCGCGCTGGGAGGAAATCATCCGCGCCGCGTAGTAGATCCCGCGCTTCGGGATGGGGTACCCGGGCGTGTCGTTGTTCTGGATCTCGCAATTCACGAAAATCTGCATCAGCTCGCCGCTCTGCGGCACGATGGCCTTGAAGCGTATGTCAAAGTACACGGTGCCCTCGCGCTGCGACTTGTCCTCCGTGGGCAGCCCATTTATCCTTTTCCGATTCGGGTGATCCTGGTGGACGGCCAGGGTGGCGATCTCCGGCTCACCCTCGATAAATTTTTCCTGCACGGTGTATGGCGTGTATTCCGTAAGAGAACTCTTCAGGATGTATGCGAGAATGGACTTCTCCGCAATCAGTTTTTTCGCCGACGCGTCAAAGCGTGCGGACGCATCCTCCTCCGCGACTTTTAAGTTTTCTGCCAACTCGTTTGGCATGGTGATTGTTTTCGAATCCATGACAGCTCTCTTCGCGTGTCTCGCATGTGGCAATTCCTGTTTCCTAGCGTAGGATGCACCCTGCTTTTTAGCGCAGGCTCGCCCCTGTTTCCTTGCATCGGGCAGCCTCTGCCTGTACGATACCACAAAATGGGGAAAAAGAAAAGGAAAAAAGATCGGCATCGCGATCCACATACCAGCTATTCCAAAATGCAATGGCAAAAGCAAGAAAAAAGAGAGTGAGAACTCCTAAAGACGGAGGACACAGCGCACCTATCTCCTGGAAAACTGCATAAATCTGTTCTGATTTTTTTGTAAAAGATGTATAATTTTTGCAAAAAGAACAAAAAAGCTTGAAACAAGGAATATTCTTCCTATATAATGACGCTGTAAAAATTTTGCATTCTGCATCAAAGGAGGAAATGCGTAATGAGAACAAAGAGATGGATGGCGCTTGGGATGGCCGTTGCGGTGGCGGCTTCCCTGCCAACGGTTGCCTTCGCGAGCGAAGGCGGGGTTCCGGGATACTTGGACGTGAAGCTGGGGGAGGACTACAAGGACCTGACAGCGGAGATCAAGTTTATCCACCATAAGACGGACCGCGAGGCGGATGGCATGATGGCGGATATGGTCGCGGCGTTCAACGAGGCGTACCCGAACATCACGGTCATCACAGAAGGCGTTACGGACTATGCGGAGGATTCCCTTTTGCGTCTCTCCACGGGCGACTGGGGTGACATTATGTTTATTCCGGCGGTGGATAAGGCAGAGCTTTCCACGTACTTTGTGCCGTTTGGGTCGGTGGAAGATTTGAGCCAGGAATTGAATTTTGTCGACGCGTGGGTTTATGACGGGCAGACCTATGGTATCTCCTACATGGGCAACGCGCAAGGGGTTGTTTACAATAAGGCCGTCTTTGAGGCCGCCGGCGTCACGGAGCTTCCAAAGACCCCGGACGAGTTCCTCGCGGCGCTCCAGGCGATCAAGGATAACACGGATGCTATCCCGCTGTACACGAATTATGCGGCTGGCTGGACCATGGGCGCATGGGATGCCTACGTCGGCTGTGTGTCAAACGGCGATGACACCTATATGAACCAGGTATTCGTGCACGACCCGAACCCGTTTGCGGATCGCGGCGATGGCACGGGACCATATGCCCTTTACAAGATCCTTTATGACGCGGTCGCGAACGGCCTGATCGAGGAAGACTACACCACGACGGACTGGGAAGGCTGCAAGGGCATGATCAACAATGGCGAGATCGGCTGCATGGTGCTCGGATCCTGGGCATTCCAGCAAATGGTGGATGCAGGGGAGCACGGCGAGGACATCGGCTACATGCCGTTCCCGATCACGGTAGACGGCACGCAGTACGCGCTGGCGGGCGGCGATTACGCCTATGCCATCAACGCAAATTCCTCTGATGAGAACAAGACGGCCGCGATGGTCTTTGTCAAATGGATGACAGAGGAATCCGGCTGGTGCTATAACGAGGGCGGGTACCCGATCGTAAAAGGCGGGGATTTGCCGGATATGTATGCGTCGTTTGACGGCTGTACTGTCCTTTCCGACAAGCCGGCCCTTGCGGGGGAGGAGGATCTGCTGAACCAGATGAACAGCGAGTCCGAGCTTTCCTTCAACGCGGGCGGCGACGCAAAGGTGCAGCGGATTGTGGAATCCGCGTTTACCGGAAATGAGAGCTTTGACGACATCATGGCGGACTGGACGGCGGCATGGAATGACGCGCAGGAGAGCCTTGGCATTGAGGTGGCGGAATAACTCCCGCATGTTTGGTAACATCTGATGGAGGGGCTGCCGCAGCCCCTCTGATTTTTTGGAAAGAGGAAAATCAAATGAGGACAAGGACCATACAGCGGAGGCGGACGTTCCGGGAATGGTGCAAAAGCAGGGACGGGCAGAAAGTCCTGGTCATGGTCACGTTTATGACCATTCCGCTTCTGTTGCTTTTTGTTTTTACCTACCTTCCGTTTGCGGAGATGTTCGGCTACAGCTTTTACAACATGAAATATGTCGGCGCGCGCAAATTCGTGGGCTGGGCGAATTATCTCAAGGTGTTCCAGAGGAAGGACTGCTTTGGCGCGTTAAAGCTCAGTCTGTATTACATGGGCGGGTCGCTTGTGCAGCTGGCGCTCGCCTTGTACCTGGCGACGATTTTGAGCTTTCGGGTCAAGGGCGGGAAAATTTTTAAGGGGTTTATGTTTTTTCCCTATCTGATCAACGGCATTGCCATCGGCTTTATTTTTAAGTTTTTCTATACCAGGGGGTTTGTGTTTGACACGATTTTGCAATGGTGCGGGTTTGATTTGGAGGATCTGCCCTATTGGCTGCGCGACCAGTCCATCAACAATATTTCCCTGGTCGGGACTTCTGTCTGGCGGTACTTTGGGCAGAATATGGTCTTGTTCATCGGCGCCATCATGTCGGTGGACGCCACATTGTACGAGTCCGCCATGCTCGATGGGGCAAACAAATTCCATCAATTCCGCTATATTATTCTCCCGAGCATCCGCACCATCGTGATGCTCAACGTGATCCTCTCGATTACGGGATCTTTGAGCGCGTTCGAGCCGCCCTACGTGATCACGAGCGGCGCAAACGGGACGGGCACTTACTTTGTGGTAATGCACGAAATCGCGCATACCCAGCAAAAAGTGGGGCTGGCGTCCGCCATGGCGATTGTGCTGCTTATCATTATCCTGTTTGCGACCGTGCTGCAAAAACTGTTTTTCAAATATGTGTTCCGCAGCGCGCAGGAGGAGGATCCCAAAGCCGGGGCGCGCAGGGAAAGGCAGCTCGCAAGGCTGCAAAAACGGCGCGCGATTATAGGGAAAGGGCGGTGAGAGAGATGCGGGCCATAGATGATGCGAAGCATGGACTGCTTGTGTTTGCAAAGTATTTTTCGCTGGTATTTTTCTCCTTTGTCGCGGTCATTCCCGTCGTCTCTTGCGTGATTACGGCTTTTAAGACGGATACGGAGTATCAGCAGACAAATGTGATGACGCTGCCGGAAAGCTGGCTGAATTTTGGCAATTTTGTCCAAGCGTTCCAAAAGGCAAATATGGGGCGGGCGTTTTTGAACTCAACGGTCATTTTGGCCTGTGTGCTGGTTGCGTCCGTTTTCATTGGCACGCAGCTGGCCTATGTGCTGAACCGGTTCCAGTTTC
>CAYVVW010000160.1:0-4875 GCA_964455335.1 uncultured Marvinbryantia sp.
TTAAGGCTGTAAATTTTTAGCAAAACGAGCGGGGGTTTTTACCCCGGTATCATATCATGTCATCTCATGTCATCGGGATGGGCTTTTTCCATCTGTTTGCTTCCCATGCGCAGGGGTCACCCAAATGCGCAGCCGGCAATCCGCCAAATGTGCGCCGTTGGCATCCAGGGCATAACGGACATCCACCGCAAGGCTTTCGCCCTCCCCTGCCCCATTTTCTTTTGTGACTTGCATGTCGTTGGTGGCGATGCCAAATCGCAGCGTTCCATACATAGTCTGGTAATCCGCGGCCGTTTTTTCATGAATCCGAAACACCAGGCGCGTGTTTATCAGGCCGCGCTTCGTCACTTCCATCCCCTGCCCGGATAGCTTCACAAAATTGACGGTACGACCCGCCGTTCCCTTTGCAAATTCCTCGTAGCGGATATAGTGCGTGCCGTCTTTGCAAAAGTAACTTCCGCGCGCGCACGTTTCCACCGCGTCCTGGGGCTTGTTCCCATGCATTTCCGGGAACCCCTGCACGCCGCGCACGCGCACCCGCACTTCCCGCACGCCTGTCATCTGCTCCCCATTCCTCATGACATGCTCCTCTTGCCATCCCCTGCATTTGGCCCAGGGGCGGACGCATATTCCTCGATGTGGACGATTTGCGCCTTTTCGATTTCCACCGGCAGGATGGCGTCCGCAAGGCTGCGGAAACTCTCTGCCGCGTCGCTCACAAACATCTGGTGCGCGCACGGGCAGTTCCCCGCACGGCGTTCCATGGCGGATGCGCGCAAAAGCCCGGCTTCCCTTAGCAAATCCGCCACGGCAACCGCCGTCTCGTGAGCCGGATTGACCAAGGCCACGCCCGATCCCGCCACTTCCCCGATCACGTCTCGCAAAAGCGGGTAATGCGTGCATCCGAGAATGAGCGTGTCGATCCCCTCCTCCTGCAGCGGGGCCAGGTAGCGCCTGGCCATTTCCCTTGTCAGGGGGTCCTCCCACATATGCTCTTCCACAAGCGGCACAAACAGCGGGCAGGCCTTGCCGATGACGCGCGTTCCCGGGCGCAGTTTTTGAATGTAGTCGCCATAAATGCCGCTCGCAATCGTTCCCTTTGTGCCAATCACCCCGATGCGCCCGTTTGTCGTCGCGCGGCAGGCGGCCACGGCCCCGGGCTGGACGACCCCGATCATGGGGATATCCCACTCGCGGCGGATCTCCTCTAGCGCGAGGGCGCTCGCCGTATTGCACGCCACCACGATTGCCTTGACCCGCCGGCTCTCCAAAAAGCGGACAATCTGCCTGGAATACCCCAGAATCGTCTCCTTCGACTTGCTGCCATAGGGCACGCGCGCCGTATCCCCAAAGTAGGCAATCGGCTCCTCTGGCAAAATGCGCATCACTTCCCTTACAACCGTCAGACCCCCGATGCCGGAATCAAAGATCCCGATCGGCCCTTCTCTTTTTTCAAACATGCCCGGCTGCCCTCCTCTTTTCTTTTTTCCCTGCCGGCACGTCCGCGCCTCGCCCGCGGCCCGATGCCTGCGTTTCCCATGCACGCCCAGCTTTTCGATTTTTGCGTCCCAATGCCATGCAATTCCCCGCCCCAAACAGGATTGGATCTATGCAAACACCCATTTGTGTGTTAGACTGTTCTCATCATCTGGCGGCAGATGCCCGGGTAGCGCGGCAAGCTGCGGATCGTTTCGCGCTTCGCACGTTCGCCATGCTACCCCGGCATCCTTACAAAGGGGTGCGCATCATGAATTACGGCAGACGCGAAGTCGAAAAAAAGTTGCAAAACCGTTCCGCAAAAAAAGTGGAGGAGAAGGCCGGCATGTCTCTTGTGTGGATGTTGCTGGTCGCCATCTTTGCCCTCACCATCGGCGGCATCTGCTGCACCTATGGCATCCTGCAGGGCCTGGTGGAGAGCGCGCCCGACATTTCCTCCTTGAGCACCGCCCCCGCGGAATCCGCCACTTATGTCTGTGATGCGGACGGCAACCCCGTCCAAAAGCTGACCGCGCCCACTTCCAACCGCATTCCCGTCTCCTTGGATCAGGTGCCTTACCACCTGCAAAATGCCATCGTGGCCATCGAGGACGAGCGCTTTTACGAGCACAATGGCATCGACGTGCGCGGCATCATCCGCGCGTTTGTGGTCGGCATCACGGGCGGGAGTTTCTCGGAGGGCGCAAGCACTATCACGCAGCAGCTCCTCAAAAACAGCGTCTTTCCCGACTGGGTCAACGAGACCAGCCTCGTGCAGAGCTTCAAGCGCAAATTCCAGGAGCAATACCTGGCGGTGCAGCTGGAGCAAAATCTGGAAAAGACCCGCACCAAAGAGGAAGCAAAGCACCAGATTTTGGAGGATTACTTAAATACCATCAACCTGGGCGCGGGAACCTATGGGGTGCAGGCCGCCGCGCAGCGCTATTTTAACAAGGACGTCTCGGAACTCTCCCTCTCGGAATGCGCGGTCATTGCCGGCATTACCCAAAATCCCACCGGCTACAACCCCATCCTCCACCCAGAGGCAAATGACGCGAGGCGCATGGATGTGCTCGCAAAAATGCAGGAGCAGCACTACATCTCGCCGGGCGAATATGCGAACGCAGTCAAAGACCCCGTATATGACCGCATCCGCGAGACGGACGTGCAGACAGGCGCAAAGGAAGTCTACTCCTACTACACCGACGCGCTCATCGAGCAGGTACTGGAGGATCTCGTGCAAAAGGCCGGGTATACCAACACGCAGGCGAGCCGCGCCCTCTATTCCGGGGGGCTTCGCATCTATAGCGCGCAGGATGCCGCCATCCAGCAGATCTGCGACGAGGAATTTGCAAACCCCGCAAATTTCCCGGCGGATACCCTCGTTGGGCTGGACTATGCCTTGAGCCTGCAAAAGGCGGACGGCACGACCGCGCACTATGGCAACGCAGACTTCCAGGCTTTTCTCGCGACCATCGACCCATCGCTTGGCATGATGTTTGCGGACGAGGAGACCGCGAAAAGCTACGCCCGGCAATTTTCCGAAGCCATGACAGGCGCGGGCGACCAGGTGTTGGGCGAGCGCATCTCTTTTGTGATGCAGCCGCAGGCATCCGCGGTCATCATCGAGCAGGCGACAGGCTATGTGAAGGCCGTCGTGGGCGGCCGCGGCGAAAAAGAGGCATCCCTGACCCTGAACCGCGCCACGTCCTCCAGGCGGCAGCCGGGTTCTACCTTCAAGCCGCTTGCGGCCTATGCGCCTGCCATTGACCACAATGGGAAGACGCTCGCCTCCGTCTACGACAACGCGCCCTATTCCTACGCGTCCGGGGCGGAGCTGAAGAACTGGGACAGCGCCTTTGGCTACAGCGGCCTTGAGACCATCCACTTTGCGCTCGTAAAGTCCATCAATGTCGTGGCCGTAAAATGCCTGACGGAAATCACGCCGCAGGTGGGATTGGAATATCTGGAAAAATTCGGCATCACTACGCTCTATGGCGGCGAGACCGACGCGGCGGGCAACGTCCTCTCGGACGCATACCAGCCGCTCGCGCTCGGCGGCATCACGGACGGGGTGGTCAACCTGGAGCTGACCGCCGCCTACGCCGCCCTGGCAAATGGCGGGACGTACATCGCGCCAAAGTTTTACACCCGCATCGAGGATAGCAAGGGCAACGTCCTTTTGGAAAATCTCCCCGCGGGTCGGGAAGTGGTAAAACCGTCGACCGCATACCTGCTGACGACGGCCATGCAGGACGTGATCCGTCACCCCGACGGCACGGCCTATGGCCAAATCCAGCTGGGCGACATGCCCGTGGCGGGCAAGACCGGAACCACCGACCAGACAAAGGACATCTGGTTTGAGGGATATACGCCTTACTACACCTGCGGCATTTGGGGCGGGTATGACGACAACGAGGCCCTGCCGAGCTATGACGCCAGTTTTTCCAATTATGCAAAAACCCTCTGGAACTCCATCATGTGCCGCGTCCACGAGGATCTGCCCGTTGTTTCCTTTGCGCAGCCTTCCGACACGGTGACGGCCGTCGTGTGCAAAAAATCCGGAAAACTGGCCGTGCAAGGGCTGTGCACGGCAGACCCGCGCGGCAGCCAGGCATACGCCGAATACTTTTCCGCCGGCACTGTTCCCACCAAGACTTGCGACGCGCACGTTTTGGTGTCCGTCTGCTCCGTCACGGGGCAAAAGGCGACGGATGCCTGCCCCTCCGCCACGCGCGTGTGCCTTGCGCGCCCGGAAGGCAGCTCCTGGGCGACCGACGACTCTGCCTATGCCGCGCCAACGGCCACCTGCCAGCTGCACCAGGGGGCGGAAGCCTCATCCGATCTGGGATTGGGCGACGGCATCCTCATCATCGACGGCGAGGACTCAGGGAACGCATCTTCCGGAAACGGACAAAATCCCGCAGACACGCTCCCGGGCGCGCAAGACCCGTTCGGCAACGGGGGAGGCCTTGGGACGACCGACCCATTTGCCAACGGGGGAGGCCTTGAAACGACCGACCCATTCGGCGCTTCCGGCGGAACTTTTGGCGGCAATTCCTTCGAGGACATCCCCGCGGACAGTTACTACAACGATGGCACAGTCATTATCTACTAGGCCCTATCGCAAACGACAAAGCGCGTTGCCTTTGTCGTTTGCGGTATCAGATTCATTTTGCTTGTCAAGCAGGCATTTTCTAAAAATTATACTTTAGAGATTTCCGTGCGATTACCACTCCTCGCAAGTACAAAGAAATGATATATCTCTTCCAGTGTCTGAAACTCCTCTTTCATTTGTTCCATTTTACTCCGCTCAAACAATTCCGCTATTTCGTTACTATTGCAAACAAGATAAATATTTTTTCGATTATACCAAGCAGCCAACTCTTCGTTACTTCC
>CAYVVW010000161.1:0-4860 GCA_964455335.1 uncultured Marvinbryantia sp.
CCATGCCCCCATCCCCTTTCCACGGAATTCACAACATAATGTGAATTATGTTGTATTTTGCAAATGCAGACTATGCCAAAATGCCCCAGAATTTTCCAACAATGCCTACCATACCACCTCTAAATCGAAAAGTCAAGCGCAAATGGGCGTTTTCCGACCCATTTTTGTTCGAAAAATATGCTTGGCTGGCCTGTCCTTGTGGCAAAATGCAACAAAAATACGCCATTCATAGCAAACAACGATACATCACATCACTGAATTTTTCCCATCATCCATGGGCAGGTCCCGCATTTCGGGTCCTGCCCATGCCCCATTTTACAACATAATTCACATTATGTTGTATTTTTTTATGACCGATTCTCTCCCGTGGCAGCCATCGTGTCCCAACACCCCGAGCGCGCGCCGCTGTCACTCTCTTTTTCCCCTACCCTTCTGTTTCTTGCGTTCCCAGCCCAAACAGCGGCCCCAGGGAAAGATATTCTATGAGCTCCTTGACGCTTTTCCGCGTCGACTTGATGTAGATTTTGGTGGTGTCGCTCTTTATTTCCTGCTATGTTAGGATGTTACGGTAAAAAGATGCCCACCAACATGCAAGCATGTCGTAGGAAAGGACTTTCTACCTTGTGTCATATGATAGGAAATTCGCCCATACAGGATCAAACCCATGTTTCCGAGAACCGGATCGCGCCTGCATAAGGGCTGCAAAGGAGTGTGAGGAAACTTTTTCAAATATGCAGTTGTTGCATCCAAAAATCCATGTTATAGTGATCATGGCTGCACAGAGTAACATTCCCGTCACCCAGAAAAGGAGGGGCATGGCAAATGGACCAAAGTAAGAAACTGCTTCCGATTGGGATTGAATTTTTTGCGGAGTTGCGGAAAAACGATTTTTACTATGTCGACAAAACAGGATTGATTCGGGATTTGCTTGAAAACCGATCAAAGGTGACCCTATTCACCCGGCCGCGCAGGTTTGGCAAGTCCCTGAACATGAGCATGCTCGCGCATTTCTTTTCCATGGGTGGGGACAAGCATGTGTTTGATGGGCTTGAGATTGTGAAAGAAACAGAGCTTTTGGAAAAGCACATGGGGAAATACCCCGTCGTTTTCCTCTCTTTAAAGGACATCGATGCGGGGAATTACAAGAATGCGTTTCAGTCAGCCGCCCTGCTGATGAACCGCGTGGCCAGGAAGCACGCGTATCTTTTGGACAGCCCAATCCTTAGCGGCATCGAGAAGGAGGCTTTTGGCAAGCTGCTGGACAGCGACATGGCGGAGGGCGTGTTTTGCGACGGCTTGCGGCTGCTTTGCGAACTTCTGGAAAAGCATTTTGGGTCGAAAATGGTTTTGCTGATTGACGAGTATGACGTCCCGCTTGCGCGGGCGCACGCAAACGGCTACTATGACCAGATGATTTCGCTGATTCGGAGCCTTTTGGGCGCCGCGCTGAAAACAAATGATAGCCTCGCGTTTGCCGTGCTGACGGGGTGCCTGCGCGTCTCGAAAGAGAGCATTTTCACGGGTCTGAACAACCTTGCCGTGTTTTCCATGTCAAATCCGTTGTTTTCTGAATATTTTGGCTTTACGGACGGCGAGGTGCGGGAACTTCTCGCATATTATGGCGTCAGCGCGTGTTACAAGGACACAAAGCGGTGGTATGACAGCTGCCTGTTTAACGCTTTATCGGGATGGCGGGCAGCACCCGCACCCATCCAAATCACAAAATCGTTCCCCCGCCCAGCACGGTCTCCCCGTCATAAAAGACCACGGCCTGGCCGGGCGCGGGCGCGCGCTGCGGCTCGTCAAAGACGCACTCCGCGCGGCCTCCCGAAAGCGGGGAGACGGTGGCCGGCGCGTCCTTGTGGTTGTAGCGGATCTTCGCCGTCACGCGCATCCCGTCTCGGAAAAACGGCACGGACATCGCCGTCACGTCGCCGGCCAGCACGCGCCTCTTGTAGAGATCCGCATTTTCCCCCACCACCACTTCGTTTGCCTGCGGGCGGATTTCCGTCACAAACACGCGCCTGCCCATGGGCAGGCCAAGGCCCCTGCGCTGCCCGACCGTGTAGTGGGTGATGCCCGCGTGCCGTCCGAGCACATGCCCGTCGCGGTCCACGAAATTGCCCGCGGACGGTGCCTCTCCTAGGTAAGACGCAAGGAATCCCGCGTAATCCCCATCCGGTACAAAGCAGATCTCCTGGCTGTCCGGCTTGTCCGCGACCAAAAGGCCCAGGCGCGCCGCCATCTCGCGGACTTGCGCCTTCGTGTATTCCCCCACGGGCATCAGGGTGTGCGCGAGCTGCTCCTGCGTCAGGTTGTAAAGGGCATACGTCTGGTCTTTTTCCGCGGTCACCGATCGGCGTATGGCATAGCGGCCGTTTGGCAATCGGCAAATGCGCGCGTAATGCCCCGTCGCGATGTAGTCCGCCCCAATGGACAGGCTGCGCCGCAACAGGGCATCCCACTTCACATAGCGGTTGCAGGCAATGCATGGGTTGGGGGTGCGGCCACTTTGGTATTCCCTGGCAAAATAGTCGATCACGTGCGTGCGAAACGCCTCTTTCAAATTTAGGACGTAATAGGGAATGCCCAGGGTTTCCGCGACGCGGCGCGCGTCGTCCACGGCGGAAAGCCCGCAGCACCCCCCGTTTTCCTGTTCCGCAAGCGCGTCCCCGTCCTGCCAGATTTGCATGGTCACGCCGATGACCGCGTACCCCTGTTCTTTTAACAGCCAGGCCGCCACGGAGGAGTCCACCCCTCCGGACATCCCGACCACAACTGTCTTTTTCTCCATCAATATGCTTCCGCTTCTTCTTCCTCACCCTCGTGGATGTCAGATTTCGGTTTCTGCAGCCCCTCAATGGTGATGCCATGCTTCTGCGCATAATCCCAAAGCGCCGCGTGAATGGCCTCCTCCGCCAGCAAGGAGCAGTGGACTTTTACGGGCGGAAGCCCGTCCAGCGCCTCCATGACTGCCTTGTTGGTCACTTGCAGGGCCTCTTGCACGGTCTTTCCCTTGACCAGCTCCGTCGCCATGCTGCTGGTGGCCACGGCAGCCCCGCAGCCAAATGTCTTAAACTTCACATCTTGAATGACGCAATTGTCGTCAATTTGCAAATACATGCGCATAATGTCGCCGCATTTTGCATTTCCAACTGTTCCGACCCCGCTGGCATCCTCTATCTCGCCAACGTTGCGCGGATTTTGAAAATGATCCATCACTTTCTCGCTATACATACCTGTTCCTCCTACGCCTTCTGTTTCTTTAAAAAATCCTCATAAAGCGGGGACATCGCGCGCATGAGTTCCACGATTTCCTTGATGGCATCGACCACATAATCGATCTCCGCTTTTGTCGTTTCCTCGCTCAAGGTCAGCCGCAGGGACCCGTGCGCGATCTCGTGCGGCAGCCCGATGGCCAGCAGCACGTGCGAGGGGTCAAGGCTTCCGGATGTGCAAGCCGACCCGCTGGACCCGCAGATGCCTTTCATGTCGAGGCGGATCAGCAGGGACTCCCCCTCCACGAACTGGAAACTGAAATTCGCATTGTTCGGCAGGCGTTTGGACGCGTCGCCGTTTAAGCGGGTGTGCGGCACTTCCGCGAGCACGCGCCCGATCAGGTAGTCGCGCAGCTCCCGCGTTTTTTGCGCACGCGCTTGCATCGTCTCCATGGCGCGTCTGACGGCGACGCCAAAACCGACGATGCCCGGGATGTTTTCCGTACCGGCCCTCCTTTTGCGCTCCTGCGCGCCCCCGTGCAGGAAGGAGCGGATCTTCACGCCTTTGCGGATGTAGAGGAACCCCACGCCTTTCGGCCCATTTAATTTGTGCGCGCTCGCGCTCATCATGTCAGCGTGGCACGCGTCCACGTCGATGGGCACATGGCCAAACGCCTGCACCGCGTCCGTGTGGAACAAAATGCCATGCTGCTTCGCGATGGCGCCGATTTCGGCGATCGGCTGGATGGTGCCGATCTCGTTGTTTGCATACATGACGCTGATCAGCACGGTGGTCGGGCGAATGGCCTTTTCCAGCGCGTCCAGCCGCACGATGCCATGCTCGTCCACGTCCACATAGGTGACTTCAAACCCCTGGGTTTCCAGGTATTGGCACGTGTGCAGCACCGCGTGGTGCTCGATTTTCGACGTGATGATGTGGTTGCCCTTTTGCCGGTAGGCCTCCGCCGTCGCCTTGATGGCCCAGTTGTCCGCCTCCGACCCGCCGGACGTAAAGTAGACCTCGTTCGTCTGCGCGCCAATCGAGCGCGCAATCTCCTCCCGCGCCGCGTTCATGGCCTTTTTGCTCTCCGCGCCCAGCCCGTAAATGGTGGACGCGTTCCCATAATATTCCGAAAAATACGGGAGCATCGCCTCGACGACCTCGGGGGCCGTCCGCGTGGTCGCCGCATTGTCCAGATAAATGATTTTCTCCATAGATCCCTTCCTCAGTTCTCGCACCGGATTGCGTCTTTTCCGGTCTTTTCCTGGGCGGCCTTGCAATCCGCCACCAGCTGGTCCAGCATAATCCTGTCCACTGTCTGCGTGATGCTCTCGTTGATTTGCTGCCACACTTGTTTGGTGACGCACACGTCCGCGTCCTCGCAGACGAGATCGTCCTTCAGCCCCAGGCACTCGACCGGCTCCACATTGCCCTCTAAGGCGCGCAGGATGTCGCCCACCGAAATCTCCGCCGCCGGGCGCGCGATCTGGTAACCGCCCGCAGACCCGCGCACGCTCTGGATGAGGCCTTCTTTGCGCAGCTTGCCAAAAAGCTGCTCCAGGTAACTCTCGGAAATGCCCTGGCGCTCCGCCACACTGTACAGGGGGATCGCCTCTGACTCGCCGTGCACGGCCAAATCAA
>CAYVVW010000162.1:0-4820 GCA_964455335.1 uncultured Marvinbryantia sp.
ATCAAGCGGTCTGTACATGATTTGGACTCCTTTTCAATGAGATTTATGAGCTGGCACTAAATAGATTTCGTTTTATTTCTCCGGCGTGATCTGCCCGCCATCCGCCAATTGGATGGTTTCCCCGCCAAGCCACGCATTCGCCTCCTGGTCTGCGTCGTAGTAGATGGTGTAACCATTTGACGTGATGTTGCTGTTGTCCGAAAGCGCGTTTTCCAGCACTGACACATGGGAATCCGCCGTCACGTTCCAAGTGGAAGTCGCGTCCAGGGATACAGCGGTATGGCTGCCCGTGCCGGCCGTGTCCATCGCCCCATCCCAGCTGCTCTCGTTTTGGAGGGTGAGCGTGACGGCGCTGATCTCGTCACAGGTGATGTCGCCCGCAAATGCCTGCGCGATGCCCTCTAAGGTGAAATCGCCGCCGTTTTCCCCTTCTTTCCCCCAGTTGTTCGTGTTGTTCCCGGACACTTGCGCCAGGATGCCGCTCCGAAAATGCAAGGATGTGTCCGTAAAGCTGGCCTTTGCCGCCGTGTTGGTCACATAAATCATCGGGCCGCCCGACGTGGTCGTCAGCTTGCTGCCCACGGAAGTGAGCGTTGCCGTTCCCTCCCCCGCGTCTCCGGAGGTGCTCTGGTAAAGCATCAGGCCATTTTTCCCCGCCCCCATCAGGTCGCAGTTTTCCAGGGAAACGGAATTTTTCCCCTCCACCACAAGGGTCTGGCTGTCCATCGCCATTCCTGTCACGCCAATGGCCGTGATTGCCCCGGTGGAATAAATGCAGGGGCTTCCGTCACCCTTCGCCGACAATGTGCCCTCCTCGACGGTGATCGTTCCCTCTCCCCGATCGGTCGCAAGCGGCGCGCAATGCGCCCCTTCCGTCGTGATGTCGACATTTTTTGCGATCACCGTGCCGCCGTAGGTTGCGTCCAGGCCGCGCGAGGAATTGCCCGTCGTGTGGATCGACACATTTTCAACCGTGATGACCGCATCCTCACCGGTCGCAAAGATGGCGTTGGAACCCTCCGCGTCGGTCGTGACGGTGACATTTTCCAATGTGCAGCTGCTGCCCTCCTGCACGGCAATCGCCGCGTTTCGCGCGTAGAAATTGCTCTGGTCCACATTCGTGGAATCCCCGCTCTTGGTAACGGTTGCGTCGCGCAATGTCAGCGATCCGCCATTTTTCACCAAAACGGCATTCTCATCCGCGGAAGTGCTGGCGTGCGTTTCGCCGTCCGCCGTTGTCTCCTCGCCGTCCACCGTAAAGGCCGCGCTGAGGTCCGCGCGCTCCTGCTCGCCCCCGCCAGGCATGCCCTGGGGCGGCTGCCCGCCCATCTCGCCATCTGGTTTCTGCGGCGGCTGCTCTCCCATCTCGCCATCTGGTCTCTCCGGCGGTTGCTCCCCCGATTCGCCGTCTGGTCTCTCCGGCGGCTGCTCCCCCATCTCGCCGTCTGGTCTCTCCGGCGGCTGCTCTCCCATCTCGCCATCTGGCTTCTCCGGCGGCTGCTCTCCCATCTCGCCATCTGGCTTCTCCGGCGGCTGCTCCCCCATTTCTCCATCTGGTCTCTCCGGTGGCTGCCCGCCCATCTCGCTGTCTGGCTTTTCAGACGGCTGCCCGTCCTGGCTTCCCTTTTGATCTGACAGGCTATCGGATTCCCCATTTTCCGCTTGGGAATCCGTCTGGCTCTCGGTTCCCTTTCCGGAACCCGCCTGGCTTCCGATTTCCTCTTGAGAACCCGCCCGGCTCCCAGTTTTCTTTTTTGAAGCCGCCTGGCTCTCCGTTTCCAGGGATGTGGCGTAAGCCACGCAGGGGGTGGAAATCAACAATGTCCCCGCCATCATGATCGCCACCCCAAGGTATCCGTTTCTTCTCATTTGCAACATTCTCCTTTCGATTTTCTCGCAAGCGGCATATCCGCCCGCCATTTTCGCCTCGCCCAAAGGGCCGCGGCAAACAGCCATTTTTTTGGATGCTCGCTAGGAGTCTACAGGAAAAAATTGTCGCATGTTTGTTTTTCGTGTGAAAAAGGTGTGAACATTACTCGCCCACAAAGGCCTGCGCAATCGGCGAGTCTGCCGGCAGGATGATTGTTTTGTCCTCGCCCGTCATGGACGTTTTGAGGGCATCGAGGCTGCGCACATACGAATAAAAATCATTCTTGTCACTGTCGGAATAGGCATCCGCCAGGATGCGCATGTATTCCGCCTCCCCTTCCGCCACCAGGATTTCCGCCTGGCGCTCGGCATCGGAAATTTGCAGCGCCACTTCCTTGTCGGTCGTGTTGCGGATGACTTTTGCCTCGGAATCGCCCTCTGCCGTGTAGGTGGCGGCAATGTTGTTGCGCTCAGAAATCATGCGCTCATACACGGAGTCTTTGTTGTCGTCCGGCAAATCGAGCTGTTTCATGTCAAATGCCAAAAGCTCGATGCCATACTGCCCCAGGCTTCCCCCGACGCCCGACATGACTGCATCCGCAAGGACGCCGTCGCGGCCGCTGATCAGCTGGTCTTGCGTCATGCTGCCGATGGCGTTTTTCGTGGCGTTATAGACCGCCGTGTTGATGCGGTTTTCCGCGTTGCCGATCGAGGCATTGAGAGACTGCGCAAATTTCAGGGGATCTGAGATCTTCCACAGCACATAGCTGTCCGCAATCATCGTCTTTTTTTCCTTGGTAATGACATCGGACGAGGCCATGTCATACAGCAAAATCTCCTTTGGGAGCGTGGCCGTGTCCTGCAAAAATGGCACTTTCAGGCTGATGCCCTCCCGGTCGACCACGCGCACCACCTTGCCAAACTCCCGCACCAGCGTGTATTCATTTCTCTGCGTGACCACGAGGGAAAGTGCCAGTGCCACAATCGCCACAAAAGCCACCCCCGCGATGATCCATCCTTTTTTCTTCATTTCGTGTTCCTCTCCTTGCCGAATTTCTTTGCTTGCCATAGATCGTGGTGCTTCTCCAATGTCCACGATGCGCTCCTGATGATCATGGCATTATCCCGATAATCACAGTGCTCTCCCTGACAATCATGGCACTTTCCCAACGATCATGGCACTTTCCCGATGTTATAAAGATGCCCTGCGGATTGTTTCGTGCTTCGCTGTCTACGCTTCGCTCCAGTCGGTGCTATCGCAAACGACAAAAGTATTTGCTGCTTACGCAGTGCCCTGCAATCCCGCACGATATTCGGAAATCGTTAGACCCTTGGCATCTGCTCGTTACTGTGACGTCTGTGTGTTTTGCGCCTGTTCGACTTGCGGCTGCGCGGCCTGCCCCTGCGCGTCTTTCGCGCCCGCATCCCCGGCATCTGCGTCTGCCGTAAAGGAGTCTAACGGCAGGATTTTTTGCACGCCGTTCCCGCTGTCAATGATGACTTTCATGCCCGGCAGGACTTCTTCCATCGTCTCGAAAAACATGCGCTGTTTGGTGACGATCGGGTTTTTGCGGTACTCCTCGTACATGGCCTGGAAGCGCGCCACTTGCGCCTCGGCCTCGTTGATGCGCATCTGTTTTTTCGCCTCTGCCTCCTTGATGATCTGGTCGGCCTCGGCCTCCGCCTCGGGCAGTTGCTCGTTGCGGTATTTGTTCGCGTTGTTGAGCGCCGTCTCTTTTCCCTGCTTGGCATTTTCCACGGCTTTAAACGCCTTTACGATCTCGTCCGTGGGCGGCTCGGAGTCTTGCATGGTGATATTGACCAGCTGGATGCCAATCTCGTTCGCCTCAAGCGACTCAGTGATGAGCTCTTTGATTTTCGCCTGGATTTCGCTTTTGCCCGTTGTCAGGACATCGTCCACGGGATAGGTGCTCACCACCGTGCGGATGCAGCTCTGCGCCAGGTTTTTCAAAATTTCCTCCGGCTGCTGCGAGGCGTAGGTGTACTGCACCGGATCCACGATGCGGTACTCCAAAAAGATATCCACGTCGATGAAGTTGTAGTCGGACGTGATCATGATGCTCTCGGAGTCCACGCTCTCGTTGGTGTCGATGTCATAGCCGATCGGAAAGCCCTGGATGGTGGTGTTGACCTTGCGGACGGACTGGATAATAGGCGCTTTGAAGTGCAGCCCCGTCTCCGTGACGGCCTTCGCCTTTCCCAGGGTGACGACCACTGCCTGCTCCTGCTCCCCGATCTGGTAAAACATGTCATTGCCCAACAAAAGAACCGCGACCACAAGCACTGCCGCAACGCACCCGAGCACCCAGGTGCGGCGCGGGTGAAAATGCGGGCGGCGATGCCTGCCCATTGTATCTTTTTGCTGTGAAAAATCTTCATAATCTGCCATTCGTTTTTCCTCCATTTTTGATGCTGGTTTGTTACCCGAATATCTTACCACGGCACGCCGACGTTTGCAACTGAAATCACAAGCACCTGATCTGGCATATCACAAGCACAAATCACAAACACCTGATTTGGCACAATGCCCTCGTTTTTGGTTTTGCGTTGCGCTAGTTTTTGATCTTCACTTTTTTCACGGCAGAATATTTCCCATATACTTTTTTCCCTTTGGCATTTACCTTGTATGCCCGTGCCTTCACATAGTATGTCTTGCCCTTTTTCAGATTCCTGACCGTGACTGTCGTCTTTTTTGCCACTACTTTTTTTACTTTTTTCCTCAGCTTGTGATCCGTGCCATACACAATCTCATATCCGTCTGCCTTGCTTACTTTTTTGATCTTTACAACAGCCTTTTTTCCTTTTTTGTTGACCAGCGATTTTAGCGATGCTTTTGTTGCGGGAAACGAGGATGTGCCGTAATCCGCATCTAAAAAGTGCCTGCTGATTAATCTCAAAATGCATGATTTATGCTGACTTTTGAGCAGTTC
>CAYVVW010000163.1:0-4801 GCA_964455335.1 uncultured Marvinbryantia sp.
TTCTCCGCCTGGCCGCGCTCTTCTCCCCACAATAACAGAAAGCGATCCGGCGATAGCTTCACCAGCTGCGGCGTGGTTGTGGAAATCCCACTCCCCTCCTGATAGTCCGTGATCCACTTGAGCCGGCTTCCATTTGCGGTAAAATCATTGCGGGAAGTCGTTGCCACAAAGACGTTTCGCACGTGATTGCTGGACCAGTTTTCGTCTTGGCGCACGCTATTTCCAGCGGTCAGATAGCTGCTCGTGGAATACTCCAATCCCCCGACAGAGGCGCCGGTCGCATTCTCTCCGATCTCGCCTTGGAAATTCATCAAGGAGACGTTCGCATTGCCATCATATCCGCTAAAAGAAGGCTCTCCCGCTTTCTTCCCATATTTTATCAAAACAAAGCTGCGCGGATAGGCATCTCCGTGATCGAGCGCCACAAGGTTGCCTGCGTCGTCGGCGAGGATGAATTGATTGAACGAATGGCTGACATATCCGAAACTGACATTCATCACCTTGTAATAGGAATCCGTGACGACCATGTCCGATGTGCGCACCTGCATCATGAGGTTCGCCTGGTGGTTCAGCCCGTCCTCTGCTTGATACATTTCATGCGATGTACGGATATAAAGGTAGCCGCCATATTCCGTCATGCGCAGGCTTCCCGCATCAAATGGAATCACCGTATTTGCGCCAAAAAGCGACGCCGATCCAAGCCGCGCCCAGTTTTTGTCATACTTTACGACGCGCACGACTTCCACAGCGTCGCTCTCCTGGGGATTGGTCTGCCCAAACACAAGGTAATAGGCATCGCTCCCGGCGTAGAACCCGCCAAAAATCGGAAGTTCATAGTTCTTTTTTATCTCGCTCTGCAACAGAAAGTCCTGGTTGTAACGCTCGATCAGAACCTGTCCGCCACAACTTTCCACGCGCAGATAACCTTCCCCCTCTATGACGAGATAGGAGTACATCGGAGAGGACCATCTGGAATAATCCTGCTGATTCCGATTGTCACTGACTCCGGTGTCACTGACCGCGGCGGGCGCATCCACAATGGGCATGAGCGGCCCCGCCAAATTTTCAAGGGATTCGGTTTCCGCAAGCTGCGCGGGATTTCCCCATGGATCGCTTTCAGATGACAAGAAACCCTGCTCGTCGGAATCTGACTCCCCAAAGACCCATTCCTCCGTTTGGAAAACGTCCAGTTGGATGTCTCCTGCTTGGTTGGAGTCCAGTTGGGCACCGTTCCCAACTAGCCACTCCTCCACTTGCGAATCATCCGGGTGGGTCTGCATCGCCTCCACGGAATCGCCCTCGCGCGTGCCATCTTCCGATGTCAGTAGTTCCGCGTCCGTTTGGGCAAGTGCCGTGCGCTCCGTTTGAACGTGTTCTGATGATGTGTATGCTTCCGTGGGTATTTCTTCCACAATTACTGTGTCCGGCACTATAGCGTCCGACGCAGATGACACAGGGTGCAAAACCCCTGCAACAAGTGTCGTGCAAACCAAACAGGAGGTTATCTTTTTCCATCTCTTTTTCATATATGTCACACATCCTTAAATTTTTTCCACGTTCTGCCATTTCCGAGATTGTTTCCATCAAACGGCTTTGGCGATCGTTTGGATGTTGCCAGTATACACCCTTCAGCGGTCTTTGTGCAAGTCATTATTCATTGCCATGTCTTACTTTTTGTTCATTGCCATGTCTCGCCTTTTGTCCATCTTTCTGACTTTTGTGTTGACCAGCGATTTTCGTCAGCCTTTTTTCACTGTGATCTGGATTTTTCGGGTAGCTGATTTGGTGTTCTTGTTGCCTTTGGCCGTCACGGTAATGGTGGCCTTTCCCGAAGAAATCGCCTTGATTTTCCCGGATGCGCTGACGGTCGCGATCTTAGGATTGCTGGATTGGTAGGTCACTTTTCCGACTGCCTTTTTCACCCGAATGGCGGCCGTTTTCCCTTTTTGGATATTTTTTGTGGAAACTGTCACTTTCCATTTTTGTGCTTTTTTTACAATCTGAAAAGTCTTTTTGACAGTGCCCTGATACTTCCCTTTTCCAGTGATGGTCACCGTAGCCTTTCCGATTTTTTTGTTGTTTTTGTAGGAAACCTGGTAATCCTTGTTTTTCTTTAATGTGGTTTTTCCATCGGTGACCGTAATGGCAGGTTTGATCGCTTTTCCGGTGTAGGCATATTTGCTCTTTTGCAATTTGACCTTACACTTGGAAAGACTGCGTTTTGACGTGCCGCTTCCCGTCTGCCCCTGCGCATCCGAAGGGCTTGCCTGCACCGTTTTCGTCTCGGAAGCGACCGATAAAACGGTCTTGGATCCGTTGCTGGTATATGCCCGTATGAAATAGGAGACATCCTGCGACGGATGGCGCGTCTCGGCATCCGTCCATTTGGCGGTGTCCGCGTCGCGGATCGTTATTATTTTTTGGTACGTTCCGCCCGCCTGCTTTCGGTAGATCCGGTAGCCCATGGCATTCGGCTCTTTTTCCCATTTTAGGAGAACGCCCTCTTTCTCCAGCGCGGCGGAATGCAGGGTCGGTTTGCTGTGAATCGGAAAGACAGTCCGGCTTGCCCTTCCGGTGTAGTTTCCATTGCCGATTATGTTCACCGTAGCTTTCTCAATCCCTTCGTCGGTAAATACCGTGCCACTGATCCAGATCGTGCAGTCGGTATCTGGCTTTAAGAATCCGGATCCATCCCAAGCGCGCAAATAATTGTCCATTTTTCCTTGCGGAATGCTCCCGCATTTGGTGACAATGAGCTTTACTTTCTTGACGCTTTGCCGTTTGACCGTCAGGGTGACCGCTTTCTCCGCGCCGATATAATCGCCGAATTTTTCCGCCTGCACCGTGATGGTTGCAGTGCCCGCGCCGCGGATGGATACCGTTCCAGCTGCCGAAACCACGGCCACTTTTTCATCGCTGCTGTCATAGCGAAGCGGCGCGCCGCCAAGGCAGGACGCACCTAGGGAAAAGTCCGCATCGCCCCATGTTTTTTTGATTTTTTGGGAGACCTGGATGGCCTGTTGCTTCAAATCCCGCACAACCAGCGTGTAGGAAGCTGATTTTGCGCGGTAATTCTGGCCCGCCGACGCAAAGGCCGTAATCGTGCACGTGCCGATCCCCTTTAATGTGACAATTCCGTCCGCGCCGACTTGCGCAATCTCAGAATTGTCCGAGCTGTAGGTGATATCCCCATCGCTGTCTGTCGTAAGCGGGTTGGTGACCGTTCCCTCGATCAGCCCGCACTCCAACGCATTCTTGGCAAAGGTCATTTTCGGTTCATACGCGTGCAAATGCGCCGTCTCTTTTTGGAAACTGCCATCGGCATTCACGCGGTAAAGCGTGAGCTTTTCTCCATCCGTCGCATACCAGAGCGCGCCGCCATTTTGCTCGATGGGCTTGCAATCCGACAGGTAACCGTCAGCCGTATAGATGTCACTCAATGAATTTGCGCTGCCGTCCAGGAAAAGATAGCAAAGCTTCTCCGCCTGGCCGCGCTCTTCTCCCCACAATAACAGAAAGCGATCCGGCGATAACTTCACCAACTGCGGCGTGGTTGTGGAAATCCCACTCCCCTCCTGATAGTCCGTGATCCACTTTAGTCGGCTTCCATTTTCGGTAAAATCATTGCGGGAAGTCGTTGTCACAAAGATGTTTCGTACGCGATAGCTGGACCAGTTTGCGTCTTGGCGCACGCTATTTCCCGCGGCCAGGTAGCTGCTCGCAGAATACTCCAATCCCCCGATAGAGGCGCCGGTCGCATTCTCGCCAGTCTCGCCTTGGAAATTCATCAAGGAGACGCTCGCATTGCCATCATATCCGCTAAAAGAAGGCTCTCCCGCTTTCTTCCCATATTTTATCAAAACAAAGCTGCGCGGATAGGCATCTCCGTGATCGAGCGCCACAAGGTTGCCTGCGTCGTCGGCGAGGATGAATTGATTGAACGAATGGCTGACATATCCGAAACTGACATTCATCACCTTGTAATAGGAATCCGTGACGACCATGTCCGATGTGCGCACCTGCATCATGAGGTTCGCCTGGTGGTTCAGCCCGTCCTCTGCTTGATACATTTCATGCGATGTACGGATATAAAGGTAGCCGCCATATTCCGTCATGCGCAGGCTTCCCGCATCAAATGGAATCACCGTATTTGCGCCAAAAAGCGACGCCGATCCAAGCCGCGCCCAGTTTTTGTCATACTTTACGACGCGCACGACTTCCACAGCGTCGCTCTCCTGGGGATTGGTCTGCCCAAACACAAGGTAATAGGCATCGCTCCCGGCGTAGAACCCGCCAAAAATCGGAAGTTCATAGTTCTTTTTTATCTCGCTCTGCAACAGAAAGTCCTGGTTGTAACGCTCGATCAGAACCTGTCCGCCACAACTTTCCACGCGCAGATAACCTTCCCCCTCTATGACGAGATAGGAGTACATCGGAGAGGACCATCTGGAATAATCCTGCTGATTCCGATTGTCACTGACTCCGGTGTCACTGACCGCGGCGGGCGCATCCACAATGGGCATGAGCGGCCCCGCCAAATTTTCAAGGGATTCGGTTTCCGCAAGCTGCGCGGGATTTCCCCATGGATCGCTTTCAGATGACAAGAAACCCTGCTCGTCGGAATCTGACTCCCCAAAGACCCATTCCTCCGTTTGGAAAACGTCCAGTTGGATGTCTCCTGCTTGGTTGGAGTCCAGTTGGGCACCGTTCCCAACTAGCCACTCCTCCACTTGCGAATCATCCGGGTGGGTCTGCATCGCCTCCACGGAATCGCCCTCGCGCGTGCCATCTTCCGATGTCA
>CAYVVW010000164.1:0-4790 GCA_964455335.1 uncultured Marvinbryantia sp.
TGTCCATGCAAGCATGGAACGCATGACTTTTTGCCCCTAGTGTCATTATACAGTTTTCAAAACTACATGACAAGTCTTTTTTTACCATCGGAGGAGACATGGGCCAATTTGAAATGTTGAATGATAGGCAAAAGGAGGCGGTCTTGCACACGGAAGGCCCCTTGCTTGTGCTCGCGGGGGCGGGGTCTGGAAAGACGCGCGTGCTGACGCACCGCATTGCCTATCTCATTGAGGAAAAAGGCGTCAACCCTTGGCATATCCTTGCCATCACGTTTACCAACAAGGCGGCGGGCGAGATGCGCGAGCGCGTGGAGCGGATGCTGGAGGCCGGCTCGGACGGCGTGTGGGTGTCCACGTTCCATTCCATGTGCGTGCGCATTTTGCGGCGGTGGGCAGACCGCATCGGGTATGGGACAAATTTCACCATCTATGATGCCGACGACCAAAAGTCTCTCATAAAGGACATTTGCAAGCAGCTGCAGATCGACACGAAAACCCTGCGTGAGAAGGCCATCCTGGATGCCATTTCCTCGGCAAAGGACGAGCTGGTCTCGCCGGAGGAGTATGAAAAGCTCACATTCCCCGACTACCGGGGCCGGAAGATCGCCGCTGCCTACAAGGAGTACCAGGCGCAGCTCCTCAAAAATAACGCCATGGACTTTGACGACTTGATCAACAAAACCGTCGAATTGCTCGCGGACTGCCCTGAGGCGCTCGATCACTACCAAAACCGCTTCCGGTATATCATGGTGGACGAATACCAGGACACCAATACGGCGCAATTCCGCCTGGTGGGCCTGCTGGCGAAAAAAAACCGCAACCTGTGCGTGGTGGGGGATGACGACCAGTCGATTTACAAATTCCGCGGGGCAAATATCCACAACATCCTCGATTTTGAAAAGACGTTTCCGGACGCGGCGGTTATCCGCCTGGAGCAAAATTACCGGTCCACCAAAAATATCCTCGACGCGGCAAACAGCGTCATCCGAAATAACGTGGGCAGAAAGAAAAAGACCCTCTGGACAGACCAAGAACCGGGGGAGCCCATTGCGGTGCGCCAATTTATGAGCGCGCACGACGAGGCGGAATATGTGGCAATGGACATCCAGCGCTGCATGGGGGAATCGGGGATTGGCTATGGCGACACTGCCGTGCTTTACCGCACGAACGCGCAGTCGCGCCTGTTTGAGGAACAGTTTTTGCACAGAAATATCCCCTACCGCATCGTGGGCGGCGTCAATTTCTATGCGAGAAAAGAGATCAAGGACCTGCTGGCTTATCTAAAGACCATTGACAATGCGAAAGACGACCTGGCCGTGCGGCGCATCCTCAACGTGCCGCGGCGCGGCATTGGCACCGCCACGGTTGCAAAAGTGCAGACGTATGCCATGGAGCGGGGCATCGGATTTTATCAGGCCTTGGAGTGTGCGAACGACATTCCCGGCATCGGCAAAGCCGCCAAAAAGCTGGGGGAGTTTGTGACCTTTATCCGCACCTTGCGCGCCCAGGCAGAGTTCGTCGGCGTGCGGGAACTTCTGGAAACCGTGATCGAATCCACGGGATATGTGCGGGATTTGCAACTGGAGGGAACGGACGAGGCGGAGTCTCGGATCGAAAACGTGGACGAGCTCATCTCCAAGGCGGCATCTTATGAGGAAACCACAAAAGAGCCGTCGCTTTCGGAGTTTTTGGAGGAAGTCGCCCTCGTGGCCGACATTGACAGCGTGGGCGAGAGCGAGAGCTGCGTCCTTTTGATGACCTTGCACAGCGCAAAGGGGCTGGAGTTCCCAAATGTTTACCTGACGGGGATGGAGGAGGGCGTCTTTCCGAGCCATGTCGGGTATGACGAGGATCCGGATGCCATCGAGGAGGAGCGCCGCCTGTGCTATGTGGGCATCACGAGGGCCATGCGCCGGCTGACCCTAAGCTGGGCCAGGTCGCGGATGATCCGCGGGGAGACCCGCAACAACCGCATGTCCCGATTTTTGCGCGAAGTGCCGCAAAGACTCATTTCGTCTGGGGGAGGGGGAACATTCGGAGGGTCATCCGCGGGGCGCAAGACACAGACGCGCGAGATGCCGCCCCGCCAGACATCGCCGTTTGAGACACAGGCGTTTGAGATGCCGGAGTTTGCGGCATCGCCACATGAGGTGCCGTCACGCCAGACATCGCCGTTTGAGACACGGGCGTTTGAGATGCCGGAGTTTGCGGCATCGCCACATGAGACGCGGTCGCGCCAGACATCGCCGTTTGAGACACAGGCGTTTGAGACACTGCCGTTTGCGGCATCGCCACATGAGACATCGCCGCGCGGAACGCCCTACCTGCAGGCGAAAAAGGCGTTTCGCGCGAAGGCGTTCGCGCAGCAGGGGCAGGCGCGCACTGTAAAAAAGGCAGACCACCTGGACTATGGCGTGGGCGACCGCGTGCGCCATGCCAAATTTGGCGTTGGCACTGTGGAGACCATCCGGGATGGCGGGCGCGATTACGAGGTGACCGTCCGCTTTGGCGGGGGAGTCAAAAAAATGTTCGCCGCGTTTGCAAAATTAGAAAAAGTGTAAAAAATCAGACAAAAGAAATCAAATTTCCAGTGGCAAACAGAAAAAAGCTGTGCTATACTGTAAGGGAATTTTGCAAAAAGAGAGAAAGGAAGTGTGCATATGAGCAAAATAGAAGAACTGTTGGCCGCCATTCAAAAAAGAGACGAGGAGAAAAACAAAAATACCGTCCTGTGGATCTTGGCGATCCTTGGCGCGGTGGCTGCGGTCGCGGGGATTGCCTATGCGGTATACCGCTACCTGACCCCGGACTACCTGGAGGACTTGGAAGAAGATTTTGAGGACGACCTCGAGGATTACTTCGAGGAGGATTTGGAGTCTGCGGAAAAAGAGTCCACAGGGGAGCAGGAAAAAGAAAAGGAAACGGCCGACGAGGGCACGGACGACGCGCAGGATGAAGAATACATCTTTGTGAACGAGGAAAAGGCATCCGAAAAGACCGAGGCATAATTCGCCGCGGCAACAACAGACATTAGGCAACAACAGACCTTGAGAGAAAAATCCGCCGCATGACCTGCGGCGGATTTTGTGAGTGTGCCAGGCGGCGCACATCTGAATCCCATAGGGAGGGTTGACAGCGTGAAAAAGGGTGAGGTTTTAGAGGGAAAAGTAACGGACATCGCCTTTCCAAACCAGTGTCTTGTGACCGTGCCAGACGAGGAACGGCCGGTGGAAGTGAAGGATGGGCTTATCGGGCAGACGGTGCGCCTGCAGCTGTGCAAGGTGCGAAAAGGGCGCGCGCAGGGGCGCATCCTGGAAGTCCTGCAAAAGGCGCCGGACGAGGTTGCGCCCGCCTGCCCGCACTTTGGCGCGTGCGGGGGCTGCACCTACCAAAATCTGCCCTACGCCAGCCAGCTTGCGCTCAAAGAGCGGCAAGTTTTGCGGTTGCTGTCCGAGGCGTGCGGGGAATTGGCGCTGGCGGGCGCGTTTGAGGGGATTTTTGCAAGCCCGGAGACGACCGCTTACCGCAACAAAATGGAATTTTCCTTTGGGGACGCATACCGGGACGGGCCACTGGCGCTCGGGATGCACAGGCGCGGCAGTTTTTACGATATCGTGACGGTGGGGAATTGCGCCATTGTGGACGCGGATTTCCAAAAAATCCTCACTTGCGTTTTGGATTACTTCACGCAAATGCGGACGGACTTTTACCACAAGATGCGCCACACGGGATATTTGCGCCATTTGCTGGTGCGAAAGGGAAAACAGACGCAAGAAATCCTGGTGGACTTGGTGACAAGCACGCAGTTTGCCATGCCTGGCATGACAGAGGCGGAGCTGCTTCGCCCCATGGCGGAACGCCTGCGCCTGCTGCCCTTGGACGGCACCCTTGTCGGGGTGCTGCACACCAGAAATGACAGCCTGGCCGATGTCATTCAGAACGATGGCACGGACATTTTGTATGGGCAGGATTTTTTCTACGAGGAAATCTGCGGGCTGCGGTTTCGCATCACGCCCTTTTCCTTTTTCCAGACAAATTCCCTCGGGGCGCAAGCCCTCTACGAAAAGGTGCGCGCCTACGCAGGCGACACAAAAGACGCCACCCTGTTTGACCTCTATTCCGGGACAGGCACCATCGGGCAAATCCTTGCGCCCGCCGCGAAAAAAGTCGTGGGCATCGAGATCGTGGAGGAGGCCGTGATGGCCGCGCGCGCAAACGCGGCCGAAAACAATCTGAAAAACTGCCAGTTTTTGGCGGGCGACGTGGGAAAAACCATGGAGCGCCTGCAGGAGACGCCGGACATCGTGGTGCTCGACCCGCCGCGCGAGGGCGTCCACCCCAAGGCACTCGCCAAAATCGCCACGGAAATCCGCCCGCAAAAGCTGATCTACATATCGTGCAAGCCGACCAGCCTCGCGCGTGACATAGGAATCCTGATGGCCGGCGGCTACCGGATGGAGCGCGCCTGCTGCGTGGATATGTTTCCGGGAACCGTGCATGTGGAGACGGTGGTTTTGATGTCACGGGTGCAGGAAAATAGGATCGAAAACCCTTGAGTTCAGGCGCATTAAGGGCGATGAAAGGAAAATCCGGAGTAGGTTGTGAAGGACGGCAGTGCCGGTAAGCTGAAGATCTCATCATCAAAGTGTGGTTGAACCAGCGTGGAGAACGAAGTCGAATATATCTGGAAGAATGTTCCGGGAATCTTTGTAGACGAGGAGGATTGAGTTTCATGGGAAAAGCATGAACATTAACACGCAAAACCTCGTTTCCATCACGGAGGCAAACCA
>CAYVVW010000165.1:0-4788 GCA_964455335.1 uncultured Marvinbryantia sp.
GGAGGCGATGCCGCGCAGGGGCAGGTAATAGTTCATCATGGAGAACATGCCCTTTTTCATCTCGCCGCCATACCAGGTGTTCAGGATCACCTGCTCGCGGCTGGTGATGTTGAACACAATGGCCGTCTCGGAATTTAAGCCGAGCTCCTTGTAGTTTTCGACTTTCGCCTTGGAGGCGTTGTAGACCACGAAATCAGGCGTGAAGTCCTTCAGATCCTCTTCCGACGGCTGGATGAACATATTCTTCACGAAGTGCGCCTGCCACGCGACCTCGACGATGAAGCGGATCGCCATGCGGGGGTCATTGTTGGTGCCGCAGAACGCATCCACGACAAAAAGCCTTTTGTTGGATAGCTCCTTGACCGCAAGGTCCTTTACCACTTTCCAGGTTTCTTCGGAGGCCGGATGGTTGTCATTTGCGTACTCCGGCGTTGTCCACCACACAGTATCCTTGGAATTTTCGTCCATGACGATGAACTTGTCTTTTGGGGAACGGCCGGTATAGATGCCGGTCATGACGTTCACCGCGCCGAGTTCGCTGACCTGCCCCTTTTCAAACCCCTCTAGGCCTGGTTTGGTCTCCTCCTCGAACAACAGCTCGTAGGAAGGATTGTACACGATTTCCGTAGTTCCGGTGATGCCATACTTGCTCAAATTGATCTCTGCCATCTTTTAACCTCTTTTCTTTTGTGATATGTGTAGTGACGAAACAGACAGTGCCTTGTAACGACCCAGCGATCCCGCTTGTGGGACATGGGAAATCGGCACTACTTCTATTATACATGATCGACAAGTAAAATCAACACAAAATGCGGAAAATTTTTGTATCGACACAAAACGCGGAAAATTTTTGGATCATCACAACTGGCGTGCCAGCCTGCCGGGGCGAATTTCCGTAACTTCCCAGAAAAATGGTGAAACAGGTGCTTGACGGACACAAAAGGGAAGTGTACACTGAGAACGCTGTCGGGGTTTCCAGCGGGAGTCTTGCATCCGATCTGACATTCCCAGAAAACGAATGCCCCGCAGTGACTGCGCACAGATTTGACAAAATCTTCAAAAATGGCAACACGCAAACAGAAAAAGAGAATCTAAAAAAAGGAGGACAAAAAAAGTGAAAAAGAAATGTTTTGGCGGCTTGTTGGTCGTGGTGTGCATGGTTTTCCTTGCGTGCGGGTTTGGGGCGAGCGCCAAGTCGAAGAAAAACGTGTTCGACATCTCGGTGATGCTCTGCAAGGGGGCAAAGGTTGGAAAATTGATAGAGGTTCCAGAATTACGAGGGATTTCAAAGAAAAACATCAAGATCACGTATAGCAAGAAAGGTGTCGTACAGTTGCGTGAAGCGAATCAGGAATTGGGAACGGAATCGGGAAAGAACTATGCGCTATTCACAAAAAAAGCTGGAACGACAACCATCAAATTCACAGTGAAAAAGAAAAATGGGAAAAAAGAAACTTACCAGGGAAAGGTAAAAGTCATTCCGTGCGAGAACCCATTTCAAACGCTCCAAATAGATGGGAAGAATCATGCTTCAAAAATAAAAAAGAATACAAAACCGACTAGCATGTTATTTCCATTTAGAAACCTTCAACTGGGGAAAATATCGAATGGGAAGATTCGCTGGAATTTGAAATCCGGATGGAAAGTGGTCGCGATTCATGTGCGCTGGGGCAATGAAAAACAGGACTACAAAATCTTTTCAGATGAAAAGGGATACAAAAATGGATATACGATAGAAAATGCCAAGGATGTGATCATGGTCACGCTTCAGTTGGCAAACAAAAAGAAGTTGAATGGTGTTGTTTCTACGTGGCAAAGTAATTCTTTATGGGACAACACAATATGTCTCGATATTATCTGAAAAACAGTGTTTGTGGAGCATGATTTTCCCGCAGCCTTCTCAGGGCATGGCCGCCTCAAAACGGCCTTGCCCTGAATCATATGCAGGAGCTGCGGGAGCTGCGGGAACTGCGCGCTCGTCTGCGGAGAACGCCTAGCCCCACGCAACGCCTTGTATGACGCGTAAAATCGCTTGCTTTTGTATTTTGTTTCCGTCAATGAGACCCGATTTTAAGATCAGCCATTCAAAGGACTCCGGAAGATAGCAATGTATGCGGGGATTTGCGTTCATCAATTTTTCCAGTGTTTTCCCCAGCGTAAGTTTTGCGATCGTAGATCTGATACATCTCATTGTATGTTTTCCGTAAGTCATGGTATTTTCCGGAAGCGTGTATGCCATAGATTTCTTCCACGGAATAAGGGAGATTGGCAAATCCTCCCGCGTGATAATCACATAGTAATTGTCGGATGCCTTTGCGGCTTCCGCAAATTCTTGCGACTTCACAAATCTGCTTTCCTCATCTAAAAAGAGTATATGGTTGTGTGAATTGGACAATAGCATTTGCCAGTTTGTTCCACGCAATACCCCACAAGGCCTGTCACTGATGACCTCTACCCCGGAACTTTCCCCAAGTGTTTCTGCCTGATCCAAAAGTTGTATGAGCGTGGTCTTTCCAGTGGCGCTGTCGCCGCGGATGATGGTGATGTTTCGTCGAATTTGTAACTCATAGTGCAAGCGTTTGTTTCGCACAATGATGCGATACGTTCCTTTCATAGCTCAGCGTTCCTTTATAGAGATGGCATAGTGTAGGTATTCCTTGTAATTATGTGCCGTCACGTGCAAATTGAGCATTTCTGCCTCGAGATTTTGCACGGAAGAAAAATCCATCACATGATGCAGATTGATCGTGAGGTCTTTCGTCTGCGCAATTTGCGCAATCCATTTGGCACAGTTGTCTCCGCAGGCGGATGCGTTAAAAATTTTTCCGCTTTCGTCAAAGGCCATGAGTATTAAGGTTTTGACACCGCCCGAAATCCCCTTTGGGGAAATCGGACCCAGCACGGGGCTGAGAATGAGGTGTTCCCCGACGACATCAGACTTGTCAACGTCCTTTATCATGGCAACGGACAGGGGATCTGTGATCCACTCATCCTCATATTGGTTGTCGAAATAGGTGGGTGGATGGTAGATCGCGTGTTCCACATCCCCGAAAATAATATGTAGCATCGTATCACCTCCTGCGGTCAATAGATCCTGGCGTTTGACGCTTCCCCACATCGTGCCAGCCGATACTGCCGCGATATGCGCGTATGTCGTCGGAAAGGGCGTTCCGTCCTGGCGTCATACAAGGATTGTAACAGAGGGTTTGCCGATTGACAAGCGATAATCTGCGGAAAATTTCGGCTCAAAATTTTTAAAAACTTAGAACCGGCATAAGTCGCAGTGGTAAACACAGATATCATTTTTCATGTTGTAATCTTGGGTTTGATACGGTATACTGGCGTTGTGTTTCTATCGGTCAAAATCAGTTGCCGTTTCATGAAGCATCAGTTACCATTCAGAGGGGATCAGCGCATGACAGACACGGAGCAAAGAAGCGCCGCCAGAAAATTCGCGGCGTTCTGGAAAGACAAAGGATATGAAAAAGGGCAGAGCCAGCTGTTTTGGATTTCTCTTTTGCGGGATGTTTTCGGCGTGGAGCATCCGGAGGAGTTTATCAAGTTCGAGGAGCAGGTGCACTTGGACCACACCAGCTTTATTGACGGAACGATACCGGCGACGAAAGTCCTGATCGAGCAGAAAGGGTTGGGAAAGGATTTGAACAAGCCCATCAAGCAGTCGGACGGCACGCTGCTCACCCCTTTCCAGCAGGCGAAACGGTATATTTTGGAGCTTCCTGTCTCGCAGCATCCCCGCTGGGTCGTGACTTGCAACTTTGCGGAGTTTTACGTCTACGACATGGAAAAGCCAGGCGGGGAACCGGAGCGGATCCAGCTGGCCGAACTGGAAAAGGAGTACTACCGGCTCTCGTTCCTCGTGGACACCGGCAGCGACCACCTCAGGCGGGAGATGGAAGTTTCCATTGCCGCCGGCGAGATCGTCGGGCTTCTTTACGACGCCATCCTGGGCCAGTACAAGGACCCGGCCAATGCGCGCACGCTGCGCAGTCTGAACGTCCTCATGGTCCGGCTGGTGTTCTGCCTGTACGCGGAGGATGCCGGCGTGTTCGGGCGGCGCGGGATGTTCCATGACTACATGGGCTGCTACGATGCCGTCCACACGCGCAAGGCGCTGATCGAGCTGTTTCGGGTATTGGACACGGAGCCGGACGCGCGCGACCCCTACCTGGAGCCGGAACTTGCCGCGTTTCCCTATGTGAACGGCGGGCTGTTCGCCGACGAGGACATCGAGATCCCCCTGTTCACCGAGGAAATCAGGGGGCTTTTGCTGCACAGGGCCAGCGAGGGGTTTGACTGGTCTGAGATCAGCCCCACCATCTTTGGCGCGGTTTTTGAGAGCACCCTAAATCCAGAAACGCGGCGTTCCGGCGGGATGCACTACACCTCGATAGAGAACATCCACAAGGTCATTGACCCGCTGTTCCTCGATGGGCTGAAAAAAGAACTGGGGGAGATTCGGGCCATATCCGTGGAGCGCACCCGCAAGGCGAGACTCGCCGCATTCCAGCAAAAATTGGCCGCTTCCCATTATTTGGATCCTGCCGCCGGATCCGGGAATTTTTTAACGGAGACCTACCTAAGCCTGCGTCGGCTGGAAAATGAAACGCTGTCCCTCCTGTACAAGGGGCAGATCGTGCTGGAAGTCGTCAATCCGATCCAGGTGTCGATTGGGCAGTTCCATGGCATCGAGATCAACGATTTCGCCGTGACGGTCGCAAAGACCGCGCTGTGGATCGCCGAGAGCCAGATGATGAAGGAGACGGAAGA
>CAYVVW010000166.1:0-4782 GCA_964455335.1 uncultured Marvinbryantia sp.
TTTTCAAAACTGCTCGTGCCAATGGAAACTACTCTGGACATACGCGCACCCCCTCATGTTTTGTGTCTTGTGTTTTTTGTGCTTCCCTTTGCACACCAGTATACACCAGCGCGGGCGCGTCATCAAGTGGTTTCTTGCTCTTAATCCATACCCGATGTCGCCTAGCTTTACTGGGTACTTGTTACCCTCTTTGATAGATGTCAACGTGCCAGACTTCAGCACCGCCCCATTCGCGGAAAACTCGTACTGGAATACCGCCCCTGACAAAGGTTTTTGGGTGCTTTGGTCATTCTGACCATTGAGGAGGCCTTTTCCAAAATAGCATCCACCGTGTCAACGACTGGCTTGTCCGCAAAGTCGACTGTCACAACTTTATTCGCCGTGTCGCACGAAAAGGATTTCAAATCCGTGTTCAGCTTGTACCCGTATGGGGCTTTTGTTTCCTTTACGTAGTATGTGTGGCCTGCTTCCAGTCCGTCCAAAGTCACGCCGCGCTTTTTCAATTCGGCCTCTATCGCGTCCTGATAGTTCGGCAGGTTGATGTAACCAGATGCGCTCGCATAAAGCCCCATTGTCCAAGTATTCGGCACTTCCTCAATCGTGGAAGTCCCGTGGCTGCCCATCAATTTCCTGTAGCTGCTTTCCACCCTGCCGAGCGCGTTCTGGTAAACCCTCTCGTCGTCCAACCCCTCTTCCAGCCATCCTCCTTTAAATGGGAGCTTTCCAGAGTCGGACTGGTAGCTCGTTCCGACAAGCAGGACATTTCCAAGGCTTAACCCTTCCTTGAATTTCACGACTTTCGTGCTTTCGTCCACTTCTTCCACCACATAGAAATCTTCCAAATCCCCATATTCCAAAACAAGGGGGATGTTCGAAGCGTAGCTTGCCACCGTTATGCTTTCCGGTATGGCATCGTATTTTGCTATTTTCCCGTAAGTTACCCTTTCCTCCCCGCACAAGACATAAAATTCGGGGGTAGTCACCTTTATTGAAAAATAACTGCCCATGTCACCGTGGGAGTCCACGACATTCACATAAACCGTATATTACCCTTGGAACCTGGTATTATAGATCCATAAAGTGTTGAAAACAGGATAGTACCACCCCCACTCGTTGTCAACAACTTTTGAAAGAGTATTGTCTGACTTTTCCTGACTTTTTCACCGCAAAGAAGGCGCAAAAAAGGCTTCCCGAACCGCAATAACTTACGGTTCGGGAAACCTCGTTTTCATCACATTGGAATCATGTCCGTTTATTGTTTCGTCCGCATTTTCCCCATTCCAGTGTTTACGATAGCTCCGCTATGGCCCGTTCCAATTGGGGATCCTCTGCCTGCGCGGCCTCTTGCCCGTCAGTCTGATTCTCGCCCGCCAAAACTTCCACGTCCGGCGCGATCCCCTTGTCCTGGATGAATTGCCCATTCGGCGTATAATACTTGGCGACCGTCAGCTTCACGCCGGTGCCGTCCGCAAAATTGAACACCTGCTGCACGATCCCCTTGCCAAAGGTCGTCTCCCCGACCAGTTTCCCAGCCCCGTAGTCTTTGATCGCCCCCGCAAAAATTTCTGCGGCGCTCGCGGTATTCCCATTGACCAAAACCACGAGCGGGTCTTGGAACTGGTCGTTGCCCTTCGCGAAAAATTCCGTGCGCGCGCCCCCTTTGTCCTCGGTGTAGACCACCAGGCCCTTTGGCAAAAAGAGGTCCAGCACGTCCACGACCACGTCGAGCACGCCCCCCGGGTTGTCGCGCAAATCCACGATGAGTTTTTCCATGCCCTCTTTTCTTAAGGCTTTGAGCGCCTCTTTCGTCTGCTTGGTGGTGACGTCGTCAAACTCCAAAATCCGCAGGTAACCGATCCCGCCTTCTAGCATTTCGTATTCCACGGTCGGAACTTGGATCGTGCGGCGCGTGACAGGAATCTGCACCTCCTGCCCTTCCCGCAAAAAGTCCAGCACGACCGTCTCGCCCTCCTCTGTCTTGATCAGCGCGACCACCTCGGAAAGGTCCAGCCCATCCGTCGGCGCGCCATCCACGCCCACGAGCACATCCCCCACCTGGATTCCCGCCTCTGCGGCGGGCGTGCCGTCAAAAATCGAGACGACTGAAATCGCCCCCGTTTGCGGGTCTTGCTGCATCGTCGCGCCGATGCCCGTGTACGCCCCCTTTGTCGACTCGTCCAGCTCCTCCAGATTTTGCCTGGAATAATAGGCGGCATAAGGGTCGTCCAGGCCCTCCACCATGCCGCGGTAGATGCCTTCCTCCACTTTTTTCTCGTCGGCGTCGCCGAGATATTGCGCGTCGATGACATTTGCGATTTGGTCGATTTTCTTTTGCACGCGCGCCATGTTCAGGGCAAAGACGTCCTCTGTCTGTTCCGTCTCGTCCGCCTGCAAAAGATCCTCGGAATCCGTCTGCGCAATCGCGGCGCGATCGCGCGTCGGCCGCAGCCGGGCATAGCCGGCCACAATCCAGAAACAGGCCAGCGTGATCAGCGCGCCGCAAAACATCCCGCCCAAAAACGACCAATTTGTCTCTGTTTGTCGTGTGCTTGCTTTTTGTTGTGCGCTTTCTTTTGGTTGTGTGTTTTCTGTTTGTTGTGTGCTGCTTTCAGTTTGTTGTGTGATTTCAGGTTGTTGTGTGATTTCAGGTTGTTGTGTGATTTCAGTCTGTTGCGTGTTTTCTTCCTGTTCCGTTTTTTCTTGCTTTTCCTGTTCCATCCTGTCTGTTCCTCGCTCCCAACGCGCCCCTATGGCCTCAAATCCGCTCCTCTTCTACGAAAATGCCCGCTTTTCGGTGCTTTGCGGTAATTTTCAATAATCCATATTTTCCATGTAGCGCATGTATTTGACGACCATCAGCGCGATTTTGAAGGTAATCGCGTCCTCAAACACGCGCAAGTCCAGCCCTGTGCTCTTTTGCAATTTGTCCAGGCGGTACACCAGCGTGTTGCGGTGGATATAGAGCTGGCGCGAAGTTTCTGACACATTGAGGCTGTTTTCAAAGAACTTATTGATGGTGGCCAGCATCTCCTCGTCGAAGTCGTCCGGCGACTTCCCGCCAAAAATCTCGCGGATAAACATCTTGCAAAGCGGCATGGGGAGCTGGTAGATGAGCCGGCCAATGCCAAGCGAGCTGTAGGCAATGACGTCGCGCTCCGCAAAAAAGATTTTCCCCACGTCCAGAGCCATCCGCGCTTCTTTGTAGGAGCGCGACACCTCCTGGATTTCGTTGACAATCGTGCCGTAGGCGACGTGGGCAGCCGCTCTTTTCTGGGGCTCCAGGCAGTCGAGGATCTGCCGCGCCACCTTGTCCAGCTGCTGGTACTCATCCGATGGGGATAGCTCCTTTACGACGATCACGCTGCTCTCGTCCACCGCCGTGATGAAATCGTGCGACCGGTTGCCAAAGCACCTGCGCACGCACTCCATCGCCGTGTTGTCCTTTTCCAAATTTGTCTCCAGAATGAATGCCACGCGGCGCGCCTCTGTGTCGATGTGCAACTTTTTTGCGCGGTTATAAATATCAATCAGCAATAAGTTATCCAGCAAAAGGTTTTTGATGAAGTTGTCTTTGTCAAACCGCTCCTTATAGGCCACGATGAGATTTTGCACCTGAAAGGCCGCCATCTTGCCGATCATGTAGGCATCCTCCCCGCCACTCGCCAAAAGAACGCACTCCAGCTGGGCGTCGTCGTAGACTTTGAAAAATTGGAACCCCTGCAACTCCTGGCTGTCCGCAGGGGAGTTGACAAAAAGCAAGGCGGAATCCACATATTGCGCCACTTCCTCGAATGTGGAGGCCTGCACGCTGCCCTCCGCGTCGATAATGCCGATATCCACACGGCTGATTTGCTTGATTCCCTCGACTGTATTTTGCAAAATCTGATTTGAAATCATCGCTTTCCCCCCTGTGCTTTTTTCAGTACAACCATCATACACGAATTTGCACAAAAAAGAAAGCAGAAATTCACAAAACTGTGTGAACTTTTTATTTTCACCGCAAAAATTCTGTGCTATGATAGAAAAGCAGCCATTTTCGTAGAAAATGAGCGGATTTGACGTGTTTTTAGGATTTCAAGAGCACAAAGTGCGAAGAAATCCGCGTGTCTTGGGCGTCAAAATCCCTTTTGGCGACCAAATCAAAAATATGGGGAAGGAAGGTGTATCCCGCGCATGATCGACGCAGCCATTTCCAATCTTGTTGCATATGCCATAAGGCGTGGTCTGATTTTTGAGGAGGACCGCATTTGGGCGGTCAATGCCCTGCTCGAGGTCCTTGGGCTTTCGTCGCACACGCCCACGCCCGTGCCAGCGTCCATTGACCTGGAGGAAACGCTGGCCACTTTGCTGGACTTTGCGTTTGAAAAGGGCCTGTTCCCGGAAAATACCGTCACCTACCGCGACTTGTTTGACACGAAGCTCATGGGGATTTTGACCCCGCGCCCGCACGAGGTCCAGGAAAAATTCCTATCTCTTTGCAGCGAGTCGCCGCAAATGGCCACCGCGTATTTTTACAAGCTGAGCCAGGACAGCAATTACATCCGGCGCGGGCGCGTCAAAAAGGACCGCAAATGGGTCGCGCGCACGCCCTACGGCGGCCTCGACATCACCATCAACTTGTCCAAGCCCGAAAAAGACCCAAAGGCCATCGCGGCGGCAAGGGCGCTGCCCCAAAGCGGTTACCCGAAGTGCCTGCTCTGCGCGCAAAACGTGGGATATGCCGGCCGCCTGGACCACCCCGCAAGGCAGAACCACCGCACCGTCTCCGTTGCATTGCGCGGC
>CAYVVW010000167.1:0-4760 GCA_964455335.1 uncultured Marvinbryantia sp.
GAACCATGTTTGGTATAATACTGCGCCTGGTAGCTCCTGCGGTTGTACCCGCGACTGTACTTCCCATTCAGCAAAACTACGCCAACCGTCGGGACCCAAAGGCCGCACAGGAGTAGCCCAAAAACGCGCGCACCTCCGAGATATCCAGGCTCTCCTTATGCAGCGTTCCCATTTCCCGCAAGATGCCCATGACCCAGGCCGTAAAAGTCGACACCGCCGCGAAATACAGCACAAATTCCGGAACGCCCAGCGCCCCTTGCAGCACCAGGTTGATGAGAACGACATAGGCGATGCCGTTGCGGGCCATGGTCAGCACCACTTCCACGATGTCCGCAAGCATTTCCACCCGCGGGAAAAGGGTGTTGGTGACGATATACTGCTGCAGCCCCTGCACAACAAAAAGCGCGGCCGTGAACGCGCCGATGGTCCCGAGCAATTCCCACGCCGCTGCCTTGCGCTCCACGCAGGAGAGCACCTCCGGCACAATGTAGAGCTGGGCCAGGTGAAACAGGAAGTTCAGAAAAGCGGTCAAAACGCCACGTGCCAATTCTAGACGATCGTGTCATAAAATGCCACGGCATCCTCCAAATCTTTCTGGTCAGGATGCCCCTTGGACGTGCCGCCCACCAGCTTAAATGGCCCAAACGTATTGTAGCCCTTACAGCCAAAATGCCCGATGACATTTGCGCGCTTCCCCTCTATCGCCTTCGTGATGGATTTCGTGAAATCCACATTCATGGCGCTCGTGTAGAGGAAGAATACCTGTTTGCCCTGCGGCAAATGCGCAGCGGCAAAGTTCAGCACGGACGGATGAAATTTCCCCGCATATATCCCAGAGGCAAACCCAATCAGATCATACTTCCCAAGATCCGCCTCTTTTGTCTTTGTTGCATCCAGCGTCTCTACCTCCGGGTGTTTTTTGACGATTGCCCGAACGAGCTTTTCCGTGTTCCCATGGTGTGTTGACGCATACACGATGATTGCATCCATGTTTATCGTTCTCCTTTCTGCAAACTTCGCCTTTCACCACTTCCTGTCATGCCAGGTCTTTGCCGTCTGACTTTTCAGAAAATCAAGCAGCATAATTCCACGGCAAATTTCTGCGCAAATTCTTTTCCACGATACCACAAAACAGAGAAAAAGTAAATGGAAAATCAAAAAGTCGTAAAGCAGATGGACGCTCAGACCGCGAATTGTAACATGCTCAGACAACGAAAAACAAAATTTCACATAACAGGCAATGGAAAAATGCGGCCCGTTGCTTTATAGTGTTCTATGTAACCGCTTGCATCAGGGCCTTGATGCCCTGCCACTACCCGGAGGAGAAGATGAAATACGGACATTTTGATCAGGAACGCAGGGAATATTGCATTGACCGCGTGGATCTCCCTGTCTCCTGGACGAACTACATCGGCGTGGAAGATCTGTGCGCGGTCGTGAACCACACGGCGGGCGGCTATCTGTTTTACAAAACGCCGCAATACCACCGCGTCACGAGGTTCCGCCCAAACGGCGTTCCCATGGATCGCCCAGGGCACTACGTCTACCTGCGCGACGATGCGGACGGCGATTATTGGAGCATTTCCTGGCAGCCTGTGGGAAAGCCGCTCGATCAGGCGAAGTATTCCTGCCGCCACGGCATGTCCTACTCTGTGTATGAATGTGCCTACAGGGGCATCCACGCTTCCCAAAAGCTCCTGATCCCGCTCGGCGACGCGGTAGAGCTGTGGGATGTGAAGCTGAAAAATAACAGCGAAACTACGCGCAGCTTGATCGTTTTTTCGTACTGCGAGTTTTCCTTCCACCACATCGACATGGACAACCAGAATTTCCAGATGAGCCTTTATGCGGCGGGATCGTCCTATGAAGACGGCATCATTGAGTACGACCTGTTTTATGAGGAATTTGGTTATCAATACTTTACGGCCAGCTTCGAGCCGGACGGGTTCGACTGCTTGCGCGACGCGTTCCTCGGCCCCTACCGCACAGAGGCGAACCCCTTTTGCGTAGAGCGCGGCAGCTGTGGCTCATCCTTTGAAAAGGGCGGAAACCACTGCGGGGTGCTTCAAAAGAGCATCACCTTGCAACCCGGCGAGGAGGTCCGGCTCGTGTTCCTGCTCGGCGAGGGCAGGCGGGCAGACGCGCGCCCCATCCGCGAAAAATATAGCAATTTTGAAAATGTGGACAAGGCGGCCGAAGCGCTTCGCGCCTACTGGGAGGAAAAGTTTTCCGCTCTTGCGGTGCAGACCCCAAGCAAGGATATGGACACGATGCTCAACACCTGGAATCTATACCAGGCGGAAATCAATATCCTGTTTTCCAGATTCGCCTCCTTTATTGAAGTGGGCGGAAGGACGGGGCTTGGCTACCGCGACACGGCGCAGGATGCCATGACGATTCCCCACTCCAACCCTGCAAAGTGCAGACAGCGGATCGAGCAGCTTTTGCATGGCCTGGTGTCAAAGGGATATGGGCTGCATCTGTTTGATCCGGCCTGGTTTGCGCCGCAAGAGGCGATCCGCCCGTTTTCCTCTCCCACCGTCATACCGGTGCCAGATCCAAAAGACCGCGTCCACGGCCTAAAAGACACTTGTTCGGACGACGCGCTGTGGCTGGTGCCTGCCGTTGCGGAATATATTCGGGAGACGGGGGACATCGGCTTTCTGGATCAGGTGATCGGCTATGCGGACGAAGGTGCGGGAACGGTCTATGCGCATCTGAAAAAAATCCTGGATTTCTCCGCCGAGCAAGTCGGGAGCCACGGCGTCTGCCTCGGATTGCGGGCGGACTGGAATGACTGCTTAAACCTCGGCGGCGGCGAAAGCGCGATGGTCTCCTTCCTCCATGTGTGGGCCTTAGCGCATTTTCTGGACTTGGCGAAACAAAAGGGCGCGTCCGATGACGTAAAAACGTACCAGGCCATGCGCGATAAGGTCATTCACATTTGCCAAACACAGCTTTGGGATGAGCAATGGTTTATCCGCGGCATCACGAAAAGCGGCCGAAAAATCGGAACCATGGCGGACAAAGAGGGGCGTATCCATCTGGAATCCAACGCGTGGGCGGTATTATCCGGAGCCGCGTCCTATGAGCAGGGCATCCTGGCCATGGACAGCGTCGATCAGCACTTGTACACGGAATATGGCATTTTGCTAAATGCCCCTTCCTACACGGTGCCGGACGAGGAAGTCGGCTTTGTGACCCGCGTCTATCCGGGCGTCAAGGAAAACGGGGCGATTTTCAGCCATCCCAACCCATGGGCGTGGGCGGCGGAGTGCCGCCTGGGGCGCGCGGACCGGGCCATGAAGTATTACGAGGCCCTTTGCCCCTGCCGTCAGAATGACCGCATCGAGATCCGGCAGGCCGAGCCATACTCCTACTGCCAGTTTATCATGGGGAAAGATCACACGGCATTTGGCCGGGCGCGCCACCCCTTTATGACGGGGAGCGCCGGATGGGCGTATTTTTCCGCCACGCGCTACATCCTCGGCATCCGCCCGCAATTTGACGAGCTTGTCATCGATCCTTGCATTCCGGCCGAGTGGAAAGGATTTGCCGCAACGCGCAAATGGCGCGGGGCCGTCTACCGCATCGAGGTGCAAAACCCAAACGGCGTCATGAAGGGCGTGAAAGAACAATATGTGGACAAAAAGCCGGTGGAACACATTCCGCCGTTCGCGAAAGGAACCGAGCATACCGTGCGCGTCGTCATGGGGTGACCGCGCCACGCAAAAAGGAGAACATGCATGATACACTTTGGCACAGGCGGCTGGCGTGCCGTCATTGGGGATGAATTTACCAGGCGGAACATTCAGATTTTGGCAAAAGCGATGTCCGAAAAAATGAAACGGGAACACGTGGACACGGAGGGGATCGTCATCGGGTACGACCGGCGGTTTCTCTCAAAAGAGGCGGTCAAATGGGCTTGCGAAGTCTTTGCGGCAGAGGGCATCCGGTGCTGGTTCATCAACCGCTCCTGCCCCACCCCGCTTGTCATGTTCTATGTGGAAAAGCACAAGATGCACTACGGCATGATGGTCACGGCCAGCCACAATCCCGCCATCTACAACGGATTTAAGATCTTCACCTACGGCGGGCGCGATGCGAGCGAAAAGCAGACAGACGAGATCGCGCGCGATGCGGTCAAAGCAGAATCCTTAGGGGAAATCGCCCATATCAGCTATGACGAGGCAAAAGCCGCCGGCATGGTAGAGGAATTTAACCCCTTAAACGAATACCTTGACAACATCATCGCCAACATCAATATGCGGGCGATCCGCGAGCGCGGCCTGCACATCGTGCTCGACCCCATGTACGGCGTCAGCCAGACTTCCATAAAGACGATCCTCTCCACCGCGCGCTGCGAGATCGACCTGATCCACGAAGGCCACGACACCCTGTTCGGGCGCAGGATGCCCGCGCCAAGCAAAGACTCCTTGACGGAGCTTTGCACCTATGTGACGGAAATGGAGTGCGACCTTGGCATCGCCACGGACGGCGACGCAGACCGCCTAGGCGTTGTCGACGACCAGGGCCGCTATCTTACCGCAAACGATATTTTGAGACTTCTCTACTATTACCTGCTAAAATACAAAGGGTGGAGGGGGCCTGCGGTGCGCAATGTGGCCACCACCCATATGCTCGATAAAATGGCACAGTCTTACGGCGAAAAATGCTATGAAGTTCCGGTCGGCTTTAAGTACATCTCCGCAAAGATGGAAGAAAGCGGGGCGCTCATCGGCGGCGAATCGTCCGGCGGG
>CAYVVW010000168.1:0-4637 GCA_964455335.1 uncultured Marvinbryantia sp.
ATGGCGGCAGAGATCTGCGTCGAAATACTGCAAAAGTGGAGTCATCACGGAACGATCGCGTACACTTGGAGCAGAAAGTGGGAGTCAATGGCCGCCACGCGGCAGTTTTCGGACGGGCTAGGGGGCGGTGAGAGACAGGGACATCGGCTAAGCCGGTGTCCCTGTCTCATCCTCCACGGTATAGACCTGTCTTTTCCGCGCCATCTCGTCGCTTGCAAGGTAATCGTCGTAGGTGGTGATCTTGTCGATCAGCGTGCCGTTTGGCAGAATTTCCATGATGCGGTTCGCCGTGGTCTGCACGATCTGGTGGTCGCGCGAGGAGAAGAGCATCACGCCTGGGAACTTGATCATGCCATTGTTTAATGCGGTGATGGATTCCATGTCCAAGTGGTTGGTCGGCTCGTCAAAGAGGAGGACATTTGCGCCCGAGATCATCATTTTCGAGAGCATACAGCGCACTTTTTCGCCTCCGGAGAGCACCCGCACTTTTTTGACCCCGTCCTCGCCGCCAAAGAGCATGCGCCCCAAAAAGCCGCGCACATAGGTGACGTCCTTGATTTCAGAGTATTGTGCCAGCCAGTCCGCGATGACCAGGTCGTTATCAAACTCCTTGGAATTGTCCTTCGGGAAGTAAGCTCTTGTGGTGGTCACGCCCCATTTGATACGGCCGCCGTCCGGCTCCACCTCGCCCATCAATATCTGGAAAAAGACGGTTTTTGCCAGCTCGTTCCCGCCCACAATGGCGACTTTGTCATTGCGCCCCAGGGTAAAGGTGAGGTTGTCGAGCACTTTTACGCCGTCGATGGACTTGGAGAGGTTTTCCACAAAGAGAACCTCGTTGCCGATTTCGCGGTTCGGGCGAAAGTCGATGTAGGGGTACTTGCGGCTGGACGGCCGGATGGTGTCCAGCTCGATTTTTTCCAGGGCGCGTTTGCGGGAGGTTGCCTGCTTGGACTTGGATGCATTTGCGCTAAAACGTGAGATAAACTCCTGCAGTTCCTTGATTTTTTCCTCTTTTTTCTTATTTGCCTCCTTCATTTGCCGGATCATCAGCTGGCTGGACTCATACCAGAAATCATAGTTGCCCGCATAGAGCTGGATTTTCCCATAGTCAATGTCGGCGATGAAGGTGCAGACTTTGTTTAGGAAGTAACGGTCGTGGGAGACCACGATCACGGTATTTTCAAAATCGATCAAAAAGTCCTCGAGCCACGCGATCGCCGCCAGATCCAAATGGTTGGTCGGCTCGTCGAGAAGCAGGATGTCCGGGTTGCCAAACAGGGCGCGGGCGAGGAGTACCTTCACCTTTTCGTTGCCGTTTAGGCTGCCCATCAGGGATTCGTGCAGGTCAGGCTCGATGCCAAGTCCGTTTAGGAGCTGCGCAGCGTCGGACTGCGCCTCCCAGCCGTCCATTTCCGCAAACTCCGCCTCCAGCTCGCTGGCGCGGATGCCGTCCTCCTCGGAAAAATCCTCCTTGGCGTAGAGCGCGTCCTTTTCCCGCATGATGTCATAGAGGCGCTGGTTGCCCATAATCACCGTATCCAGGACCGGGCAGGCGTCATACTTGAAATGGTCCTGCTCCAAAACCGAGAGCCGCTGGCCGGGCGTGACAAAGACCGATCCGGCGGTCGTTTCCAGATCCCCTGAGAGGATTTTCAAAAACGTGGACTTCCCTGCGCCGTTCGCACCGATGAGGCCGTAACAGTTGCCCTCGGTAAACTTGATATTGACATCCTCAAATAATGCTTTCTTTCCAATGCGCAGCGTGACATTGTTTGCACTGATCATGCTCATTCCTCACTTTTCATTTGGTTGGCGGGGCGAAACGGCATCCCCAACAACCTAGTATACGGAAATGCCCAAAAAATGCAAGTTATTCTTTACAATTCCGTGGATTTTTTATATAATGGCGACACGAGCTTCAAAAGGTCATGCATTGGCATGAAAAAGAAAGTCGTTGGGGCGCGCGAAAAAATATGCGGGGTTTGGCGGGTATGGTGCACACAAGGCGAAATAAGACGGCGTGGTATGGCGTGCTGACCGCACTCGGCATGGTGCTGGGGTATGTCGAGCACTTGATTCCCATCTCCATCGGGGTGCCCGGCGTCAAGATCGGGCTTGCGAACCTGGTGTCCTTTTTTGCGCTTTTTCACATGGGCGCGCGCGACGCGCTCGCCCTGTCGGTTGCCCGCGTGGTTTTGACGGGCCTGACGTTTGGCAATTTGTACTCGATGGTCTATGGCATGGCGGGGGCGCTCGTCAGCCTTTTTGTCATGTGGGTATGCAAAAAGCGGGCGTGGTTCGGCCCTGTGGGGGTCAGCATGGCGGGCGGGATCGCCCACAACCTGGGGCAGCTTGTGGTGGCGGCATTTGTCGTGGAGAACGCGTCCGTGTTTGCGTATTTTCCCGTCCTGCTGCTCGCGGGGGCGGCGGCGGGGGCGCTCGTCGGGCTTTTGGGGGGATTGGTGGAAAAGCGCCTGCCGGTTTTCCCGCAAGATGGCGGCTGAAATTTGCACACGATAATCGATAATCATTTCTCAAGACGGAAGACAAGGAGATTGGTAGTATGAGATTTGCGACATTTCAAGGCGGGGTCCACCCGGACGACGGGAAACGGCTGACGAAGGATAAGCCGGTGCAGACCTACCTGCCAAAGGGGGAGCTGGTCTTTCCCCTCTCGCAGCACATCGGCGCGCCCGCAAAGCCGGTCGTGCAAAAAAAAGACACGGTTTTGATGGGGCAGCGGATTGCGGAGGCGGCCGGGGCGGTCTCGGCGAACATCGTAAGCTCCGTCTCGGGAACGGTCAAGGCGATTGAGCCGCGCGTCGTCGCGTCCGGTGCGAAGGTGGATGCCATCGTGATTGAAAATGACGGAAAGTATGCGCCGGCTCCCGGCATGGGCGCCTATCGGGATTACACAAAGCTGTCCAAGCAGGAAATTCTGGCCGCAATCAAGGACGCGGGCATCGTGGGCCTCGGGGGCGCCGGATTCCCGACGCACGTCAAGCTCGCGCCGAAAGATCCGGACGCCATCGAATATGTCATCGTGAACGGATCGGAGTGCGAGCCGTATTTGACGGGCGATTTCCGCATGATGGTGGAAAATTCGGAGCAGATCGTCAGCGGGCTTCGGGTGATGCTGCGGCTGTTTGACAATGCCAAGGGCGTCATCGCGGTCGAGTCCAACAAGCCCGAGGGCATCAAAAACTTACAGGAGCTCGTAAAAAAAGAGGACCGCATTGAGGTCGTGGTCTGCAAGACAAAGTACCCGCAAGGGGCGGAGCGCAACCTGATCCACACGGTGACTGGGCGCAAGATCTCCTCCGCAAATTTGCCGGCGGACGCGCATTGCATCGTGGACAATGTGGACACGGTCATCGCCATCCACATGGCGGTCTGCGAGTGCACGCCCCTGATGCGGCGCGTCATCACGGTTTCGGGAAATGGCATCACGAACCCGGCCAATTACCAGGTGCGCATCGGCACCAATTTCCAGGAGCTGGTGGAGGAGTCCGGGGGGCTAAAAGAAGGGGTCAAAAAAGTGGTCGCCGGCGGCCCGATGATGGGTATGTCGCTGCCGTCTTTGGACATTCCCATCGTAAAGACCTCGTCCGCCCTCGTCTGCCTGATGCGCGACGACGTGGAGCGCATGGCGGAGACGCAGTGCATTCGCTGCGCGCGGTGCCTGCGGGTCTGTCCGGAAAATCTGGTTCCGGTGAAGATGATGGAAGCCGCGCAAAAATATGATACGGCCGCGTTTGCCGCCCTAAATGGCATGGAGTGCTGTGAGTGCGGCTGCTGTACTTATGCGTGCCCTGCCAGAAGGCCGCTGACGCAGGCGTTTCGCCAGATGCGCCAGGCCGTGATGGCAGAGCGCAAGAAGAAGAGAGGATAGGGGGGATTTCTGATGAATGGTTTTTTGAACGTGTCCTCCTCGCCGCATATCAAGGGGGATGTCTCCACCAGGCGCATCATGTGCGAGGTGATACTGGCCCTGGTGCCGACGGCCGCGTTTGGCGTTTACCACTTCGGGCTTTACGCCCTGGCCATTCTGGCCGTTTCGATGGGGTGCGCCGTGCTGTCCGAGTTTTTGTTCCAAAAACTGGCGCGGCAAAAAGTGACCGTGACGGACGGCAGCGCCCTGCTGACAGGCCTGTTGCTGGGGCTTGTCCTGCCGCCGCGGGTTCCCCTGTGGGTTCCGGCTTTGGGAAGCATTTTTGCCGTGGTATTTGTGAAGCAGTTTTTTGGCGGCATCGGGCAGAATTTTATGAATCCCGCGCTTGCCGCGCGCTGCTTTTTGCTGATCTCATTTACGGGCATCTTAAGTGACTTTAGCTTCGCGGGCGTGGAGCACACGGAGAATCGGGTGTTCGCCGCGGCGCAGGTCGCGGAGAAAGAAACAGACGCACAGGCCGTGTCTGAAGCGGAGACGGAAGCGGCGGCAGAAGCCGTATCTGGAGCGACGCCGGAGACAGGAGCCGCGATCGAGAGCGTCAAGGCCGGCTGGAAGAAATCCGGCGCGGAAGCGGAGACGGAAGCAGCGGCAGAAGCGGTGTCGGGAGCGACGCCGGAGACAGGGGCTGCGATCGAGAGCGTCAAGGCCGGCTGGAAGAAATCCGGCGCGGAAGCGGAGACGG
>CAYVVW010000169.1:0-4624 GCA_964455335.1 uncultured Marvinbryantia sp.
TTGATCCACTCTTTGTGATGCTCCAGGTTTCCGGCCCCCGCCAGAAACATTTTTGCGCAAAGCTGTGCATCTATCGTATTTTTCGCCACTTTTTGTGTTCCTCCTTAATCGATGGTCCGAACGCCTTCGACCACAATATTGATTTTGCCAACCTCCATGCCGGTAAATTCCTCGACCCGATACTTCACGTTGCTGCGCAAGGTGTTCGCCACCGCGAGGATGCTGACGCCATAAGAAACAATCACATGAAAATCCAGGGAAATCCGGTTGTCCTCCCCCACAGAGACCGTGATGCCGTGCTTGAGGCTGTCGCGGCGCAAAAGGCGCACAAGCCCGTCCTTCATGCTGACGGCCGCCATGCCAACGATGCCAAAGCACTCCACGGCCACGCTCCCCGCGTAGGTGGCAATCACATCCTTGTCAATGGAAATGGTGCCCAGTTTGTTTTCCACTCGACCTTTCATACTCCTACCTCCGTTCGCTCATCGTTCTTTACAGTATAGCAAGTTTTTCTTGAAAAGCAAACATCTTTTTTTAATTTCCGCTTGCAAATTATAACTGTATCTGTTAGAATACGAGTGTTGTCGGTCTGTACGGGCATTTTGGGTACGGGCAAGTAAGGGATAAGGAGGTGCTGTCATGGCTAGGTGCGCGATTTGTGATAAGGCCGCTCATTTTGGCAACAACGTGAGCCACTCACATAGAAGAACGAACAAAATGTGGAAATCCAACATCAAGTCCGTAAGGGTCAAGGTAAACGGAGCCACAAAAAGGATGTATGTGTGTACTTCCTGCCTGAAGTCCGGGAAAGTCGAGAGAGCTTAATCCGTATCAAAAACACCGCCATGACTGGCGGTGTTCTTCGTTTTTCCCTCTGGTTTCGCGTTGTTCTCTCTCTGCTTTCCCGTTGTTCTCTCTGATTTCGCGTTCTAAATCACGCGCCTGACGGAACCGTCTGATCCGCCGGCGCGCCTGCCGTTTGTGCCTGATCCGTCGGTACGCCTGACGTGTCGGCCTTATCCGCCGGCGTGCCTGACGGTTCCATCTTCTCCGTTGGCGTGCCTGACGTTTGTGTCTGATCCGTCGGTACGCCTGACGCGTCAGCCTTATCCGCCCCCGCGTCTGCCGTGGCAGCCGCGCCGGCACTCTTCTCTTCTGCCCTTTTCCCGCTCCCGCCGACAAACCGGTTCACAAAGTCCGGCACCATGTCCATCACTTTTGTGAAGCTGTCCTGGTTGCGGACACTCACCAGTTTCGACGAGCCGTTTTGGATGACCAGCACCGCGCTCGGGATCATCTTGCACCCCAGGCCGCCGCCCTCGTTCTCCGTCTGGCGCGTTTTGTCCTGCCCCCCCGCCGCCGCGGCCGCCACGCCAAAGGAAACGTCGATCAGGGGGAGCAAAATGGTGTCGCCCACCGTGATCGGCTCTCCCACGACCGTTTTGGAATGGATATAGCCGTCCATCGCCTTAAGCAGGGATTCCACGTTCGACTGAAAGCTGTTGTCTGCTGCCATAACAAACCTCCTTTTTTGGTCCTCTCTCTTTTCGTTCCTCTATCGTTGCTTCGCGCTTCGGTCGGGGGATGCGCGCGAATTTGCCACGGAATCATGCTGCCTGCGCGCGCGCAAATCCGGCGCGGCAAGCGACGAAAGCGGCCATCGTTTTGTCGTTTGCCATAAGACGCCACAAGTGCACGCAATATCGGTTACCCGCGCACGGCCGCCGCAAAGGCGCGCGACCGCGCGACCGTGATGCGCAGGTGCTTGTCAAGCAATAGGGAAATGGCCGACTTTGCGAGGTGAATGACGCGAATGTGCCCCGCAAGGAAGACATTTCCGTCAAGCCGCGGCGCCGTAAAGTCCGCGTCCACCCGAAAACGCCCATTGGAAAAGACTTGCACGACGGACAACGCCCCGAGCAGCTGCCCGGTCGCGGCCGGGTCGGAAAGGCCAAAGCGCACATCCCCGTGCAACACCCTTGGGAGATAGTGCTTTCCCAGGTAGCGCAGCTCCCGCTTGCCATGCGCGATCGCCTCCCGCGTGTGCTCGTCTCTCCAAATCTCCAAAAAATCGGAAACCAGCGCGCGCAAGCGGGCCGCCTTCTCCCGGATGTCCCGCACTTTGCGCAAAACAGCGCGAACCCCGTTCTTCGCCTTTTCCCACATGGCGCGAACCCGATCCCGCGCCTTTTCCCATAGTGCGCGCAGCCTCCCCAAAACGGAAATGCGCCGCGGCGGTTCTTGCTGGTCCTCTGTCTGGCCTGCACGCGTTTCCACTTGGGCATTCACGGAGTATTCGTACTCTGCTTTCTTTGCGCGCTCCAAAGCATCCGCGTCTCCAGAGTTTTCCACACTCTCCAAGCCATTCTCGTACCCTGCTTTCTTTGCGCGCTCCAAAGCATCCGCGTCTCCAGAGTTTTCCACACTTTCCAAGCCGTTCTCGTACCCTGCTTTCTTTTCGTATGCGGAGTTTCCCGCGCTTTCTGCCGTTTCTGTGCTTTGTGCCGTTCCTTTGTTTTCTGCCGTTTCTGTATTTTGTTCCGGCGTTTTGGTTTCCCTACCGCGCTTCTGTTTTCCGCGCCCATTTCGCCCGCGTTTTTCTTCCGGCTCGCTTCCCAAAAGCTGCCTGCCAAGCAGGCGCACGTGGTATCCCATCTTTTTTTGCCGCAGCCACACCCGCACGGACAGCGCACCAAACAGCCAGCGCGCGCGCGCGTCTGCATCCAGCGCGGCCTGCTTGCTTGCGGATGCCTCGTAGCGCACCGGCACAAACAAAAGGAGCGACAGCGCCACAAGGAACAGAATAACCGCGGCCGCTAAGATGGCCAAAATCAGGAATCCGGCCGTGCGCACGGTAACTTTCAAGATGGTCCAAATCATCAGTAGCATGGTTCCCCCGCCGTCTCCTTGTCAAAAGCCAAAACGTCCCCGCTTTTTGCGCCGCATGGCCGGCGAGGCGTCTGTCCACTCCCCGTCCGGCACGCGCCCTTTTAAGTAGCGCGACATGTCAAAATCGCCATTTTGGCGGTACGCGTCCATGGCGATCGAAAGGGCAAGATCGGTGGCGCGCGCCTTTCCCATGGCAAGGCCCACGATCGGGGGGCAGCTGCGGCGCAGGGCGTCCTGCATCAAAAGGTCCGCCGAAAAAATGTCAAACAAGTTGGCGGGATTGGCCGCGAGGGCAACCACGTACAGTCCCGGGCACCCCGCCCCGGCCTCGACGCGCCGCACCCACGCTTCCTTCTCTTTTACGCCTGTTCCAAGATAAAGTTCCCGATACCATTCCATCTTTTTTACCCGCGCGGCCACGCGCCCCGAAAGGGCGTCTTTTTCCCCGTCCAGAGATTGGCCTTTTTTAAAGATTGGTACTTCTCATACGCGCGCTCAAGTATCGACCGCTCGTTCGCAAATTTCAACAGATGATAGGCTTCGTGATATTTGTAATACCCTGAGTCCGTAAAATGCTCCTCCCTTTGCGGCTTGCTGTAATAACTCTCCGACCGCATCAAATACCAGTGGACCTCCTTTTCGACCACGTCCTCTGGCACGTTGAAAGAATATTGGCTTTTCCCGATATATCTCACGATACTTGCCCGTGCGCCCGTCTCCTCGTAGACCTCGCGCAGGGCAGTTTCCGAATAGGATTCCCCAGCTTCTACTGTTCCCTTTGGCAAGACCCATCCCTCGTACTTATTTTTGTAACACTTGAACAAGAGCAGGATCTTCCCGCGAAATATCACCACGCCGCCACAGCTCGTTGCCTCGATCATTGCAATTCCTCCTGCAGTGCGCCGTATTTCCAAGCTGCCCTCTATCGCAAACGACAAAACGATGTTTGTTTTGGTCGTTTGCTGCGCCGAATTTGCGCCGCGTAAGCAGCATAATCCCGCAGCAAATTCGTGCGCATCCCCCGGAGGGACTATCATAAGCGGCAAATACAGTTGTCGCTTGTGATAGTATATCCCGAAATCGCAAAAACCGCAACAAAAAAATCAAAAGATGCCCCTTGCGGCATAGTAAGCGTCAAAAACAGCCTTTGCGACCGGCACCGCGACGGAGCTTCCCGTGCCCGCGCCCTCCGCGATGACGCTCACCGCAATGTCTGGGTCTGATACGTTGGAAAATCCCACAAACCAGGAATGTGTGGACTGCCCAGCCCCGACCTCCCCGCCGATTTGCTCCTCATACTCCGCAGATCCCGTCTTTCCGGCCACCGTGTAGGCGCTGTTCCACAGGGACGCTGCCGTCCCGCCCTCGACCACGCTTTGCATATAGGACGAAAGGACCTCCGCCTCTTCCTGGCTCATCAGCCGCTTCGCCTCCTCCGGAACGGTCTCTTTCACCAGCGTGCCCTGCGCGTTTTCCACGCGCTCCGCAAAATAGGGCCGCATCAGCACGCCATTATTCGCGACGGCGCAAGTGATAAGCGCCATGTGGAACGGGGTCACAAGGGTGTTCCCCTGGCCGATGGACGTGGCCATCACTTCCCCGTAGGAGGCGCGCTCCCCCATGGAAAAACGGCTGGAGCTGTAAGGCATCAGCGTCGGCAGATCCTGGTTAAACAAAAAGGAATCGCAAAGATCCGCAAATTGCCCGAGGTCGAGGCCAAGCCCGATGTTCGCGA
>CAYVVW010000170.1:0-4615 GCA_964455335.1 uncultured Marvinbryantia sp.
AACTGGATAATCTTTTCCTTGACGACAGTTTCGTGGATTAAACCTTTCAGCGATTGCACACTTTTCAGCGATGGCCACACATTTTAGCGATATCAGAATTTCCACAGGAAGGAGGGCGCAAAATGAATGTGACTGCACAAAAAAAGGAGACGAATGCAATGCAACAGGATTATTTGGCGGTGGACATCGGCGCGTCGGGCGGACGCCACATCTTAGGAACGATGGAACATGGGAAGATGCGGCTTGAGGAAGTCTACCGTTTTGAAAACGGCATGAAAAAGCAAGACGGCAAGCTGGTCTGGGATGTCAAGCACTTATTCTCCGAGATCTTAAACGGCATGAAAAGGTGCAAAGAGATCGGGAGAATTCCGGTCAGCATGTCGATCGACACATGGGCGGTCGATTATGTGCTGCTGGATGAAAACGACGAGGTGCTCGGCGATACTTACGGTTACCGCGACAGCCGCACGGACGGCATGGACAAAAAAGTTTATGAGCGGATCTCGGAAAAAGAGCTTTACGAAAAAACCGGCATACAAAAACAAACCTTCAACACCATCTATCAGCTGATGGCGGCCAAGCAGCAGACCCCGCATCTGCTGGAAAAGGCGCGGACGTTTCTGATGCTGCCCGATTATTTTCAGTTTTTGCTGACGGGAGTGAAAGCCTCGGAATACACAAACGCGACAACGACGCAGCTGGTAAGCCCCGTGAGCAAGCAGTGGGATCGCGCGCTGATTGCGCAGCTCGGCTATCCGGATGGGATGTTTTTGGAGCTCAAAGCGCCGGGCACGCCGGTCGGAAATTTAAGAGACGAGATACAAAAGGAAGTCGGGTTTTGCTGCGCGGTCGTCCTGTGCGCGAGCCACGATACGGCTTCCGCGGTTATGGCGGTGCCTGCCGCGGAAGCATCCCCCCTTTACATCAGCTCGGGCACGTGGTCGCTGATGGGCGTGGAGTCCGAGACGGTGCGCTGCGATGAAAACAGCCGGCTCTCCAATTTCACGAACGAGGGTGGCTACCATTACCGCTTCCGATACCTGAAAAACATCATGGGCCTTTGGATGATCCAGTCCGTCCGCCGCGAAACAGGCGGGCAGTATTCGTTTGCGAGGCTGTGCGAGATGGCGGAGGAAAACAGCGCATTTCCATCCCGCGTGGATGTCAATGACGCCTGTTTTCTCTCGCCGGAGAATATGACGCGGGAAATCCGAGAATCTTGCGCGCGAACCGGGCAGCCGCGCCCGGAATCGATCGGGGAGGTCGCGGCCGTCGTGTATCACAGCCTTGCGGACTGCTACGGCCGGACGGTAAAGGAGATTGAGGCGAACACGGGGAGGGCATACGACAAGATCCGCATCATCGGAGGTGGCTCTCATGCCGCATATCTGAACCGGCTCACCGCCCATGCAGCGCAAAAGACGGTGTACGCAGGCCCTGCCGAAGCGACGGCAATCGGAAATTTGATGGCGCAGATGATCAAAGGCGGCGAGCTGAAAGATTTGGCCGAGGCAAGAAGGTGCGTCGGGGAATCTTTTGAGATACAGGCATATCATAAAAATTAAGGAGGCGTTCTTATGTTGGTAAACACAAAAGCAAGGGTCGGCGTTTTTTCCATCGCGCTCGGGGCGTACCTGCCGCAGTTCCCGTCGCTGGTGCCGGAATTTGACGCGCAGTATGCCGCGTTTAAAAAGACGCTGCCCGATACGGTGGAAATCGTGGACGGCGGCATCGTCACCACCAAGGAGCTTGCCCAGGCGGCCGGAGACAAATTTCGCGCGGCGGACGTTGACCTTGTGATCCTGCAGCTGCTGACGTATGCCACATCGTACAATATGCTGCCCGCGGTGCGGGATCTGGACGTGCCGGTCGTGCTGGTCAATGTCCAGAAAAAGAAAGCGCCCGACTATGCGCATACAGATACCGCCACATGGCTTGGCGAACTGTACGCCTGCGGCGCGGTTGGGGAAATGGTGGCGGATCTGGAGCGCGCCGGAAAGCGCCATGCCGTCATAACGGGCGTGGTGGAGGGCGGCGATCCCGCAGTGCTAGCCGAGATCGAGGACTGGTGTCGTGCAGCCCAGGTAAGGCGCCGCTTCCGCGATACGAATCTGGCGCAGATCGGGCGCCCCTATCCGGGCATGATGGATTTGTATATTGACGAAACGAATCTTTACCACAGAATGTTCCTCTACACGAAGCAGTTTGACTGGGAGAAAATGTGGGCGATCGCCGATGATGTCGCAGACGAGGACGCCATCCGCGCAAAAGCGTTGGAAATTCTCGATACGTTTGACATCGAGGGCGGCGGAACGGTGGAAAAGGTTTGGGAGATGGCAAAATACGTGGTTGCCTTTGAGCAGTGGGTCAAGGACGAGCAGATCGCGTTGATCGCGTCTCATTACGACGGTTTTGCGCAAGGAAAGGCCGGGGTTTTGGACAGTATGCTGATCCCCGCGTTTTCCATGCTGATCAAGCAAGGCGTCGCGTGTGCCGTTGAGGGAGATATCAAGGTCGCCATGGCGATGAGCATCTTAAAGACGATCTCCGGCACGGGCCAGCTCTCAGAGATGTACTCGATTGATTTTGAAAAGGATATCTGCATCATTGGCCACAGCGGGTCGGGCGATGCCGATATTTCCGACAAAAAGCCGACGATGAAAATCGTGCCCGTATTTCACGGAAAGACGGGGGGCGGCTATCTGACGCAGTTCTATCCTTATCTAGGCCCAATCACGTTTTTGGGCATCACGCAGGATCGGGATGGGCATTTCAAATTTGTCGTGGCGGAGGGCGTGAATGAGGATGGCCCGATCTTCACATTCGGCGATACGAATATGCGGATGCGCTTTGCCTGCGGGGCGCGGGAGTTTTGCAACAAATGGAGCGAGGCGGGGCCCACGCACCACATGGCTGCGGCGGTGGGCAGGCACATTGACACGATATGCAAAGTCGCGAAAATCCTGAATGTGCCGGTAGACATTATCACAAGATAGCAAAGAGGGGTTCTTTTATGAAATTTTTAGACGCAGAGTTTGTCCAGGGATTTATCCGCATGGCGAGCGACGGCTGGGAGATGGGCTGGCACGAGAGGAACGGCGGCAATCTTTCCTACCGCGTAAAGCGCGAGGAAGTGGCGCAGGTAGAAGAAAGCTTTGAGGCAAAAGAATGGGCGCAGATCGGAACGTCCGTTCCGAAGCTGGCCGGGGAATACTTTTTGGTAACGGGAAGCGGGAAATATTTCCGCAATGTCGCGATCAAGCCGGAGGACTCGATCTGCATGATCGAGATTGACGAGACAGGCGAACGTTACCGCATCGTGTGGGGGCTGGTAAACGGCGGCAGGCCGACTTCGGAGCTGCCCTCGCACCTGATGAACCACGAAGTAAAAAAAGAGGCGTCGGGCGGCAGGTACCGCGTGATCTATCACGCGCACCCCGCCAACATCATCGCCCTTACGTTCGTGCTTCCGCTCAAAGACGAGGTGTTCACAAGAGAGCTGTGGGAGATGGCGACGGAGTGCCCGGTGGTATTTCCGCAGGGAATCGGCGTGGTAGCCTGGATGGTGCCGGGCGGAAGAGAGATCGCGGTCGCGACAAGCAAGCTCATGAAAGATTACGACGTGGCAGTATGGGCGCACCATGGAATGTTCGCGGCGGGAGAGGACTTCGATCTGACATTCGGGCTGATGCACACCGTGGAAAAATCCGCGGAGATTTTGGTAAAAACGCGCTCGATGCGCCCCGACAAGCTGCAGACAATCTCGCCGGATGAGTTCCGCAGCCTTGCGAAGGAGTTTCATGTCGATCTTCCGGAAAAATTTCTGTATGAAAAATAAACTCGCAAAACCGCGCGGATACTCTGTTTTTATTGGATTTTGGTTTGCTCCACTAACGAAAAAATTATAGCGGATTGATGATAGTTGTGCTATAATCGTCCCGTTACCGCCTCCTAGAATGGTACGGAAGGGAGGTGTTCGGCATTGGAGATACTCTTATCTTTGGTTATCGCTGTTGCGGCAGGCGTGATTAGCCATCTCGTTTGCAAATGGTTGGACGGCGATAAATAGTCGGTAATCAGCCTATGGGTTCAAGCCTTCCCATTGCCAAAATCAGGAATAGAAAGCCCCGGTGTAGCCGCACCGGGGCTTTCGCTGTCATCCGACACCGGATAACTCTTATCTTTTAGCCTACCGGCATTATAGCATACGCAAATGCTGATTGCAATAATCTTTTTTTAATCCAACCCTTGAAAGACGCAGGGCTTTACTCTATAATGGGATCGCGCAGCTGGATTTTTCGAGTTTTTATAGCAAACGACAAAACGATTTTCGCTTTTGTCGAATAAAAATTTCGCGGATAGGAGTGGAGGGAATGAGAAAAGGGTTTAAGATGAAGCTTTACCCCGGGCAAGAGGCAGAGTATGAAAAACGCCACAACGAGCTCTGGCAGGAGATGAAAGACATGATCCATGAACATGGGGGAAAGAATTATACCATTTTTCTGGATCAGGAGACGCTGACCTTGTTCGGCTACATTGAAATAGAAGACGAGGAACTCTGGGCAAAGGGGGCGGACACCGCGATTAACCGCAAATGGTGGGATTTTATGGCGGA
>CAYVVW010000171.1:0-4597 GCA_964455335.1 uncultured Marvinbryantia sp.
CCGGTCGACACGATGCAGTTGGTATATCCCACGGACGCGCCCCCTGGGATTTTTAAGGTGCTCACGACCCAGGCGTCCATGCGATCCGCCACGACTGCCAGTTCCTTGGAGAGCAGCTTGATGTTCCCGAGGAACATTTTGGAGTAGAAGTTGTCTGTCCACTGCCACACAAAGGAGAACAAAAAGCAGGACGTCAGGATCGGCTTTGCGTCCGGCAGCATGATGCGCGCGAATGTGTGGAAGATGCCGCAGCCGTCCACGTAGGCCGCCTCCTCGAGCTCTTTTGGGATATTGCGGAAGAACTGGCGGATCATGTAGATGTACAGCCCGTTCTTTAGCCCCATGCAGCCGACGCTCATCAGGTAGTACGGCAGGACGGACCCGCGCAAGTTGATGGTCTTCCCCGTCAGGGCCTTTCCGATCCCAAAGATGTCAAAGTAGCGAAAATGCAAGTGCAGGGATGTGGAAATGGTCTGCGGCGGAATGACGATCACCAGGATCACAAACGCGAACCACATCTTTTTGAGCGGGAAGTTGAAGCGCGCAAACCCATACCCCACCACCGTGCACACCGCGATTTGCACGATCGCGATCGTGAGCGAGACCCAAAAGGTGTTCCAAAGCGCCGTCCAGTAGCTCATCAGCTGCGCCGTCAGCTGGTAATTTGCCAGCGTAAAGTGCTCCGGTATGGAAATGACCATCGGGTTGTACAAGTCCCGCTCCTCCATGAAGCTGACGGAGATTTTCATCAGGAGCGGCTGCAGGATCAAAAAGCACATCCCAAAGAGCAGAACCGCCCGCGCAATTTTATAGGAGATGCTGCCCACAGTCTTTTTTAAGAGGTATCCCCCCGAGAGTCTGTTGCGTTCCCAAAATCCCTTTGCGGCATGGGAGCGGGTGGTCTCTTTAGTCATAGTAGTATACCCCCTTCGAGATGATGAGCGACGTGACGCCGATGATGGCGAGCACCACCACGAAGTAGACCCACGACATTGCCGAGGCAAACCCATAGTTGATGTAGGTGATCATCTGCTCGCTGATTTTCTCGATCAGCGCGTTGTCGGAGCGCATACAGAAATCCACGATGGTATAGACCCAGTTCACCAGGATCATCGGGCTGATCATGGGGAACGTGATTTTCCAAAAGCTCTCCCAGGCCGTGCACCCCTCGATGGAGGCCGCCTCGTACATGCTGTCCGAGATGGTCTGCAGCCCCGAAAGGAACACGATGATCTGGATGCCGGACGCGATGGCCACGTCATAGATGCCGTCCACGATGTCGAAAACGGTCTGGAACGCGCGCACGCCAACGCCCGACGTAATGAGGATTTCCTGGATGGTGTCGCTGATGCTCGACACGTTGGTCGTCTCTTCCACCATGCTCTCCACGCTCGCGAGAAGCGCGTTGTTTGTCTCCACGCCCAAAATGACGCCGGATGAGAGAATCACGGGCAGGAAGAAGATCGCGCGGACAAATGCCCTGCCGTGAAACTTCTGGTTGAGGATCAGCGCCACAAAAAAGCTAAAGACCATGATGGCGACGGCACTGACGCACATCCTGGAGAGTTCCTCGACGAGGAGCCGGTTGAACTCAGTGTCGACCGTAAACGCCTGCACATAGTTCGTGAGGCCCTTGTAGACATTCGTGATTCCCTCCGGGCTTACCTGCACTTCGCAAAAACTCATCGAAAGCGATTGGAACAGCGGAACCACCATAAAGCTCAGAAAGCCGATGATGAACGGGGAGATGAACGCATATCCCGCGATCGCCTTTCTCTTTTCAAGTCCTGCCAATTTTTTGCGCTTTTTCATAATCAAAGTCCTTTCTGGAAGTTACCGCACGACCAGGTAGTCTCTCGCGGGAACGGACGTGCCGTCCAAAGTCTCCGCCTCCTCGTACCCATGGTTGACGTACACGCGGGTCCCGTCCGCATACACCGTCAAGGAGAGCGTCGCGGAAAGTTTTTCGTGGTCCACCATCTCCTGGGAGAAAGTGTGTCCGAGTTCCCGGTCGTAGCGCGCGTAGAGCGCAAAGAGCTTGTCTTTCCAGGCTTCGTATTCCGCCCCAAAGTATTCCGTGTAGAGCGTGTTTTGCAAGGTAAAGGCCGACTCGTGCATCAAGGTGAACGCAAGCCCCGCGCCATATTCCGCCGAGAGCAGGAGCTGCTCCTCCTCGTTTTGCGTCAGGTTCAGCGGCTCTCCCGTGTAGTCCACGTAACCGTGCAATGCCATCTGGTACACAGGCACGTAGGTGTCGAGGATGGTATAATCCGACCCGCGCAAATTCATGTTGGTGACGATGTCGCTGTAGGCCACCGCATAGTTGTTGCCCATGTCGATGAGAATCTTTTTGCCGCTGTCGCGGATTTCGTTCAGTTTTTCGACGTGCGCCTCGAGCGCGGCCTGCCTGGACACGGGCGACTTGCGGTTAAAGTCCGAGCTTAAGTCCACGCCGATGTCCGCAAATGCCACGTTTGCGCCATAGCGCCCCGCCGCGTCCGCGAGGTTGTCCGCCATCTCGGGGATGATGGATGCCTTGAGCAGGTAGTGCGCCTCCTCGCCCTCCCTGGCACTATACGTCACCGTGCTGTAGGGGTGGATCTTGGCCACGTCCTTGCTGACGAGCCGCGCCGCGTCAAGGAAGGTCACAAACCCGTTCCACGGCTTGCTGTTGTAGGCGTAGTTGGTATTCCCGTTGAGGTAAAGGTCCACGCCGCTTTCCTTTGCGTAGTCCGCAAGATCCGAAAGGCCGCGCTTGCCGCCGAGTTCCCCAAGGACATGCACGCTGTTGAGGATCTTTTGCCGCACGCCCCCGTTGCACCAGCCTGTCAGGCGCACGCTTAAGTTCCCGACGCCGCCCGTCAGCAGATCCGCGATGATGTCTTTTGCCTCCGCAAAGGTCGTCAGCTCGAGCGGGCGCGAGACCGGCACGCCCGCGACTTGCTTGATTTTGTCAACCGCGCCGACCAGCTCGACGACTGTCGGGGTGCGCGCATCGTCCGCCTCCTTTTCCTGGAAAAGCTCGCCATACGTTTCCTTTAGGTATTCCCGGTAGGCGCCCGCCATGTCCACGTAGCTCTCCGAGTCGAGGAAGATGTAATTGAGCGCCAGCGGCTCTTGCGGAAGCCCCTCCTCGTACATGTAGATTTTGCTCTCGTAGCGGTCGCCCATCTCGTAGACCTCGCGGTGGAGCATGGTATATTGCGCCGACACCGCATTGTAACTGTTGGCTTTCCCGCTGATGTCCGCGTTGACGCTCGCATAGGGCGCGCCGTCGTCCAAAATGCACAGGAACGACGCGCCGTTTTTGGCGATGCCAAACGCGTTGAAATACGTATTGGTCTCATGGACGACCGCGTCCCGGTACTGCCCGTAATCCCAGCCGTACAAGTTGGCATAGTAGGCATTTTGATCCACTTTCCCATTGTTAAAGTTGATCACCGCGCCGCCGCCCTCGGGCACCAGCAGATAGCCCTCGTCCTGCGTGCCGCCAGCCCCGAAATAGGGCAGGACATTCAGGTAATAGATGGGATAGCTGTCGCGGTACTCTATCTCGTCCATCGGGATCTCCACGACCAGGCGGTTCCCATCCAGGCGGTACATCACGCTGACGTTAAAGATGGGCAGCTCCGACGCCTCGCCCTCCTCGGACGCGCCCTGGTCCGCAAGGTAGTCCTCATAGGTATATCCCGCTTCCGCGAATTTCTCGACGAGCATGCGCTTGACGTTGGTACTCGCCTTGTCGCGCAGGATATACAGCGTGCCATCCGCCAAGGCCGGGTATTGCTCTAAAAGAACCTGTTCGTCCTCGTCCAGATCGTCCGCCTCATATTTTTTGTAATAACCCTTCACCTTGCGCGCGGTGCCCTTGTCCATCTGGGAGGTCAGCTCTTCCATCCGCTCCTCGGTGAGGGATTTCGGCACGACAAACTCCTCCTCGATCTTGCCGATGGAGTAGCGGACTTTGATGAAATCCTCACCCTGCTCGATCTCGTAGGCGCCCTCGTCGATGCTGTAGTCGAAATTGTTGAACAGGGTGTCCACGCCGTTTGTCGTGCTATAGGTCAGCAGCAGGGTGGAGTTGAGCTTGGACTTTTCGAGGGAAAGCGCAAGCGGGTCCTTGTCCGCGTCCTCGGGGTTGGAGCGCCACACTTTCCCATTTTTCTTGTCCGTCACCGCAAAGTGGGTGGTGTCCGGGTCCATGTCAAAGCGCAACTCCTCGTTTTCCAAGGTCGCGGATTTCACGTCTCCCGCATAGCGGCGGGTCTCGATCACCTGAGCCGCTTCCTCCTGCGGCTTGTAAAATTTCACGAACAGCGCGCCCGCGGCAACGAGGGCCAAAAGGAGCAAAACGCCCAGCCATATTTTGATTTTCGATTTTTTTGAAGGCATCATATCCCGCGTCTCCTAACCATTTTCGGTTCCTTTTCCGAGGCGGCCGCCTCTTTTCTTATCTTTGCGCCTGCTATGATGTTACGGTAAAAAGACGCCTACGGATTGTTTCGTGCTTCGCACTCCCACAATCCTACCCGATATTCGGAAATCGTGGGACCCCTTCCCCACTTTTTTCCTCATATCGGGCGGGTATCAAGCCCAT
>CAYVVW010000172.1:0-4477 GCA_964455335.1 uncultured Marvinbryantia sp.
ACGGTTTCCGTCCAGTGAGTTTTCTGATTGAAGCGCTGGACGAGGAGGCAGAGTAAATAAAACACTAGATCGGGGGTAAACTGATGGACTATAAGAGGATGGTGAATAATCCGGGTGGTTTTGAGGTGGTGGGCAGGATCAAGGGAAAAAGTGCCCTGATGATCTTTGACCGCCTTCAGGCGGGGAAGCAACAATGGCTCCGTAGGGCCCAACATCAAACCACCAGCAGGGCTGGTGGTGCGTGACTTTCGTTCTTTTTCTTTTTCGGCATAGATGGTTCCTTCCTTTACTTTTACTTTGGGTTACTTTTGCCGAAACGCCCGTGTCAATCCATGTCAAACTGGCTTAGGTACAGTTTGTAGTAGTACCCTTTTTTTGCCATCAGCTCCGCATGGCTTCCAGACTCGAGGATGTTTTTCCCATCCACGTAGAAGATGCGGTCCGCGCCCCGTATGGTGGAGAGGCGGTGGGCGATGATGAAGGACGTGCGGTTTTTCAGCATCGCCTGGATGCCTGCCTGCACCAAGAGTTCCGTGTGGGTGTCGATGCTCGAGGTCGCCTCATCCAAAATGAGGATGCGCGGGTCCGAGAGCATGGTGCGCGCAAACGCGAGCAACTGCCGCTGGCCGATGGAGAGCTGCGCGCTGTTCGCGCTGATTTCCGTGTCGTACCCTTTCTCCATTTCCATGATAAATGCGTGCGCGTTGACGGCCTTTGCTGCCGCAATTACCTCCTCGTCTGTGGCGTCTCTCTTTCCGTAGCAGATGTTCTCGCGGATGGTGCCGGTAAAGAGAAACGTATCCTGCGTCATCACGCCCATCTGCCCGCGCAGGCTTTCCAAGGTGACCGTGCGCGTGTCATAGCCGTCGATGCAAATCTTGCCGTCTGTCACGTCGTAGAAGCGGCTGATGAGGTTGACGATGGTGGTTTTGCCTGCCCCCGTCGGGCCGACAAGCGCGATCGTCTCGCCGGGCGCAACGGAAAAGCTGACATCTTCTAGCACCAGTTTGTCAGGCTCGTCGGCATAGGCGAAACTGACGTGGTCGAACGTGACCGCGCCTTTGATGGGCGGGAGCACTGCGCTCCCCTCCTGCGAGGTGATCTCCGCCGGCGTGTCGAGAATCTCAAAGATGCGCTCCGCGGCCGAGATGTTGGTGATGATTTTGTTGTAAAAGCTGGACAAGTTGCGGATCGGGCTCCAGAACATGCCCAAATAGGTGGAAAATGCGAGGAATGTGCCGATGCCCACCTTGTCCGCGCCGACCACCCGAATGCCAATGTAGTACAGCAGAAAGCCGCCCACGCCCCAGGTGACTTCCACGAGCGCGCCAAACAAGTCGCCGATGCGCACGGCGTCCACGAAACTGTCGCGGTATTCCGTCGCGCAGCGGTCAAAGTCTTTTTGCCGCTCCGCCTCTGCCGCAAAACTTTGCACGATGCGGATGCCGGAAAAATTCTCGTGGATAAAGGCGTTTAAGTTGGAATTTTTCTTGCGGAACACCTGCCAGCGCTTGTGCGCGAAAAACTGGATGAGGAACATGAACAGGCACAAAAAGGGCAGGGTCAAAAAGGCCGCAAGCGCAAGCTGCCAGTTTTTTGCCAACATGATGCAAGCCACGCCGAGAATGGTCAAAAGATCCGGGATCAGCTTGGTCACGCTGTCGGAGAGCACTTCCTTTAGGGAGTTGACGTCTCCGACCACGCGCGCTAAGATTTTCCCCGTGGGGCGGCTGTCAAAAAAATGAAAGCTCAAGGTCTGCAAGTGCGCGTAGAGCTGCCCGCGGATGGTCAAGAGCACCTGGTTGGACACCTCTGCCATGCGCAGCATGCGCGCGCGGGTGCAGGCCATCAATACCAGAAGCAAGACGGCGGCAACCAGCGCAAGGCGCAAAAGGCCTGGCACGTCGGAGCGCGCCACATAGGTGTCTACGGCCAGCTCAATCATCAGGGGGGCGGCGAGGGTGATGCACAAGGCCACCAGCAGATAGGCCGCCACAATCAGCAGGGATTTTTTATAGGCAAGCAAGTAGCGAAACAGGCGCGTGAGCGTCCGAAGTTTTGGAACCTCCCGCGTGGATTCGTCCTCTTTGACGGAATTTACCGACATGGCGCTCCCCCCTTTCTTTTCGCTTTGGAATCCACGGTTGTTTGGCTTGTGTTTGCGCGATCCGGCTCGCTTTCATACTGGACACACCAGGTTTGGTAGTAGCGGCCTTTTTTCGCCATCAGTTCCTCGTGCGTGCCGCGCTCGACGATTTTCCCATTTTCCAGGATGAGGATCTCGTCCGCCGCACGCACCGCGGAAATGCGGTGACCGATGATGATTTTCGTGGACTGGCGGATCTGCCTGAGGTTGCGCTGGATGAGCCGCTCGGTTTCCATGTCCAGCGCCGACGTGGCGTCGTCGAGAATCAGCACAGGCGTCTGCTTGGCGATGGCCCTGGCGATGCTCAAGCGCTGCTTTTGCCCGCCGGACAGCCCCACGCCGCGCTCGCCGACCACCGTTTCGTATTGGTTGGCGAGGTGGCCGACAAACCGGGATGCCCCCGCGGTGTCGGCGGCCCACTCCACGGTATCCTGCAAGAGCTCCTCGCGCCGTCCGGTTTTCACATTTTCCGAAACCGTGTCGGAAAAGAGGAATACGTCTTGCATGACGACGGAAATCGAGGCGCGCAGCTGGCCCAGTGGCAGGGTGCGGATGTCGGCGCCGTCCAGAAGGATGCGCCCGCCCGTCACGTCATAAAACCGCTGGATGAGGTTGACGAGGGTGGTTTTCCCCGCGCCTGTCATGCCCATAATGCCGAGGGTGTGCCCCGGCTTGACCGTCACGTTGATGTCAGACAAAATCTGGTGCCCGTCGATGGAAAAGTCCACATGGTCAAAGCAGATCTCGCCGCGGACCGCCTCGATGGGGCGCGCATTGTCCGGCTGCTTGATTTGCGGCGTCTCTGCGGCCACTTTTTGGATCTTTTGCCAGGAGGCGAATGCGGACGCAATGTCGTTGCTCAGCCATCCGATGATCTCCATCGGCCAGATGACGTTGTTGGCATATTCGGAGAACGCGCCGAGCGCGCCAATAGTCATGTGGCCAGAGATGACCATCAGACCGCCGACCACAATGACCGCAAACAGCATGGCCTTGCCGACCAGGCTGATGATGGGCTGGTACTTTGCCACGATGGCCGCCTGTTCCATGTTGAGGTCGTAGAAGCGGCGGTTGTGGCGGCTGAATTTTTCGATTTCATAGGATTCCTGCGCGAATGCCTTGACCGTGCGCACGCCGGAGAGGCACTCCTGCGCCACCGTGTTCAGCTTTGCCGTCTCCTCGCTGATGTCGTCATAGACTTTGCCGAGCTTGTTTTCCATGCGCACGGCGCAAAAGCCGATGATGGGGAGCGCGGCCAGGGGCACCAGGGTCAGCCAGAGGTTGATGCGCACCATGCACACCAGCACGAGAATGGTGTGCACGAGCGCTTCCACCGCCAGGATGCCGATGAACCCAAGCGCGTTCCACACGCGGTCCACGTCCTCCTTGGTGCGTGTCATCAGCTCGCCGGTGTTGTGGCGGTCGAAGAAGTCGGTGGAGAGTGTCTGGATGTGGCGAAACAGGTCCTTTCGCATGTCGAGGCCAACAGAGATGCCGATGTAATCATAGGAAAATTCCTTGGCATATTGCAAGACGGCTCGGCCGACGCCGATGCCGAGCAGGCCGAGCAGCAAGCGCATCAAAAGCTCCATGCGCCCGGCCACGATCACGTCGTCGATGATGCTGCGGGTAATCTGCGGCGCGCACATGTCGAGCACAAGGCTGACGGCCATGGCCACAAAGCCAAAGATGTAGAGGAAGCCATAGCGCGCCAGGTAAGTCCGTAATTTCTTCATGTTTGGGCAGTCCCTCCCTTTTCTTGACACAAAACCCTTTCTTCATTTTCTTGCCATCGATTATCTTACGTTTCTTCGCGGGGCTTGTCAAGGGGTTGGGAAAATCTTTTTGGAAATCACTTGATGACGCGGCCGGATATTTGAATGCGGCGAAAAAAGAACTGCAGGCGGATGGCACATATCTGTGCGAGGTATCGATTCCGGACAAAGAGATTGCGGCGGTGTACAAACGAGAGATTTTATCTCGATGCGGCAGCGCTTTCCAGTCTTGCGGATGAAGCGCTGCGGCAGATTGATGAGATAGGATACGATACGGAAAGATAAAATAGCCAGGGCGCCTAGCGTCCGATTAGCACTTTCTTCCCATCGAACGCAAAGCCGTATTTGCGGATCTGATGTTCTTCAAACCCATGGGCGATGAGGTTCTGCGCATAGTTTTTCTCCTCGATCTGCCACAAGGCTCGTTGCACTGTCTGGGAGAGGTCTTTTTCTGCATTTCGGTCGCGCACCTTGAACTCTATGAGGATCGCGGGATCGACTTTTGGCTTTTTCGGCATCATCTGCAGGTCGTACCGCCCGTCGCCGCTTTCTCGGT
>CAYVVW010000173.1:0-4417 GCA_964455335.1 uncultured Marvinbryantia sp.
CCTCGGCCATGGCCTATAAGCGCAATCCCATGCGCAGCGAGCGCATCGCGTCACTCGCGCGCTATGTCCTCTGCGATGCCTTAAATCCGGCCATCACGTCCGCCGCGCAGTGGTTTGAGCGCACATTGGACGACTCCGCGAACAAGCGCCTGTCCATTCCAGAGGGATTTTTGGCGGTCGACGGCATTTTGGACCTGTGCCTGAATGTGGCGGACGGACTGGTGGTCTACCCGAGGGTGATCGAGAAGCACCTGATGGCGGAGCTGCCATTTCTTGCCACAGAAAATATCCTGATGGACGCGGTCAAGGCGGGCGGGGACCGGCAGGAGCTGCACGAGCGCATCCGGGAACTGTCCATGGAGGCGGGCAGGAACGTAAAAGTGGAGGGGAAGGAAAATGACCTTCTGGAGCGCATCGCGGCAGACCCGTCGTTCCCATTGACGGCCGCGGACTTGCAAAAGGCCATAGACCCCGCAAAATACGTCGGCTGCGCCCCGCGCCAGGTGGAAGTGTTCCTAAAGGAAACCGTCTGGCCCGTCCTCGACGAAAACAAGGGGATGCTCGGTATGCAGGTAAAGATCCATGTGTAAGCGAAGAAGAGCCGCGGCAAAAGGGTGCCGGGGCAAAATGTTAAAAAATTTGTTAAAAAATTTTAAATAATTGTTGCAAAGTTTGGCAAAGTGTCGTATACTCGATGACAGAAGTGAAACAGGAATTTTAACAATGTCGTGGAGAAGGGATACGATGCGAAACAAGAAGAGGCTTTACGGGTTTCTGTTTTTGTTAGTTTTGTTGTTTGCCTTTCCGGTGTCCTCGCAGGCGGCAAAGCCGAAGTTTCAGCTGATCGGCGTGAAAAAGCCGACCGCAATCGTGAAGGGCGCCTCGTACTCTATCGGGGGGACGGTGCAAAGCGCGGACGTGATTCGGGAAGTGCGCGTCACGATTTACAATTCCACAAAAAAGAAGTGCCTGCAAAGATATGTGGCAAGGCCGAACTCCACGGTTTTCCAGATTGCGCAGGCGGACGACCATATGGTGTTTGGCTCTCTGCCCATCGGGCAGTATTATTTCAACGTGCGCTGCAAGACGGACGCCGGCGCCAAGGTCGTCATCAGCAAAAAGTTTTCCATCGTCGGCACGGGGGAGATTTCCATCTCGAACCCGCTGCCCTTAGTCGATACGTCGCTCGCGCAGGGCAACCCGCTTTCCATCGGGGGAACGATCACGTCGAGCAACCGCATCGCGGGCGTCACGGCCGCCATTTTCAATGATTCCAGCCAGGTCGTCTGCAAAAAGACCGTGCGGCCAAAGACGTATTCCTACACGGTTGGGGAAAAGCTGGACAGCGCCATGCAGTTTGACAAGCTGGACGCGGGGGATTACAAGTACAAGCTGACGGCCGTGGACGATCAGGGAAAGAGCGCGACGCTTGTGTATTGCCAGGTGACTGTGGTCGGATCGGGGCAGGTGACGATGGCGTCTTATGGGGTCTCGCCCCAGCAGGCGGATCACTACCTCGACGCGGCGGGATCTGTCACGGCGCCGGCGGGATTTGCCGCGCGCACCACGCGCCCGGACAGCGCGAACCCCTATTATTACGACCGCACGTACAATATCTACTACAAGTACAACAGCCTTGCGCCGACAGGGAAAAAGTACTATGGGAAAAAGAAAAACGCCCATTTTGTGACGGGAAATTGCACCTGGTATGCCTGCGGGCGCGCGATGGAGATCGTGGCCGCCGCGGGCGGGGATATCAACAAAGTCAAGGCGATCTTCGGGGGAGACCCGGTCGGGATCTATCATGCGAATGTCACGAAAGGCGTGTTTGCGTATGGCACAGAGCCGCGCGTGGGCGCGTTGGCCATCTTCAACTATGGCGCGGGGGGCGAAGCGCACATCGCGGTCGTGGAGGACGTGGTCGGGAACATCCCATTCGTCTCGGAGTCGGGGTATACCGTCAGCAAAAAGAAGCCGAATGCGGAGAAATCCAACATCGTGTTCGAGTACCAGAGCATTTACAACTGGGCGGGCGGCCGCTACCTGCTGGGGTACATCTACCTCATCTAAGGGAGAGGGTAGTTGGCACGATGTTCCATCGTGCCCATCCATCGTTGGGAAAGGGCTTTCTGCCCTGGCATCATTCATATGAAATCGAAGATCTGGCCATTCTGCAAGCAGGAGGGCCAGATCTTTCCTTTGTGTGTTTTCAGATGATCCCGCATTTTTTGGCGCGTTCTTTTCAATGCGCCTGTCCCATGGAATTTCCCATAGAAAGATGCCTACGGATTGTTTCGTGCTTCGCACTCCCACAATCCTACCCTGGCATCATAGAAAAAGATGCGGAAAGTTTTTGAAATTTTCTATTGACAATTCCCAGAGAGAATGGTATCTTTATAGCAGAGTGTTAGCACTCATTCAAAAAGAGTGCTAACAGACGAGAAAAACGAGAGCTTTCCCGCAGACGCCAAGGGAGGGGAACGCGGTGCAGTTGGATGATAGAAAGTGGAAGATATTCAATGCTATCATTAAGACGTATTTAGAGACGGGCGAGCCTGTGGGTTCCCGGACTGTTTCCAAGTTTGCGGGGCTAAATGTCAGTTCGGCGACGATCCGCAATGAGATGGCGGATCTGGAGGAGATGGGGCTGATCATCCAGCCGCACACGTCGGCAGGGAGGATTCCCTCGGACAAGGGGTATCGATTGTATGTGGACTCCCTCATCGACCAGAAGCACCAGGAGGTGCGCGAGCAGCAGGAACTGCTCATTCAGAAACAGGATCGGATGGAGGCCCTGTTGAAGCAGGTGGTGCAAGTCCTGGCGAACAACACCAACTACGCCACGATGATTTCCGCGCCCAGGTACCACTCGGCAAAGCTCAAGTGCATACAGCTGTCCGTCATCGACGAGGAGCAGATCCTGGCGGTGATCGTCTCAGAGGGGAATGTCGTCAGAAATAAGATTTTGCGTCTGCGCCACGGGCTAGACGGGGAGATGGTCCTAAAGCTCAACATTTTGCTGAACACAAGCCTCAACGGGCTGACAGTGGAGCAGATCGACCTGGGGCTTATCAAGCGGCTCAAGGAGCAGGCGGGGATACACAGCGAGGTCGTCAGCCACGTGCTCGATGCCGTTGCGCAAGTCATTTGCATGGACGACGACGTGGAGATCTACACGAGCGGCGCCACCAACATTTTCCGCTACCCGGAGTTGAGCGACAACGGGCGCGCCAGGGAACTGATCGGCACGTTTGAGGAAAAAAAGGAGCTGGCGAACCTGATCCATGAGACGGTGGGCGGGAAGCGCGACACGGAGATCCAGGTCTACATTGGCAATGAGGCGCCTGTCCATGCCATGCACGACTGCAGCGTGGTCACCGCGACTTACGAGCTGGGCGAGGGGGTTCAGGGAACGGTGGGCATCATCGGCCCGAAGCGGATGGATTACGAAAAAGTCGTGGACTCCCTGAAAACCTTAAAGACGCAATTAGACCTTATTTTTGAGAGAGAGAAATAGAGAACGCCAGATTCTGAAAGAAATTTGGAAGAGATTTGGAAGAAACAAAAGAAAGCTGTGGTTTTGCATGGCAGCGGAAAGGAGTGCGGTAAGCAGTGGCAAAAGAAGAAAAACATGCGGGGCAGGCGGGCATTGGCGAGCCAGAGAAGGAAAGGGATAACCCGGACGGAGGCCCTGCCGAGACACAGGCGGGCGATGCCCCTTGCGGGCAGGCAGAGGGGGATGCTGACGGGGCTGCCGAGAACGTAGCGGCAGAATCCGCCGAGGAAGCACCTGAGGATGGGCCGGGAGAGGACAAAGCGCCCCTGGGCAAAGGCAAAAAAGAAAAAAAAGACAAAAAGGATTGCCAGATCGAGGAGCTGACAGACCGCGTCAAGCGGCAGATGGCGGAGTTTGAAAATTTCCGCAAGCGCACGGAAAAGGAAAAGGCAGGGATGTTTGATCTCGGCGTGCGCAGTGTCATTGAGCAGCTGCTCCCGATCGTGGACAACTTTGAGCGCGGGCTTGCGGCACTGAAAGAAGAGGAGAAGGACAACCCGTTTGCGCAAGGGATGGACAAGGTCTACCGCCAGGTAGAGGAGATGCTCGGCAAGCTGGGTGTGCAGGAGATCGAGGCGGTCGGCCAGGCGTTCGACCCCGAGTACCACAACGCGGTGATGCATGTGGAGGACGAGGGGGCGGGGGAAAATACCGTTGTGGAGGAGTTTTTGAAGGGATATACCTACCACGGCCAGGTGGTGCGCCACAGCATGGTGAAAGTCGCAAACTGAGCGCTAGATTTTCGGGAGTTTGCGCATCCCATGTCATATTTGTCTGTGCGGGCTTTGGCGCGCATGTGAAAGTCAAAACAAAAGAAATACAAGAAACACAAAGAAACACAAGTCACACAAGAGAAATCTA
>CAYVVW010000174.1:0-4369 GCA_964455335.1 uncultured Marvinbryantia sp.
TACCGTTCCTCTGGAAAGCGGGCTTCTGACCAGTGGCCAGATCTCAATTGTTTTGATCGGCGCATTCCCGATGGTGAAATGGATCACCAAGACATTCGGAAAGGCGTTAAACGCGCTGGGCGCGAAGCTTGGCATGGATGAAAACAGCTCCGCCGGACTGGTGGCCACGCTTGCAAACAACATTGCGATGTTCAATATCATGGATAAGATGAACGCCAAGGGCAAACTGCTGAACGTGGCATTTTCGGTTTCCGCGGCCTTTGTGTTTGGGGATCACTTGGGATTCACGGCCGGCGTGAACCCCGACATGATATTCCCGGTTATCGTTGGGAAGCTGGTGGCCGGTATCACGGCGCTGATCCTTGCCAACATCCTGTCTCCGAAGCTGCTTGCCAAGGTACAGGCTTCTGTCAAAAAATCGAAATAACGAGGCGGTATCTCACAGAAAGGAAGAACGGCACATGAATGTAAGTGAAGAGCTGATTCGGGAGATCGTGCGAAAGGTCTTAAATGAGTCGAAGGAGAAACAGGCGGGGGAGGATTTTGGAAAAGTCAAAGATCCCAGTGGCATTATCAAGATCGCTACCGCTACCGTGAAGTGCGAGCCTTTCCAGCAGGAAGGGGTGTCGTTGAAGGACGTGCTGACGCTGGAGGAGGCGCCGCGGATGGGTTGTGGCATCATGGAACTGGATCATACAAGCTTTGAGTGGACACTCACCTATGATGAATATGACATGGTGATTGAAGGGACATTGGAGATCGAGATCGACGGGCGCGTATTGACTGCGGGGCCGAACGAGATCCTCTATATTCCCAAGAACAGCCACATTCATTTCCAGACACCGGACAAGGCGAGGTATGCCTACTTCGTATATCCGGCCGACTGGCAGTAAGGCAGCTTTAAGCGACAGTGCCTGCCCCAAGACCGCTGCATAGGATGGCATCCTTCCGGATTGCCTCCTATGCGGCGGTTTTTATCGTGTCAGACGCAAAAAGTAGCATGGAACTTCCTGTGGACAAATTTGACTGCTTGTTGTACAATCGAATGCGAAGCAACTGTGTTGCTGACGGATCGCGTGTATGTTTTCATATCTGTGTCAGAAGAGGAGCAATCGCATGGCGCGCGCAGTCAAGGTGCGGAATTTGCAGATCGGCCAGGGCGTGCCGAAAATCTGTGTTCCGGTTATGGGAAAGACAAAGGGGGAGATCTTGGAGGCCGCGCGGCGGGCGGTCGCGGCTGGGCCTGACCTGGTGGAGTGGCGCGCGGACGATTTGGGCGCCGCGTGTGGCCAGCGCCCCCTTTTGGACGCGATTTTGGGAGAGCTGCGGCACGTGCTTGGGTCTTTGCCGCTTCTGTTTACGTTTCGCACGGTGCCAGAAGGCGGCCTTTGCGATTTGCCAAAAGGGGCGTATGCGAAGGTTTGCGCCCTGGCTGCGCGAAGCGGGATGGCGGACTTGCTGGATGTGGAGCTGTCTTGCGGGGACGCGCTCGCATCTGACGTGGCGCGCATCGCCCATGGGCAGGGGGTTCGCGTGATTCTCTCCAACCATGATTTTGCGGCGACCCCGCCGTGCGAAGAGATCCAAAGGAGACTGGCGCAGATGGAGCGCTGCGGCGCGGACATTGCGAAAATCGCGGTGACGCCGCGCACGCACGCGGATCTCTTTGCGCTTTTGCGCGCGACGTCCGCGGCAAGCGGCGCGGATATGGGCAGCGCGCCTTTGGTCGGGATTCCGGTTATATCGATGGCGATGGGGGAGATGGGCGTGGCGAGCCGCCTGATGGGGGAAGTGTTCGGGTCTGCCGTTACGTTTGGCACGGCCGGGGCGGCGTCCGCGCCGGGGCAGGTGCCGGTCGGAAAATTGCGGGACGCGCTTTGCGCGATCCATGCGTGCCTGCCGGAAAAGCCCCCAAAAGCCATGCTTTCGGATAGGGAAACACAAGGGAGGGCGACAGTGTGAGATGTCCATTTTGCAATCAGGATAACACCCGGGTGGTGGACACGCGGCCGATGGACGAGGGGAACGTCATCCGCCGCAAACGCCACTGCGATGAGTGCGGCAAGCGTTTCACCACCTATGAGACGGTGGAGACCTTGCCGTTGATTGTCATCAAGAAAGGCCAGCAGCGGGAGCAATACGACCGCGCGAAAATCGAGCGCGGGATTTTGCGCGCCTGTTACAAACGGCCTATCCCGGCGGAAAAAATCCGCGAGGTCACGAACCAGATAGAGACGGAGATCTTTCGCAGGGGGGAGCGGGAGGTGCAAAGCAGCGCCATCGGGGAGATTGTGATGGAGCGCCTCAAAGGGCTGGACGCGGTCGCCTACGTCCGCTTTGCGTCTGTTTACCGCGAGTTCAAAGATGTCAACACGTTCATGGATGAGCTAAAGAAAATTCTGAACTAAAGCGGATGGGGAGAATTTGCCTTGAAAAAACAAATCAGCGAGTTGTTAAACGAAAAATTCACGCAAGATCCGCAAGTCATGCAATTCTCCGAGGGGACGCTCGCCTTGCAAGGGCCTGCCGGTGCGCCGATGCGGGGAACGTTTTCCGCCGCATCCTCCACGCGGGGAACCTTACAGGGGTTTGTGTATTCCACGCACCCGCGCGTGACTTGTTCCCCACAGGCCTTTGTCGGCCGCGCGCCGGAGTTCTCCTACGAAGTGGACCTCACAGGACTGTGGGAGGGGGATGTCGTCGCGGGCGCGCTGGTTTTCTGCGAGACAGGCGGCGCGTACCAGCTGCCATTTTCTTTTACCGTACAGGAAAAAGAGGCAAAAGAGGAGGAGCGCAAGGCAGATCCGATCTCCTGCGACGAGCTGGCGCGGATGGCAAAGGAGGATTTCCAAAAGGCATATTTGCTGTTTTCCGCGCCGCAATTCCCCGCTTCCGTAACCGATCCCAAGGATGGGTGGCTCGCCCTTTACGAGGGGCTTTCGGAAGGCGCGCCCGGATACCACAACCTGGAGCAGTTCCTGGTGGGGCTTGGGAAAAAAGATCCGGTCACGCTGCGGTTTGAGACGGATTCCCTGTTGTTTTCGGACGTGGGGGAGGACGTGCACGGCGCGCTGACGCTTGTGAAAGACACCTGGGGGTTCGCGACCCTGCGGGCGGCGAGCGATGCCCCGTTTTTGGAGCTGGAGCGGCAGGAGGTGAGCACGGAGGAATTTGTGGGGAGCCAATGTGCCATCGGGTTTGTTCTCCGAAAGGCGCATATGCACGCGGGGCGCAACTTTGCGCGCGTGCGGGTGGCCTGCGGCTGCCGCGAAATCACTTGCACGGTGGAGGCGCGCCTGCCACAGGACGAAGCCGGCCGCCGGGAACGGTGGGAGATCCAGCGTGATCGCGCGCGCCTTTTGGACGCATATGTCCAAAACCGCACGGGGAAACTGGGAAAGGCCGCGTGGGTGGCGCAGTCCCTGTCTGCTCTTTCGCGCCTGAAAAAGCGCGGCGAGGATGGGTGCTTTTACTGGCTTTACCGGATATACCTGTTGTTTTTGTCGGACAGGGCCGAGGACGCGCGGGGGTACTTAAAAGAGGCCGGCCTGCGCAAAGAGGAGCTGGCCATCCCGCAATGGCGGGCATTTTACCAGGCGCTGACGCTGTATGAAAACCGGGACAAGGAGCACGCGGAAGCGGTGAAACGCGAGATCCAGGGGCTGCTTTTGGCCAACCGCGAAAATTGGTGGATTCAGTGGCTGGTGCTGTACCGCATGGGCGGCACCTTCCGCAATGACACGGAGCGGCTGGACGCGATCCGCCGCCAATATGGCTATGGGTGCGCCAGCCCTGTGATGTATTGCGAGGCGGCGGAAATTTTGCGAAAAGAGCCACTGATGCTGCGCGCCTTGGGCGCGTTTGAGGTGCACCTGCTCGGCTTTTTGTGCAAGAATGATCTGCTGCACGTGGAAATCTGCGGCCAGGCGGCCATGCTTGCGGCCAGGGAGGAGTACCAGCCGCTGCTCGTCTCGGTTTTGCAAAAATGCTACAAGGCATTTCCGAGCAAAAATTTGCTCTTTGCCATCTGTTCCCTGCTCATCAAGGGGAGAAAAACCGATGCCGCATGTGCCGCGTGGTACCGCATGGGCATCGAGGAGGACTTGCGCCTGGCAGGGCTTTATGAGGCCTACGCCCAGGCAGAGCCGGACCTTGCCGGATGCGCGCTGCCGCAAAACGCGCGGCTGTATTTTGCGTACAACAACACGCTGGACTGTGACAAAAAGGCGGCGATTTACGCCAACATCCTGCGGACGAGAAAGGCGTTTCCTGAGACGTATGAGGCATACCGCCAGCAGGTGGGGCGGTTTGTGGAGGAGCAGCTGGCGCAGGGGCGCGTGAGCAACGATTTGGCGAAACTCTACAAAGA
>CAYVVW010000175.1:0-4345 GCA_964455335.1 uncultured Marvinbryantia sp.
GCGCTTCGGGATGAAGCGCGTAGTAAAGCCGCAAGACGTATGCCCGGTCTTGGAATAGGTGTGTGAAGACACTGTCCTTTGCCGTGCGTTTTACGACAACCTTGTCACTCATAAGGAAGCCTCCCATTCGCCAGTGATGCCATCCTATATCCTATACTAATTTTTTCAATACAAATTACCCATGCGAAACCGTGTGGTTTCTTTCCTCTAAGAGTGCCGTGCTGCGGATAAAATGTATTTTGAAGCGCAAAAGCATCCGTTGGGCTTTGCTGCTTTGCGATGTTTAGACTAGCGCAAAAGGGGAGGAAAGTCAATAGTCTTGCCCTATTTTTAACGGAATTTTTAAGATTGAAAAAAATCTCGTTCGGGTATTGACAAGATTTGTAATATATGTTAAGATGCGAGCGTAAGAAATTTAACAAATTTGTAATATATCGCAAGGTGGGGAGTTTTTTCTTAGGAAGTAGGCTTCTGGACGAAAAATAGATGGAGGGTGAGAGGAACATGGGAAATTTGGGGATGAAAGGACACATTCGCGCGGCGGCGGCCTGTTTTTTGGCTGGAACGATGATGATCGGAGCATTTGGCGCCTCAGCTTTGGCGGCTGGATCCCCCTTGGTGGGTGTGGGCGAGGCGCACGCGGAGGTGGATTCCGTCGATTCTGCGTCGAGCGAGAGGGTGGATGCCTCTGCGACAGAAAATACGGTGGGAACTTCTGCATCGGAAGGAGTCGATGGCGGCTCTGCCCTGGTGGGCGTATCTGATGATGCCGCAAATGCGGATGCACATGTTGCACAGGAATCCGCTGTGTGGACCTCTGTAGGTGTGGCGGACGAAAGCGCGGCTGTGGAGACATCCATAGGGGTGTCAGATGAAGGTGCGGCTGTGGAAGATGTGGCGTTTTCGGCGGATGAAACTCAGGAAACAGAGGGATATGTGGAGGATGTCATCAACACGCTTGCCGTTTCCCAGATCGGGGATGCGTCTTGCGTCAATATCCGTATGTCACCCAGCACGGAGTCGGAGGTGGTCGGCAGGCTGTATGACGGCAATGCGGCGACGATTCTGGGCGAGGAGGGGGATTGGTATCTCATCCAGTCCGGCAACTGCCAGGGCTATGTGGCGAAATACCTTCTGACGACGGGCGATGCGGCGCAGGAAGTGATTGAGCAAATCGGCACTCCCGTCGCACAGGTCAACGTGGAAGCACTGATGGTGCGTGCGGACACGTCTGAGGATGCGGAAGTGCTCGACATGGTCAGCATGGACCAGGTGGTTTACTTGGAGGAGGATTTAGGCGGCTGGGCAAAAGTGTCCACTAGCAACGGATATACAGGTTATGTGAGCGCGGATTACGTCAGCTATGCCACCTATCTGCCGCAGGCGGAGACGGTGGAAGAGGAAGAGGCGCGCATTGCCGCGGAAGAGGCGGCTTATCAGGAATACTTGGCGCAGCAGGAAGCGGAGTGGGAAGCCTATCTGGCACAGCAGCAAGCTGAATGGGAGGCCCAGAACCAGGCCTGGATCGAGTACCTGGAGAGCCAGGGGCAGTATGCGGATGACGCACAGGCGACGGCAGACGCGGCTTATGCGGATCAGGCATATCTCGACCAAGTGGCGGCAGACGCACAGGCAGTGGCGGACGAGGCCTATTGGTCCGGCGATGCCGAGTGGGCTGCGCAGGCACAGGCAGAGGCCGACCAGGCAGCGGCAGACGCACAGGCGGCGGCCGAGTGGGCGGCACAGGCACAGGCGGCTGCGGACGCGGCGGCACAGCAAGTGATTGATGAGGCGGGCATTGATGCCTCGCAGGTGGATACCACGTCCTCCTTGCGGCAGCAAGTGGTGGATTACGCGCTGTCCTTTGTGGGCAACCCCTATGTGTGGGGTGGCACGAGCCTCACGAATGGCGCAGACTGCTCAGGCTTCACGCAGTCGGTCATGGGTGACAACGGCATCAGCATCAACCGCACGGCGGGGCAGCAGTCCACTGGCGGGCGCGCGGTTTCCCTGGACAGCATCCAGCCGGGCGACTTGCTCTTCTACGAGGGCAGCGGAGATTATGGCATCGGCCATGTGTCGATGTACATTGGGAACGGACAGGTGGTGCACGCCAGCAACTCCACAGACGGCATCATCGTATCCGATGTCAACTACCGCACGCCGGTGTCGGCAAAGAGCTACCTTGATTGAGCAGACTTGTTTTGTACATAAACCCTCTAGGAAAGAGCCAAGGTTTCATCGAGCCTTGGCTCTTTTTCCCAGAATATCTGCTCACTTTGCGTAAAATGAGTGGGAAACGACAAACGACCAGAACGGAAATCATCATACCATACATACCACAATGAGCAAAAAGGGATTGCACATTTTTGGCAAACACACTATAATCGAAAAGGGCACTGGGAAGCGGGATTTTGATACGCCGGTTTCCTTGCCAGGCGAAGAAGGAAAATTACGGAAGATAACGGAGGATTGGCGATGAGAGAGCGTAAATCAAGCAAAACGATGCGCAGCCATGCGGTGGCGGGTATTCTTTTTCTGGGCATGTTGTTGATGTGCCTGTTTGCGATGCGCACTGCGGCAGCGGCATCGGATGGGAAGCAGCGGTATTCGATTTCTATGAAAGTCGGGCAAAGGAGCATGCCCGAAATACAGGTACCAGAGGGCGTCAAGATTACTTGGAAGTCCACAAAGAGCAAGGTTGCCTCTGTGGATCAGCATGGCGTGATTTCGGCAAAAAAGCCGGGTAAGGCGACCATCGTTGCGAAAGTGCAGAACCAGACGATCGAATTTTTGGTGACGGTCAAGAAAAATGTCCGCAAGTTCTATACCAAGGCGCAGCTGAAAAAGGAGAAGGCCTGGAAAAAAGTGTACGCCAAGACAAAGGCAAAAGTCTGCGGGAACGTTTATCAGGTGTCCTATGACGCGGAGGGGAGAATGTGCGTGGATGTCGCGCTTTTGAACCGCGACGCGAAAGCGCACAAACTGAAGAAGATGCAGATCACTGTTACTGGCGACAAGGGCAAAGTGCTTGCGACGGGAACGGTCAGCCTCAAAAATGAGAAACTCGCAAGTGGGCGGATCTTGTATGGGAGCGTGCCCCTGCAGACAAGGTGGTGGGTCGATCTTGCAAAATACAAGATCGCGAGCAAAGTAACCGTAACTTACAAGTAACCGCCAGGCAGATACAAGAAGCGTCCGCACGGAGCATACGCAAAAGTGCTCGTGACAGGGCGGTGAGAGGAGCAGGGTGCCAGGCAGATACAAGAAGCGTCCGCACGGAGCATACGCAAAAGCATCCGCGACAGGACGTTGAAAGAAATAACTCGTCAGGTAAGAAGCAATCGCGCAGGGAATGTGCAAGAGTGCCTGCAGCAGGCCGTCAGGAAGGCGCAAAGAGTGGTTGCGCAGGGAATTTGTGAAAGCACCTGCACAGGGCATATGGTGGCATACGCAAAAGCGTCCGCAACAGGACGGTGGAGGAAGCAGGACGCTAGAAAAGCACAAGAAGCGTCCGCACAGGGAATGTGCAAGGGCATTCGCATGGGGGAACGAAAGAGGCAGGCTGCCGGGAAAGCGCACTGGGTTGCCACCGGCGTGGTGCGAGGACAGGAGTCATCAACTGGGAGGATCGATGGGCGATTTTGTGAGTACGGCCGATTTGTTCGGCGAAAATGTATTTAATGATAAGGTCATGCAGGAGAAGCTGCCCAAGAAGGTGTATCGGGAGCTGCATAAGACGATTGACGACGGGAAAGAGCTGGACCCGATGATTGCGGAAGTGGTGGCGGGCGCCATGATGGAGTGGGCCATTGAAAAAGGCGCCACGCATTATACGCATTGGTTCCAGCCGCTCACGGGATGCACGGCCGAAAAGCACGATGCTTTTTTGACGGCGCCATTGCCAAATGGCTCTGTCCAGATGGAATTTTCTGGAAAAGAGCTGATAAAAGGCGAGCCGGACGCGTCGTCTTTCCCGTCGGGCGGCCTGCGCGCCACGTTTGAGGCGCGGGGGTATACCACATGGGATTGCACGTCGCCCGCCTTTGTGCGAAAGGACGAGGCAGGTGCCATTTTGTGCATCCCGACGGCTTTTTGCTCTTACACGGGCGAGGCGCTCGACCAAAAGACCCCGCTTTTGCGCTCCATGGAGGCGTTGCAGACGCAGGCCTTGCGCCTGTTGCGCCTGCTCGGGAATGTCACGTCGAAAAAAGTGCGCCCCTCGGTGGGCGTGGAGCAGGAATATTTCATTGTGGATCGCGAAAAGTACCTGAAGCGAAAGGATCTGATTTTCACGGGCCGGACGCTTTTTGGCGCAATGCCGCCAAAGGGGCAGGAGCTGGAC
>CAYVVW010000176.1:0-4306 GCA_964455335.1 uncultured Marvinbryantia sp.
CAAAATATTCAGAGAATACCTCATCTGTGATAGAAAACACGTTGAGGTTGTTCAGCCCCGTGAAGATGCTCTCTTTGGAGATGCGCAGGCATCCGGTCAGCACGGCAAACTCCAGGCTGTCGTTCGTCTTGAGCGCCGCGCCGAGCAGGGAGCGGATCAGGGAGACCATCTTGTCGTAATAGCCGCCCGCGCTGGCTTTTGCCAAGGGCACGTCATACTCGTCGATAAGCAGGACGACCCGTTTGCCGAAGTGACGCTCCAACAGCTCGGATAAGGTACTTAAGCTGTCGCAAAACACATATGCAGGCATCTCCTGCGACAAAAGCGCCCGATATGCGGCTTTTTCCGCATCATTCAGTCTCTCGCTGTCCAAAAGAAAATAGAATCTCCTGGCGGTTCTCCGGATGAGTTGCGCGGCGGTTTGGTAGGCCATCTCGTAATCCAGGGCATCAATGTTCTTTAAGGTGAGAAAAATCACGGGGTATTTTCCCATGTGTTTTTCCAAAAGTTCTGTTTCCTTTGCAATCTCCAGCCCGTCAAAAATCGACTTGTCCCCATTGAAGGAGAAGAAGTGCGCAAGCATGCTCATGTTCAAGGACTTGCCAAATCGGCGCGGGCGCGTGAGCAGCGTGACCTTGCTCTCGTTTTGCAGCAAATCCCGAATCAGCCCGGTCTTGTCAACGTAGTAGAAATCCTTTGTCCTGAGTTCCTCAAAATCTTCATACCCGATTGGGAGCATCTTTTTTCCAGCCATACGATCGCCCCCTCCTTTCTTCCGAATCGCGCTTTGCGCAAATGCCTGCCGCCATTATAACCCATAGTGGGCGGCGGTATCAAGTGGTTTTCAGGTACGGCGGATTTTTTATCAGGTACGGTGGAGACACTCAAACGGTATTGTGCGCGGTGTGGTCCTTATCCGAAGCGGGTGTTGGTGGATCAGATATATCGGACACGCGAGAATCGAAGATTCTGTAAGGATCATGGTATCCGAATGTCGGGCGAATGTCGGGACAAAACCGGGTGTGAAAAACGATTGACAAATACAGTGGAATGTGAAAAAATGGTGGCATGTCCAAATTATTTGAAAGCTGGGGAAGGAGTAGTCCAGATGAGGCAAGCAGTCATCACACAGTCAGAAACCATCACACGATCAAAGAAAATCACACAATCAAGGAAAATCACACAGCCCGAAAACGGCACGTGGCCAGCGCGCATTGCGCAGTCCGGTCGGGCGCGCGCACGGAGATGCCCAAAGGTAGGGGCATTTTGCCTGCTGGCGATGTTGATCGCGGCGCTGTGCTGTGCCCCCGCATTTGCGGCGAATGCGTCAAACCAGAAAAAGGCGACGGCGCAGGCGAAAAAGAAGGAAGGCCTGCGCAAAGAGGGCGGCCATATCCGCTTTTACAAAAAGGGGAAACTGACAAAGAATGCCTGGGTGACCGTGGGCAAAGACCGCTATTATTTTACCGTAAATGGCGACGCGGCCGTGGGCAGCTGCAAGGTCAAGGGAAAATACTACATTTTTAGCGAAAAAGGCGTGCTGTATGCGCCGGCAAAGACAAAAACGGTCAAGGTCAAAGGGGTAAAGTACCGCGTGAATAAAAAGGGCCGCGCCGTTCCCGGGTGGGAAAAGCGCACCTATTACTTCGACAAGACGGGCCGCATGGTGACGGGCACTGTCGTGATCGACAGGAAACTCTACTATTTTAAGAAGGGCGGGAAATGCGACACGGCAAAGAGCGGGAAGCTGCAAAAGCAGCAGAAGTATGAGGGGGATGCGACAGAACTCCTCAAATTGCTCGGCAAGCCCAAAGCGTCGAGCTACCTGCCAGGCTGCTACCGACTGGACGGGAAAGACGGAATCCTCACCTACGAGCATTTCACACTGCTCACATTCCGCGAGGATACCGGCAGGGAACTCTACATGGGGGTTACGTCGTGACGCGGAAAGTCATCGGTGCAAGATTTGGCACGAATTTGCTGCGGAATCGTGCTGCTTACACAGCGTAAATGCAGCGCAACAAACGTCCAAAACGACAATCGTTTTGTTGTTTGCTGTAAGAGAAGTGTATAGACATTGGGAGGAGATTATATGAGCCACAGTACAAAGAAGCCGTTGTTTTTCCGTTCGCTCGCCCTCGTGGCGGTCTGTCTGGCGGGACTGTTGCTTTTGGCGCAGCCGGCCGCGCCCGCAAAGGCGGCATCCAAAGACAAGGCCATCACGAAAAAGGTGGATGCCATCCTGAAAAAACAGGTGAAGAAAAAAGACACCAAGAAGGCGAAGCTCAAAAAGCTGTTCCGCTATGTGGAAAAGACTTATGGCTATGCCAGGGCGGTCGGCTTCCAGAACAAAAAGGGATGGGAAAAGGAGTTCGCGCTGGAGATGTACGCGGACAAAAAGGGGAGCTGCTACCATTTTGCAGCCGCCTACGCATTTTTGGCAAAAAAGGCGACAGGGTACAAGGTGCGCATCGGCATCGGCCAGACCAATGGGTTTGGCAATGACAACCAGCCGCACGCGTGGACAGAGGTCAAGATCGGGTCCAAGTGGTACGTCTGCGACACCAACATGGACAAATTTGCCGCAAAGTCCTCCCTGAAATACTTCCTAAAAGAGCGTAAAAAAGTCAAGAAGGCTTACTACAACTTCCAGAAAAGCCGCACAGTCTACGTGACAATTTGATAGTAGCGTCCGCTTACTCCGTCGGTTTGTTGTAGAAGCGCCCGGTCAGCTGCTCCGTGCGGATGGCGTTGACGAACGCGTCGTCGTCCGCGTCGCGGATGGCGCGGATCACTTTTTTGGACTCGGCGCTGGAGACGACGGAGTAGACGATGCTGCGCGTGGCATTTTCATAAGAGCCTTTGCCGTCCAAGATGGTCGCGCCGTGCCCGCTCACCTGGTAGATGACATCGCAGATTTTTGCCGCGTGGTCAGTGACGATAAAGAGCGTTTTGCGCTGGTATTTCTGATATAAAATGTGCAGAATCTGCGTGGACGTATATTGGAAAATGATGGAGTAGAGGGCTTTTTCCCAGCCGAACAACAGCCCCGCCACGCAGAGGATGCCGACGTTGATGAAAAGGATGAGGTTCCAGGAGTCCACGCCCTTTTTTTCCGACAGATAGATGGCGATGAAGTCGGTGCCGCCGGTCGTCGCGTTCATCTGCAGGCACATGCTGACCGCTGCGCCGCTGATGATGCCGCCAAATACGCTGATGAGCAAAGGGTCATACGTGATGGCATACTTCGGGATGAGGTCGGTCAGGATGCCCGACAGGACGATGACCACGCAGGAGTAGAGGGTAAACTTTTTCCCGATGAAACGAAACCCGATGTAGATCGGGATGGCGTTTAGGGCCAGGCTGATGGGGGTATAGGGGAGCTGGACGTGGAAATAGACATCCGCGACCCGCTGGATGAGGATGGCAAGGCCTGTCACCCCGCCGGGGTACAGATTGCCCACGCGCACGAATGTCGCGATATTTGCGGCGAGAATCACAGCCGCGGCGCAAATGACAAAAAATCTTTTCCCGTCTTCTTTCAACGTAAACTTCATGGGATCCTCCCAGGCATCGGATTGCGGCGCAAACGGCCGTGCCGCGTTTTCTATGGCAAACGACCAAACGATGTTCGCTTTCGCCGCCTACGATAGTATAGTCTTCTTGGGGCGGGTTTGCAAGCATCATTTTTTGAGAGAGAAAAGATTTGAAAAATTTGCGGGGTTGGGTTATACTAACTAAAGATGGCGCGGGCGCGGCCGAAAACGTGTGGGCGACCGGCCAAGGAACAGAAATGATTGGGCATCAACAAAATTGGACAAAGGATGGTTGCGAGATGGGTTTATTACAAGAGTGGAGAGACATCGCATACTCTCAGAAAACAGACAAAAAACAGCTGCAAAAGTTTTGGACGGATTATTTCCAGGTGGAAAAGGGCATTTACGCGCAGCTTTTGGCCAATCCGGACGAGGAAGTCAAAGGCACGGTGCGCGCGCTTGCCGAGCGTTTCCACATTCCCGTGCTGACCATGGCGGGATTTTTGGACGGCATTGACGACAGCCTGAAAGTGCCAAACCCCATCGAGGAGATGGACGAGGACACCGAGGTCAGCCTGGCATTTGACAAAGAGCGCCTGTACAAAAACATGGTGGACGCCAAGGCGGACTGGCTGTACAACCTGCCCGCGTGGGAGGAGATTTTCCCGGAGGAGAAGCGGAAAGCGCTCTATCTGGAGGCGAAAAAGGCGAACACGGTCGTCAAAGACGCAAAAGTTGGCAGAAATGACCCCTGCCCATGCGGCAGCGGC
>CAYVVW010000177.1:0-4237 GCA_964455335.1 uncultured Marvinbryantia sp.
TGGGAGCAGTACATGGAAGCCTACAACGGGACCAACCCGCAGGATTTCCTGGATGAGATGCAAGAAGAACTGAACCGCAGGGCCGGCATCGAGTAACGCAGGCGGCGTTTCAGGCGCAAAAGAAATGTTTTGTGTGAGTCAGGAACAAGGGTGGGCAGCCATGGTTGCAGGGGCGTGACTGTGGCTGCCTGTTTTGAAAACAGCCGGCGCGCGGGCGCGCGGGCATGGGAACGTCTGTGGGGATGCGTGTGCGAGGAGGTCGGTTATGAAGCGCAAAACAAAGGCGAAAGCGGCGAGAGTGCCGATTACCTGGAAAGAAATCAAGCGGCAGAAGTTTTTGATCATTTGCTCCGTGCTGTTTGTGATTTATGGCATTATCTTTTACTACGTCCCACTTGGCGGGTGGCTGATGGCTTTTGAAAATTACAAGCCGAGGCTCGGCCTGTTTGGGTCGAAGTTTGTGGGGCTTGAAAAATTTAAGTTCCTCTTTTCGGACGCCACTTTCCTGCGCGTCATCCGAAATACCCTGGCCATGGGCGTGATCAATCTGGTCGCCACGTTTGTGATGGCCATCCTGTTTGCGATTTTGCTCAACGAGATCCGCTTTGTGCTTGGGAAAAAGGTCGTGCAGACCATCTGCCGCATTTCCTCTCCTGGATCATTGTGACGGGCATTTTGCACGATGCCCTGTCCAATTCCGGCATTGTCAATGAGTTGCTGCAAAAATGGGGGATGATAGAGCGACCCATCAATTTTTTTGCGAATACCGCTTATTTTTGGCCGATTGTGGCATTTGCGAACGTCTGGAAAGAGACGGGGTGGAATGCCATCATCTACCTGGCGGCCATCACTTCCATCGACCCGAGCCTGTATGAGGCGGCTGCCATCGACGGCGCGGGCAGGTGGGCCAAGATCAAGAATATTACCTTGCCGGGCATCAAGCCGACCATCATGATTTTGCTGTTGATGAATGTCGGGAATGTCCTGAACGCAGGGTTTGAAGTGCAATATATCCTGGGCAACGGCCTCATCAAAAAAGTGTCTGACACGATCGACATCTACGTGCTGACCTGGGGCATCAGCCAAAACGACTACTCACTCGGCACGGCGGCCGGCATTTTCAAGAGCGTCGTGGCGATCATCCTCATCGTGATTGCAAACCAGGTCGCGAGGCGGTCCGGCGAGCAGCGCCTGTTCTAAGGGGGTGCCGGCATGAGAAAAATGAAAACAAAATGGACAGACAAATTGTTTGTGGTATGCAATACCCTGTTTATGATACTGTTCGTGGTGATCACCCTCTATCCGGTTCTGAACACCGTCGCGATCTCCTTTAACGACGGCGTGGACGCGGTGCGCGGGGGGATTCACCTGTGGCCGCGCAAGTTCGTGTTAAAGAACTACGACATCGTGCTGCACCAGCAAAATATGCTGACGGGCGCCGTCATCACCGTGGCGCGCACGGTCATCGGCACGGCACTCGCATTGGTGACCAATGCGCTTTTGGCCTACATCGTCAGCAGAAAGCGGTTTTTGTTCCGCGCGCAGCTCTCCCTTTTTTGGGTATTGACCATGTACGTGAACGGCGGCCTGATCCCCACGCTTTTGGTATACAGAAACCTGGGGCTTACCAACACGTTTTGGGTTTACGTGATCCCGGGGATGGTCAGCGCGTTCAATATGCTCGTCATGCGCACCTACATGGAGGGCCTGCCGGACTCCTTAGAGGAGTCGGCGCAGATCGACGGCGCGGGGGATTTTACCATCTTTACGCGCATCATCTCGCCGCTTTGCAAGCCCGTGTATGCCACGGTCGCCCTATTTGTGGCGGTGGGGCAGTGGAACTCCTGGTTTGACGCCATGATCTACAACCGCATGCGGCCGGAATATACCACCTTGCAATACGAATTGATGAAACTCCTTTCTTCCGTCATGCAGCAGAGCGGCAGCGCCACCAACATGGCGAGCGCCGGTCAGGCGGCCACCGTCACACCGGTTTCGGTGCGCGCGGCGGCGACAGTCGTCACCATGCTGCCCATCATTTGCCTATATCCGTTCCTGCAGCGGTACTTCGTCACCGGCCTGACCATCGGCGGTGTCAAGGAATAGGCGCAAACATTGCTTACTGTCTAACTTTTTTGCTTTGGGGGTAGAGGGCACGGCTTAACGCCGTGCCCTCGCTTCGATGGGGATTGCGCACGAATTTGCGATAGGTTCGCGGCCGTTAACCGAACTTGGCCGCAAAGAGGTGCCAAAAGGCAACCCCAGTTTTTTCAAAATCTGGCATGAGAAAATCTGTCGCAAAGCGACTGCTGTCATGCTTGATCAGAGGAGCTTGTTACCTTGTACTTTGAAGCCATAACCAATAACAATCAAATAACGGTGAAATACGGCTTCCGCCCAGCCAACCCTCTACATTTCCATAAGCCAAGATATCTGGCGTTCTTCCAGCAGATTTGGACGGAGAGCAGCTTAATCTGGCAATTCAAATTCCATTTTCACAGTTGTGTTTACGACATCAAGGGCAGTCTGAACCGCCCGAAGTTCGTCTGACACGCGTACATAATCCGCTTTCGCTTTTTCCACGGAATAATTGGCATAGCGGTAGTCAATCACCGTATTGCTGCCGATGCCCCCAACGGAAGCCCTTTGCTTTGTTTTCTAAAAATCTCTGTGTCTCCGCGTAGTCATACGCAGGACGCACAGATTCCACATCTTCTCCCAGCGAAGCGTTAAAAACGCTGCTCTGGTTCTCGTTTGCAAGGACAACGCTTTTCTCCTCTACAATCTTTCTCAGCAGTTTTGATGCCTCGGCTGATGTCACCGCATACTTCATGTCACAGACCTCCTTGTGATGGATGTTTGGATTTTGTGTGGATTTTGCATTTCCGGTATTTCTGGTTTTTGCTGTTGGGCTTATCTGGAATCGTGCGCGCAATCAGTTTCTGTTCCAGTGCGGGATTCAGGTAATTTTTACGGAAGGTTGGCCGATGTGAAAGGCCGAGCCGTTCCATGATCTGAGAAGCCGAAAGCGTGTCCGTGCCAAGGACAGATAGAAGCCGATCGGCCGGAGTTCCATCTTGGTCGGCTACTTGGTCGCGATCTGGATCGCTGCTTGGGCCGACAACCGTCACTTCCTTCAAGCTGTCGCGGATAATTTCAAGCATCCATTCCACGAAACAGGCACTGTCTGCCAGAGCATCCGCAGTGCCGAGCGCGTCATAATATTCCCTCTGGCGCGACTGAATCAGTTCCTCAATCGGAAGCCAGAAAAAGAGCTCTTTCCATTTGCCGAGCAAGAGGCTATGCCACATTCTGCCCATGCGCCCATTTCCGTCCGCAAAAGGATGGATAAATTCAAATTCATAGTGAAAAACAGCGCTCTTGACCAGTGGGTGCAATTCGGATGCATGATACCATTCAAAGAGGTTTTGTATGTGCTGCGGGACAAATTCCGCAGGGGGAGCCATATGGATAAGCACCTCGCCGTCAAAAACACCTACGCCGCCGGAGCGGAATTTCCCGTTTTCTGGCACAAGCCCATGCATCATCAATTGATGTGCTTTTAGAAGGTCCTGCACAGAGGAAGTGTCTAGTTGCAGCATGAGCTCATATGCCTGATATGCGTTCTGTACCTCCCTGATTTCGTTCGGGTTGCCAAGGACGCGTTTGCCATCAAGAATGGCCGTTACCTGGTCGAGCGTAAGGGAATTATGCTCAATTGCAAGAGAAGAATGGATGGTTCTGATACGGTTTTCGCGGCGCAGACGCGGACTGGCCATTTCCCCCTGCAGGACGCTGATGCGACCGACAGATTCGCTGATTTCCGCGATCAGTGATGTCATTCTTTCCGTCATGTGAAAAGGTGGCTTGTAGTCGCTCAATTTGCGCGCCTCCTCGCGATGGATTTTTGGATTCTGTGTGGATTTTCAAAGGTTTTTTATCGTTGGCGGGTCGGAAATCACCTGCCAAGCGCGACTTTGCAGCTTTTTCGGTAGCACCCGATGCCATATTTCCAAATTTTCTGGACGTTCGTGTCTTGGAACGCGTCCATGTACCGCCGCTCGTCGATCTGGGCGATGGCATCCTGACATGCCTTGTCCAGGTCGCCGTCCTGCGCATATTTCATCTCGATGACAATGCCGATCTCTTCCTCCCCATCTGCATCCTCCGATTTTGCCAGGATGTCCGCATATCCCTCGCCCGCCTCGCGGTTGGAGACGACGCTCATGCGGCCGTT
>CAYVVW010000178.1:0-4235 GCA_964455335.1 uncultured Marvinbryantia sp.
GTACTGGGTATTCTATGGCGACGACGACGGAGGGAAATAGTATGCAGGCTGAAAGTAAAACGAAGCATTACCTGAATTTGTTTTTGAGATACGGCGTGCTCATCCTGGTCGGGATCATCATGGTTTACCCACTGCTGTGGATGATCGGCGCTACGTTTAAGCCCAATTCGGAGATTTTCTCGGGGATCGGCCTCATTCCGAAGCACCCGACGCTCCAGGGGTACATCGATGCCATGAATGACTACGGCGGAGATATCAACATCTTCACCGCGATGCTCAACACGTTTTCCTACGTGATCCCGAAGGTGATCTTTACGGTCATTTCCGCGACGGTCACGGCGTATGGGTTTGGCCGTTTTGAGTTCAAGGGCAAGGGATTTCTGTTTGCGGTCCTGATGTCCACCTTGTTTTTGCCGCAGGTGGTTTTGAACGTGCCGCAGTTCGTCTTGTTCTCCAAGATGGGCTGGGTTGGATCGCACCTCTACCTGCCGCTCGTTGTCCCGACGCTGTTTGCGACGGACACGTACTTTGTGTTCATGCTGATCCAGTTCCAGAGGAACGTGCCAAAGGAACTCGACGAGGCGGCAAAGATCGACGGGTGTAACTCTTTGCAGACCTTGTACAAGGTTATCGTGCCGATGCTGCTCCCGGCGATCACGTCGTGCGCGCTGTTCCAGTTTATGTGGTCCACCAACGACTTCATGGGTCCATTGCTCTACGTGAACACTCCGGCGAAGTACCCCATGGCCATCTTCGTGAAGCTGTCCATGGACGCTGACGCGGGTGTTTCCTGGAACCGTATTTTGGCACTGTCTCTGATTTCCATCATCCCATCCCTGATCGTGTTCTTCTTGGCGCAGGATCAGTTTGTGGAAGGCATTTCAGACGGCGGTGTGAAAGGTTAATTTTTCTGTTGGTCCAAGCACCCGGATTGTCCGGCCCCTTTGCGGCCCCGCCATGGAGGCCGCGGGGATCGGGCGGCTTTTCCGGGTGTTTTTTGAATGACGGCAGATCCCCAAAAAAGGAGAATGATTTCCATGCACTTGACGCAGATCCTAACGACTGCCCGCAGCGCCGCATTCTTGCTGGACGATGGCGGGATTTACCACACGAAAGAACCCTACCGCCTGCGCTTGGACGGGCGCGAGGCGAAAATCACGGACACCGTGGCCACCAGCCTGTTCGGGCTAGAGCCGCAGACGACTTATTTTCTGCGTGTGGAGCGCGTGGACGGGTCCTGTTTGCAAGAACTGGAGTTCCAGACGGCAGAGGAGAGCCTGACGCTCAACGTGCGCGAACTTGGGGCGGCGGGCGATGGCATTTCCGACGACACCGGATTTCTCCAGGCGGCGATCCTCGCTTGCCCGGAAAATGGGCGCGTGCTCATTCCGGAGGGAACCTATGCGGTCACCAGCGTCTTTTTGAAGAGCGGCGTCAGCGTGGAGATCGCGAAAGGCGCCGTGCTAAAGGCGCAGACAGACAGGAACCGCTATGTGAAATTCCCTGGGAAAATCGACGCGGCGGATGGCACGGAGTACCACCTCGGCACTTGGGAGGGCGAGCCATTGCCCATGTTTGCAGGCATCCTCACGGGCATCGGCGTCACCGACGTGCGGATCTATGGCGAGGGCACTTTGGACGGCTGCGCGAGCTACGAAAACTGGTGGTATAACGAAAAGGTCATGGTGGGCGCGTACCGCCCGCGGATGCTATTTTTGAACCACTGCAAGCGTGTCACGGTGCATGGACTGCACTTTTGCAACAGCCCCGCATGGGTCATCCATCCCTTTTTCAGCGAGGACTGCCTCTTTTGCAGCACGTTCATCGAAAACCCGCAAGTCTCGCCCAACACGGACGGGATCGACCCGGAGTCCTGCCGTCGGGTGCGGATCGTCGGCGTGCATTTTTCCCTGGGCGATGACTGCATCGCGGTCAAGTCGGGCAAGATATACATGGGGCAAAAGTACAAGACCCCTTCCGAGGACATTCATGTCACACAATGTCTCATGGAAAATGGGCATGGCGCGGTGACGGTCGGCAGCGAAATCGGCGCCGGCGTGCGTGACATGCTGGTGGAAAAATGCAAATTTTCCCACACGGATCGGGGGCTGCGCATCAAGACGCGGCGCGGGCGCGGCAAAGACTCCATCTTGGATGGGATCACGTTTCGAGACATCGAGATGGACAACGTCATGACCCCATTTACCGCAAACGCGTTCTACTTTTGCGACCCGGACGGGATGAGCGAGTACGTGCAGTCGCGGGAGACGTACCCCGTTGACGCGCGCACGCCCGAAATGCGCCGCTTTTTGTTTGAAAACATCCACGCCGAAAATTGCCATGTGGCCGCGGCCTATTTTGTCGGCCTGCCCGAAAAAAAGATCGGTGAATTGCATATGAAAAATTGCACGATCTCCTTTGCGCAAGACGCAAAAAGCGACGTGCCGATCATGACACTGGGCGTGGACGCCTGCAGCAAAAAAGGCATTCATGCGGAAAACGTGGAGCGGCTGATTTTGGAAAATGTGACCGTGACGGGCCAGGAGGGCGAGGCGGTGGAACTTGTCAATGTGACAGAGGTTAGCACTGCCGCGGCATCCATGGACGCGCGCATCATCACAGAAAAGGAGTGAAACAAGCATATGCAACTGGGAATCCGCCTGCATGACATCAAGCAAGCGCCGTTGCCGGAGAGGCTGTCCATCGCAAAGGAGCAGGGGTTTGCCTGTGGCCACTTGGCGCTGTCAAAAGTCGTGTCGGAATATCCGACGGATGACGGGGCGCTGACCCCCGGGTACGCCACCTACCTCAGAAAATTATTTGCGGCGCATGACATCGACATTGCGGTGCTGGGGTGCTACCTCAACCTCGCCACGCCCAATGTGGACAGTCTGCAAAAAAACACGAAACGCTACTTGGCGCATATCCGTTTTGCGTCTTTGCTCGGCTGCGGCGTGGTCGGCACGGAGACAGGCGCGGTCAATGAGCAATATGCGTTTGAGGAGCGCAACCATTCGGACGCGGCACTCGACATTTTTCTCAAAAATTTGCGCCCTGTCGTGGAATATGCGGAAAAAATGGGCGTGATTTTTGCCATTGAGCCTGTGTACAAACACATCGTTTGCAATCCCGCAAGGGCGCGCAAAGTACTCGATGCCATCGCGTCGCCCAACTTGCAGATCATCCTCGATCCCGTGAACCTGCTGGATATTTCCAACTATGGGCAGAGAGAGGAAATCATTGCGGAAGCCATCGAGCTTTTGGGAGAGAACGTCGCCGTAGTGCACATCAAGGATTTTGTGGTGGAAAACGGGCAGCTCGTCTCGGTGGCCGCCGGCACAGGGGAAATGGACTATGGGCGCATCGTGCGCTTCCTCAAGGAGCGCAAGCCATACATCCACGTGACACTGGAAAACACCACGCCGGAAAATGCCACATGCGCGCGCCGGCATATCCAGGATCTGTGGGAGCGGGCTTGACATCTTGGGATTGCGGGAGTGCGAAGCACGGAACCATCCGCAGGCATCTTTTTGCCGCGACATCATGTAGGATATGTAAGCGTGGATATGCGAAAACCGAAGGTTTTGCGTTGTGTGCATATGCAGGGTCTGTATGTAAACTGATGAAAAGTGGAGCGGAATATAAGGGAGTTTGGAGGCGTGTGGGAACAATGCATGGCAACGTGTGGAAGCAATGCATAGTAAAATGCATGGTAAGGGGAAGGTGCGATGCTAAGTAGGATTTTTCATATGGACAATCCCGTCTTTCGGGCGATTGGCACATTTGGAAATATAGTGCTTTTGAACTGGATGTGGCTTTTGTGTTCTCTGCCGATTGTGACCATGGGCGCATCCACGGCAGCATTGATTTATGCCTGCATGAAGCTGCACCGCAAAGAGGGATATATCTGGAAAAATTTTTTCCACGCGTTCAAGGAAAATTTTAAGCAGGCGACGATTCTGTTTTTCCTGTTTCTCTTTGCGGGCGTGATGCTCGGGGCGGATATGATCCTCGGAAACCAGATGGGCAGCGCCTTTGGAACTGCCTTAAAAGTGGGGGCGTGCATTTTGGCCATACCCTATTTTTTGACACTTTTGTATGTATTTGCCGTGCAATGCAGATTTGTCAATACCGTAAAAAATACGATACGCTACGCGTTTTTCGTATCTTTGCGCAACATGGGCGATACCATCCAGATGGCGATTCTCGTCGTGCTGTTCGTTTACCTGAACACC
>CAYVVW010000179.1:0-4162 GCA_964455335.1 uncultured Marvinbryantia sp.
ACCACGACATTTTCATGCGCGAGATGGTTTCCAATGCCTGCGACGCCATCACAAAGCTCAAAAAGCTCGCCCTGATCGGGGAGTTTACGTTCCCGGAAGGGTACAAAAACAAGGTGGATGTCGTGGTCAACCCCAAGGAGAAAACCATCAAGTTCATCGACACCGGCCTTGGCATGACGGCCGACGAGGTGGAGGAATACATCACGCAGATTGCTTTCTCCGGGGCGACAGACTTTTTGGAAAAGTACAAAGACAACGCAAATGGCGACGAGATCATCGGCCACTTCGGCCTTGGCTTCTACTCCGCATTCATGGTGGCGGACGCCGTGCACATCGACACGCTCTCTTATAAGGAAGGCGCCACCCCCGTCCACTGGGAGTGCGACGGCGGCACGCAATATACCATCGGCGATGGCACAAAGTCCACCATCGGCACGGAGATCACGCTCTTCCTAAACGAGGACAGCCTGGAGTTTGCGAACGAGTACCGCGCACGCGAGGTTCTGGAAAAATACTGCGGGTTTATGCCCACGGAGATTTTCCTCTCCAACCCGGAGGCCGAGCCGCAATATGAGACCATCCCAAGAGACGAGGTCCGCGACGACGACGAAGTGGTGGAGTACATCCACGAGGACGCAAAAACCGAAGAAAAGGAAAATGAGCAGGGCGAAAAGGAGATCGTCGAAGTCACCCCCGCCCAGGAAAAAGCGAAAATCAAAAAGCGCCCGGTGTCCATCAGCGACACCCACCCATTGTGGACGAAGCACCCCAACGAGTGCACAGACGAGGAATACAAGGCGTTTTACCGCAAGGTCTTTTTGGATTACAAAGAGCCGCTGTTTTGGATTCACCTGAACATGGACTACCCGTTCAACCTGAAGGGCATCCTCTACTTCCCGAAGATCAACACGGAGTATGACTCCATCGAGGGAACGATCAAGCTTTACAGCAACCAGGTCTTTATCGCGGACAACATCAAGGAGGTCATCCCGGAATTTTTGATGCTCCTAAAGGGCGTGATCGACTGCCCGGACCTGCCACTCAACGTGTCGCGCAGCGCCTTGCAAAATGATGGGTTCGTCAAAAAGATTTCGGACTACATTTGCAAAAAAGTGGCCGACAAACTGAGCGGGATGTGCAAGACCGACCGGGAAAATTATGAGAAATACTGGGATGACATCAGCCCGTTCATCAAGTTTGGCTGCCTCAAAGACGACAAATTCGCCGACCGCATGCTCGACTACATCTTGGTGAAAAACCTGGATGGCAAGTACTTCACGCTCAACGACTTCATCGAAGAGAGCAAGCAGCAGGCAGAGCGCGCAAAGACTGGCACAGCGGATGCCGAGAAAGCTGCCGCGGGCGCGGAGGGCGCGGATGCGGATGCGGGTGCGCAGACGGATGCAGATGGTACGGATGCGAACGCAAGTGCGCAATCAGATACGGATGGCTCGGGCGCGAACGCAGATGCGCAGACGGATGCGAATGGCACGGGCGCGAACGCAGATGCGCAGACGGATGCGAATGGCACGGGTGCGGATAGCAATACACCGTCGGACGCAGCGGACAATGCTACGGATGCCGATACGCAGTCGGATGCAGATGCCTTCGAGGATGCCGATACACAAAAAATCCAGCTGTACTTTGTGACGGTCGAGGTGCTGCAGAGCCTGTACATCATCCTGTTCAAGGTTGCCGGGCTTGACGCCATCCTTTTGAAGCACACCATCGACACGCCGTTTATCAGCTTCGTGGAGCAGAAAAAAGAAACGGTTCATTTCCAGCGCATCGATGCCGACATGACGGACTCCGTCAAGGAGGCCTCCAGCGCGGAGGAACTGAAAAGCGCATCCGATGCCCTCACGGAAGTGTTCCGCAAGGCACTCGGGAAAGACAAACTGGACGTGAAAGTGGAGAAATTGAAAAATGAGAACATCTCCTCCATGATCACGCTTTCCGAGGAGACCCGGCGCATGCAGGAAATGATGAAGATGTACAACATGTATGGCATGGATCCCGGGATGTTTGGCGGTTCGGAGACGCTGGTGCTCAACGCGAACAACGCGCTGGTGCAATATATTCTCCAGCATCAGGACGGCGACCAGACGCAGCTGTTTTGCGAGCAGCTCTACGACCTGGCGATGCTGCAGCACGCGCCGCTCTCGCCGGATGCCATGACAAAATTTGTGGCGCGCAGCAACCAAATCCTGCTGCAGCTGGCGAAGTGACACACATCCTTCCCATGTGGCGCGCACTGCGTGCAAAAAGAGGGTGGGGCATAAGCCCCGCCCTCTTTACACGTCTTTTCCCATCGTCTGGAAAATCCAGATGGTGTCCTCGCACGCCTCCATGGTCGCGTTTTGCTTGATGATTTGCAGCTGGATGGTGGCGCCGTCGATTTTTTGGTAATGGTATGTGACCAATTTTTCCGTCCGCAGCTGTTCTGACAGGTAGTCATGATCCAGGCACTTTTGGAACAGCTCGTGATCCTCTTTGCGCACATACTGGTTCATGTAGCGCAGCAGCGCCCTTTTGTAGCTGTAATGCTCCTTTTCGAGCATTTCCAAAAAGAACTGCGGCACATAGATGTACTGCGACGTGTCCTGCTTGAGGTTGACAAAGAATACGGCATTGTAATTGTTGGATATGAAGTCCAAAAAACGCTCCGTGTTCTTTTCTTTTTGCAAGTTCCGCTCCAGCTCCTCGTTGATGCCGCGCAGTTTTTTGCGGTTCTTGTGCAGCCGGTAGTACAGCTCCTTGTCCTCCCGCATGGCAATCTCCGCCATGCGCACAATCTTGTGGATGGGCATCTCGCGCCCCCCGCTTTCCACGCCAACGGAAATGTCATAATTATCCTTTGCGAGTTCCGCCCGCACTTTCCCCATCAGGTGCTCCATGCCCTCCCTGGAGAGGTGCTGGCTAAAGACCACAAACTCGTCGCCGCCAATGCGGTACACGGAATCCTCCGGAAAGTATTTCTTCAGGGCATCCGCCACGCTGCAGAGCATGTTGTCCCCTCGGTCGTGGCCGAGCTTGTTGTTTAACTCATGCAGGCCATTGACATCCACGTATCCGACCGTCAGGCGGTTGTGGGACGCGGCTTTTGAGATTTCCTCGATGTCCTCGTCATACTTGTGCCGGTTATACAACCGCGTCAGGGCATCCCTGTGGTACTCATCGAGCAAGGCGTCCAAATTGCGCCGCTCCTTTAGGAACTCGTCATGCACGTCCTTTGCGAACAACAGCAGCACCTGGTTGTCATTGGAATATTCCATGCTTGGGACCAGGTCCATCTCCACCCAGCGCCAGTTGTCCCGCAGTTTTCTGCGGTAACGGCAGCTCTGCATGCCGCCGCCGTGCTCGCGAAAGGCCTTGCGCAGGCGCGCAAGATCCGTAAAATCCCGAAACACCCGCTCGTCGTCCGGGTGCACGTACCCCTCGTCCACAAATCGCGCCCACCATTCGGAAATCTGGTGCAGGCGTTTGGAAAAGTGCCTGCGCTCCTGCACATCGGCTTTGAGTGTCTGGAACGTGTCGTTCGTCAGGTTGATTTTCAGGATCTTAAAGTAGACCGCCGAGAGTGTCGAGATCACGTCGGTCATGGTCGTGGTAAAGGAGTTGCTCCGCTGCCAGTAAAACATCGCCTGCGGTTCTTCCAAAGAGACATACTTCGGCGCGACGATGCCAAACGTCACCCAAATCTCCCCCAGTTTTGTTCTCTGCTTGTAGTTCTGCGTCAGCCACCGGTCCCCGTTCCGAAAAATGCGCTTTTTTACATAATCGGGATTCGCATATTTGAGGTACTCCGGCGCATAATCCGACAAGATCAGATTTCTCAAAAACTGTTGTTCTATATAATCGTAGATACTCGGGCACTGCTCAAAATCGTCCTCTTCTGTCTCAACCGCAGTGTCATACTTCAAGAACCGATACTCTCCGGTGAGCAGATCCACCTGGGCGAGCTTGAAAAAATTATCCATCAAGGTGCTTTTCAGAAAATCATAATCTTCGTTTTGCAGCCTTGTCATCTAATTTCACATCCTTTGGCGCTAGATTTATCGGAAACGGAGCAGGGCGATAAGCCGGGTTCTGTCGTGAGTGGCCATCTATCTAGGCCTGGCGTCGCCGCCAGGCTCAAGCGACCTACCAAAAGCGGACGGGC
>CAYVVW010000180.1:0-4143 GCA_964455335.1 uncultured Marvinbryantia sp.
TTTGCAAGTCTGGGATGGCAATGGGAATCTAGGAGAGGAGGGGGCATCGGATGTATCGCATTTTGATCGCGGATGACGAGGGCATCATGCTGGAGTCTCTTAAGACGTCGATCGGCCAGAGTTTTGGCGGCAAGTGTGAGGTGGCGACGGCGAAATCGGGCCGCGCGGTCATCGAGCAGGCGGAGATGTTTCGCCCCGACATCATTTTTATGGACATCCAGATGCCGGGCATCAACGGCATCCAGGCCATTCGGGAGATCCGCAAGTTCAACACGACCGCACTTTTTTATGTGATATCGGCCTATGACAAGTTCGACTACGCCAAAGAGGCGCTCAACCTGGGTGTGGAAAAATATCTCACAAAGCCCATCACCAAGCAAGTGTTTTTGGGCGTTGTGGCCGAGGCCATGGAAAAAGTGGACAAGAGCCGCCAAAACCGCAGCCGGGAGCTGCAGATCCAAGAGAAGCTGGAAATCATCGTGCCATTTGCCCAAAGCGGGTTTGTGAACAGCGTGGTCTTGCAAAATGACGCCGCGGACTGGAATTACTACCGGCTGCTGTTGGACATCAAGGAGGCATATGGGTACGTCTGCGTGTTTGCCATGGGCACAGAGTGCGAAAATGGGCGCCTCATCAGCCCGGTGGGGCTAAACATCCGCGCGCAGGAATTTTACCCGGATCTGTGCGCCATCGTGCGCTCGCATTTTTCGTGCATCATCGGGCCGATGATGTCCAACCGCCTTGTCGTGGTGGTGTGCCACGCGGAACCCGAAATGTCTTACGAAGAGCGTATCCAGGTCATTGCCACAGTGCGCCAGGCGGCAGAGCGCATGGAGAAAAAACTGGAGGCCAGATTTCGCGTGGGTATTGGAAAACTCAAGCGCATGGACGACTTGCACACATCCTATGTGGAGGCATTCCGCGCATTGCACGAGCACGCAAGCCGCGTGGTTCACGCAGAGGATTTGCAAATGGAGGGTCATTACGAGGAATCATTCCCCGCGGAAACGGAAAAGAAAATGTTCGAGATGCTGCGAAAAGGCAACTTGGACGGCATGACCCTCGAGGCCAACCGCTTTTTTGACTGGATGGTGGAGTGCCACGGCGACGAAAAAAACAACATCCGCCTCAAAGTGCTGGAGTTTGTCACAAGCGCAGAGCGGGACGCCTTTCAGGTGGGCGCCGTGAATTATGGGTTCAGTGACAGGCGGGATTACCTGGGCACCATCATGGACATGGGGGAATATGACGCCATCCGCAGCTGGTTCCTCGAAAAAATGCGCTGCGTGTGCTGCCGCATCCGCGACAAAAACGTGGAGCGCTCGGAGAGCCTGGTGGAAAAGGCGAAGTCCTACATACGGGAAAACTACAGCCGCGAAATCTCCCTGGACGACCTTTCCAAGGAAGTGAACATCAGCCCCTACTATTTCAGCAAAATCTTCAAGGACGAGTCGGGAACGAACTTCACGGAATACCTGACGGGCATCCGCATCCAAAAGGCGAAGGAGCTGCTCGCGGACGAGGAGCTGAGCATCAAGGAAGTGGGCGTCATGAGCGGCTATGGCGACCCCAACTACTTCAGCCGCATTTTCAAAAAACAGACGGGCGTCACCCCGAGGGAATATCGGGTGGGGCTGACAGGAAAAGCGGAGACGTAACTGGAACGGTTTGTTGCGTACACTTGCAGCCGAAAGAGGGAGTCAAAGACGGCTGCGAGGCGACGGGCTATGAGGGGGATATAGAAAGGCATGAGGGATCGATTCGGGGAAATATCCGGCAGGCGCAAGTGGGTTGCGGCAGCCGCTTTGTCCATTGCAGCCGCGGCAGCGGCAATGTGCCTTTGGGGATGCGCCAAAAAGGATGCGGCGAAACAAGAACCCGCACGAGAAGCGGCGCGTATGCAAATCGGGCTGAGTTTTGATTCTTTTGTAATTGAGCGCTGGACCAGGGATCGCGATATGTTTGTGTCCACGGCTCAGGATCTGGGCGCGGATGTCAACGTGCAGGTGGCGAATGGCGATGTGCAGGAGCAAGTCTCCCAGATTGAGTATTTCATCGAAAAAAAGATGGACGTGATCGTCATTGTGGCGATCGACGGACTCTCGTTGGGGGACGTGGTGCAAAAGGCGAAAGACCAGGGCATCAAAGTCATCAGTTACGATCGGCTGATTCGGGAAGGCGGCACGGATCTCTATCTTTCGTTTGACAACGAAAAAGTGGGCGCGCTGATGGGGGAGGCGCTTGCCGACGCACTTCCGGACGGGGGCAAGATTTTCACCATCAATGGATCTCCCACGGACGGAAACGTGGAGATGGTGATGGAGGGATTCTCGTCCGCCATCCAGGATACGGGACTTTCGGTCGTATATACGTCATTTTGTGACAATTGGCAATCAGAATTGGCCTACGATGCCATGAACCAAGGCCTCGCCGAAACGCGCGACGTCGCGGGTGTCATGTGCGGCAACGACGAGCTGGCGAGCCAGGTCATCCGCACCCTCTCGGAAAACCGCCTGGCCGGCAAGGTGGCGGTGGTGGCGCAGGACGCGGAACTTGCGGCTTGCCAGCGCATCGTGGAGGGCACGCAGACCATGACCGTCTACAAGCCCGTGGAGGAATTGGCAAAAAAGGCCGCGCAGATGGCAGTCGCCCTTGGAAAGGGTGAGGACCTGGGCATCACGCAGACCATTTTTGACGGCGTAACAGACGTGCCGTGCTACTACATCGCCCCAACGGCAGTCACCGCCGACAACATGGACGAAGTGATCATCGAGAGCGGCTTCCACCAGAGGGAAGACGTGTACCTAAATATGTGAGGCGGGTTGGTCTGATTGCATGATCGGATTGACATTTTCGTTTGATTCGTTTATGATGCAAGCATATCGTAGAAATCACATCAGGCAAAAGCGTGTTTGCCGTGACCGAAAAACGAAGGGAGTACAGATGTTAAAAATCGGATGTCACTTATCGGCTTCGAAGGGTTATCGCGCCATGGGGGAAATGGCGGTCAAGCTCGGCGCAAATACGTTTGCGTTTTTTACGAGGAATCCGCGCGGCGGGCAGGCAAAGGCGGTCGATGCGCGCGACGTGGAGGAGTTTTTGCAAATTGCGGAGGAACATTCGTTTGCGACGCTTGTGGCGCATGCGCCCTACACATTAAATCCCTGTTCCGCGGATGAGGGGATTCGGCAATTTGCGAAAAACACGTTTGTGGACGACTTGCAGAGAATGGAGTACACGCCCGGCAATTATTACAATTTCCACCCTGGCAGCCATGTGAAGCAGGGGGCCGAGCGGGGGATCGAGATGATTGCCGCGATGCTCAACGAGGCGCTTTTTCCGCAGATGCGAACGACGGTGCTGCTAGAGACAATGGCGGGCAAGGGCAGCGAGGTGGGGCGGGATTTTGCGGAGCTTCGCGCCATATTGGATCGCGTGGAGCTGTCGGACAAGATGGGGGTGTGCCTCGACACCTGCCATGTGTGGGATGGCGGTTACGATATTGTCAACGATTTGGATGGCGTGCTGGCGGAGTTTGACCGTGTGATCGGCCTCGACCGGCTGCGCGCGGTTCACATGAACGATAGCATGAACGGGCTGGGCAGCCACAAGGACCGTCACGCGAAAATCGGGGAGGGGCAGATTGGGCTGGACGCGCTCGTGCGCGTGATCAACCACCCACAATTGCGCGACCTGCCATTCATCCTTGAGACCCCGAACGACGAGGCGGGCTACGCGCGCGAGATCGCCCTGCTGCGGGGCTACTGGCGTGATTGAAGGCAAGCACACACGCGCACAGACGTGCATGTTTCATCAACGCACAGCAGACATTCTGCTTGTGGAAAAGGAGAGGGAACATTGATGCGTGTGAGGGAACGCATCGCGAAGGATGGAGGGGGAAAATGAAGAAACTGTCAACGGGAAAAATCTGGGCGTTTGCCACCGGGCAGTTCGGATGGGCGCTGATGTCCGGATTGATTTCAAACTGGCTGGTCTATTTTTACCAGCCGGACGAGGCGGCGATTCGCCAAGGGCAGACGATTTTTATTCCGCAGGATCGTGTGGTATTGGGAATTTTCACTGTGATTGGCGCGATCACCGCGTTTGGGCGCATTTTTGACGCAATCACAGATCCGCTGATCG
>CAYVVW010000181.1:0-4090 GCA_964455335.1 uncultured Marvinbryantia sp.
CGCCGCGCCATCCCCCTCAATCGATCCAAAATTCCCATGCCCGTCCACCAGGGGCAGCCCTTTTTTGAAATCCTGCGCCATGGCCACGAGCGCCTCATAGATGGAACTCTCCCCGTGCGGGTGAAATTTGCCCATGGTGTCGCCCACGATGCGCGCGCTTTTACGGTAGGGGCGGTCGTGCCGGACGCCCAGCTCGTGCATGTCATACAACGTGCGCCGCTGCACGGGCTTTAGCCCGTCGCGCACGTCCGGCAGCGCGCGCGCGACAATGACACTCATGGCATAGTCGATGAACGACTTTTGCATCAATTCCGCATATTCCGTCCGTAAAATCCGTTGTTCCGTCGTCATTCCCTATCCTCCTGGATTGCCTTCCCGCAACATCATTTTCTCACGCGTCAATCTCCGCGTCCGTGGCGTGCTCGTAGATAAATGCCCGCCTGGGCGGCACGTCCGATCCCATCAAAAGCTCTGTCACGCTGGACGCCATGCGCGCGTCCTCGATCTCCACCAGTTTGAGCAGGCGCGTCTCGGGGTTGAGGGTCGTCTCCCAGAGCTGCTCCGCGTCCATCTCGCCCAGCCCCTTGTAGCGCTGCAGCGTGAAGTTTTTGTGTGTCTTTCGGTATTTTTGCAAGGCCTTGTCGTCGTATAAGTAGGTCTCCTTGCCCCTGGCCGGCATCGCCTTGTAAAGCGGGGGCATCGCGACGTACACATGCCCCTCGTAGATCAGCTCCGGCAAAAACCGGTAAAACAGCGTCAGCAGCAGCGTGCTGATGTGCGCGCCGTCCACGTCGGCATCCGCCATGATGATGATCTTGTCGTAGCGGAGCTTGCGGATGTCAAAATCGTTGCCATACCCTTCTGAAAACCCGCACCCAAACGCGTGAATCATCGTCTTGATCTCCGCGTTGGCAAGGACCTTGTCGATGCTCGCCTTCTCCACGTTCAGGATCTTGCCGCGGATGGGCATGATGGCCTGGAACTTGCGGTTTCGCGCCATTTTTGCCGACCCGCCCGCGGAGTCGCCCTCCACGATGAAAATCTCGCACTCCTCAGGCTTGCGGCTCTCGCAGTTGGCCAATTTCCCATTGGAGTCAAATGAGTATTTTTGCCGGGAGAGCAAATTGGTCTTTGCCTTCTCCTCGCTTTTGCGGATTTTTGCCGCCCGCTCCGCCAAGGAGAGTACCTTTTTTAATGTTTCCACGTTGCGGTCAAAATAGAGCACCGCCTCGTCGCCGCACACTTTGGAGACTGCCTTTGCCGCGTCCTGGTTGTCCAGCTTCGTCTTAGTTTGCCCCTCGAACCTGGGGGCAGGGTGCTTGATGGACACCACGGCCGTCATGCCGTTCCGGATGTCCGCGCCCGTGAAATTGGCGTCTTTTTCTTTGAGGATGCCCAGTTCCCTGGCATAATTGTTCATCACGGCCGTAAATGCCGTCTTAAATCCGGTCAGGTGTGTGCCGCCCTCCGCATTGTAGATATTGTTGCAAAAACCCAGCACATTTTCGTGGAACTCATTCACATATTGAAAAGCGCACTCCACCGTGATGCCCTCAAATTCGCCCTTCAGGAATATGGGCGGCTCGTGCACGGCCTCTTTTTTTTGGTTCAAATCCCTGACAAACCCCACGATGCCGTCCGGCTCGCAAAACGTGTCCGACTTGGGCGGGTCTTGCCTCCGGTCCTCAAAGACGATGGTGAGTTTCGGGTTTAAGTAGGCCGTCTCGTGCAGGCGGCTTTTGATTTCCTCAGCGGAAAACCGCGTCTGCTCAAAAATCTCCGCGTCCGGCAGAAAATTGACGCACGTCCCCGTCTGCTTCGTCTTGCCGACAATGGGGAGCATCCCCCCGACGAGCTCCACCACGGGCACCCCGCGGGAAAACCGGTCGTGGTGGACGCACCCGCCGCGGCTGATTTTCACATCCAGATATTCCGAGAGCGCGTTCACGACGGAGGACCCCACGCCGTGCAGCCCCCCGCTCGTCTTATACGTCGTGTTGTCAAACTTCCCGCCCGCGTGCAGGGTCGTAAAGACCAGGCGCTCCGCCGGAACGCCTTTTTCGTGCAGGTCCACCGGCACGCCGCGCCCATTGTCCCGCACGGTCGCAGAGCCGTCCTTTTCCAAAAAAACCTCGATGCGGTCACAAAATCCCGCCAGGTGCTCGTCCACCGCATTGTCCACAATCTCGTAGACCAGGTGGTTCAGCCCCTTGCGCGAGACGCTGCCGATATACATGCCCGGCCGCTTGCGCACCGCTTCGAGGCCTTCGAGCACCGCGATGCTTGTGGCGTCGTAGGTTGTTTGATTCGCCATAGTTTTGCTTTTCCTTTTGTCAAATTTCGTCCGCGCGCCGCCTAGTACGCGTCTCCCACCACATGGACGTTGATGAGGTTGGTCGTGCCGGACATCCCCAGAGGAACGCCGGCCGTGATGACCGTGACGTCTCCGTCCTGCAAAAGCCCCGCGCTTTTTGCCTCATCGATGGAGTGCTCAAACAGCTCGAACGTGTCCTGCTCCTCCTTTGTCTGAATCGGCAAAATGCCCCAACAGAGGTTGAGCTGGCGGCAGACGTGCGGGTGCGTCGCGCAGCCGATGATCGGGCAGGCCGGGCGGTATTTGGCGATGGTGTGCGCCGTCTCGCCCGATTTCGTCACCGTCACGATGGCCGTGGCCTGCAGGTCGTGCGCCGTCGAGCACGTGGCATATGAGATGGCCTCCGTGATGTTTTGGTGGCCATTTTTGGGCGCGCGGTGGTTGAACCTGCTCACGTAGTCGATGGTTGCCTCCGTGTGCTTGGCGATGCGCACCATCGTCTGCAGCGTCTCCACGGGATATTTGCCCGCCGCCGTCTCCCCGGAGAGCATGATGGCGCTCGTGCCGTCGTAGATGGCATTTGCCACGTCCGTCGCCTCCGCGCGCGTGGGGCGCGGGTGCGTGATCATGGACTCCAGCATCTGCGTGGCCGTGATGGCGATTTTTCCCCGCGCGATCGACTTTTTGATGAGCATCTTTTGAATGGCGGGCACTTCTTCGAGCGGGATCTCCACGCCCATGTCCCCGCGCGCGATCATGATGCCGTCCGCGATGTCGAGGATCTCGTCGATGTTGTTCACGCCCTCTTTGTTTTCGATTTTGGCGATGACGCGGATCGTGGTGCAATTTTCCTCGTGCAGGATCTTGCGGATCTCGCAAATGTCATCCGCGCTGCGCGTAAAGGACGCGGCGATGTAGTCAAACCCCATCTTGATGCCGAACAGGATGTCCTCGCGGTCTTTTTCGCTGACAAAAGGCATCGAGAGCGACACGTCCGGCACGTTGACTCCCTTGCGGTTGGAGATCGGCCCCGGGTTTTTCACTTCGCACACGATGTCCTCACCCGAGATTTCCGTCACAACCAGCTCGATCAGCCCGTCGTCCAAAAGGATGCTGTTGCCCACCTGCACGTCCTTGATCAAATCCGGGTAGGTGATGGAGACGATCGTGTTGTCGCCCTCCACCTCCCTGGTGGTCAGGGTAAACTTCTGCCCTTTTTCCAGCTGTGCCTTTCCATCGCGAAAGGTCTTTAGGCGGATCTCCGGCCCCTTGGTGTCCAACAGGGCGGCAATCGGCATGCGCCGCTTGTTGCGCGCCCGCTTCAAGGTCACAAACCGGCCGCGCTGCTCATCGTGGGAACCGTGCGAAAAATTAAACCGCGCCACGTCCATCCCTGCCTCAATCAACTGGTCCAGGACGCCTGGCTGGTCCGTGGACGGCCCCAGCGTGCAAATGATCTTTGTTTTTCTAAACATGTTGTCTATCTCACTCCTTGGTATATGATTTTTGCGATAAAAAGATGCCCTGATCCGTGCCTACAGGACAAATTTCTCCAGAATCTCCGCCACCGCGTCGTGGTTGTTGTCCTTTTCTGTCACGTAATCGCCATATTTGCGCAGGCCCGGGTCCGCATTTTTGAGGACTGCCCCGACTTGCGCAGCCGTGATCATGCTGATGTCGTTTTCTGCGTCTCCCGCGGCGACAGTCTGCTCCATGGGGATGCCGAGCAGCTGGCACAGTCTCCTCGCCGCGCTGCCCTTGGAGACGCCCTTTGCG
>CAYVVW010000182.1:0-4077 GCA_964455335.1 uncultured Marvinbryantia sp.
CGGCCACCTTGACCGTGGACGGGGCGGGGACGCCGCCCGGCAGCCGCCCGGAGGACAACGAGGTCGCCCCGGCGCAGCACGAGCTGGCGCCGATCTATGCGGAGTGCAACGTGGCGGCTGACCACAACCAGATCATTATGGAAACCCTGAAGCGGGTGGCGGAGGAGCACGGATTGCAGTGCCTGCTCCACGAAAAGCCATTTGCCGGGGTGAATGGGTCTGGCAAGCACAACAACTGGTCTTTGACGACAGACGATGGGATCAATTTGCTGGACCCGGGGAAAAACCCGCACGACAATCTCCAGTTTTTGCTGATTCTCACGTGCATCCTGCGCGCGGTGGACCGCCATGCCGATTTGTTGCGGGAGTCCGCGGCCGACGTGGGGAATGACCACAGGCTCGGCGCAAACGAGGCGCCCCCCGCCATTATTTCCGTCTTTTTGGGGGAGCAGCTGCAGGACGTGCTGACGCAGTTCGTCAACAGGGGAGAGGCCACGCGCAGTATCAAGGGCGGCACGCTGCACACGGGCGTTAAGACTTTGCCGGACGTGGCAAAGGACGCCACAGACCGCAACCGCACCTCGCCTTTTGCATTTACGGGCAACAAATTTGAGTTCCGCATGGTCGGGTCGCGGGATTCCGTCGCTGAGTGCAACGTGGTCATCAATACCATCGTGGCGGAGGCCTTTTCCGACGCCTGTGATTTCCTGGAAAAGGCAGAGGATCGGCATCAGGCCGTGCACGATCTGATCACGCAATATGCGCGCGAGCACCAGCGCATTGTCTTTAACGGAAATGGGTACGCGCCGGAATGGGTGGAAGAGGCGGCGCGGCGCGGCCTGCCGCACATCCGGTCAATGGTCGAGGCCATACCGGCGCTTGTCACGGACAAGGCCATTCGGCTGTTTGGGAAATTCCATGTGTTTAGCGAGGCAGAGCTGCGATCGCGCGTGGAAATACAATATGAGAATTATGCAAAGGCGCTGAACATCGAGGCGCGGGCGATGATCGACATTGCGAGCAAGCACATCATCCCCGCGGTGCTGCGCTTCAACCGCAACCTGGCAAGCACGGTTAACATCATAGACACGGTGGGCGTGGGGGCGGATGTCCCGCTCGAAATGCTGCGCCAGTCCACGAAACTGCTCACGGAGGCAAAGGCCGCCCTGACCCAGTTAGAAGCGGCGGCCGGGCGCGCGCCGTATGCGGGGCAAAGCCGCGCGCGCGCCGTCTATTATCACGATGTCGTCGTGCCCGCGATGGAAAAATTGCGCGCGCCCATCGACCAGCTGGAAATGATCGTGGACAAGGAAGAGTGGCCGATGCCCTCCTATGGGGATCTTTTATTCGAGGTGTAAAGTTTTTTTTCGCGCGCGCATGAAACAAAACACCTCAAATCCGTTCATTTTCTACGAAAATGGCTACTTTTCGGTGTTTTCACGCGTCCCAACGTCATGTTTTTTCGTGCAAGCACGAAACACATGACCTTTTGACGCTCGTGTCATAACATTTTCCGCGTGATGGCCTCGGCTGTCGCCGCGCGGGTGGCGGAGTACAGCTCTGGGTTGCGCTTGCAGAAGCAATAAAACAGGCACTCGATGAGAAAGAGCTGCCCGACTTTTGCCGCCACAGACCCGGAGCTTAAGGGGCTTTCGTTGTAACCGCACAGCAGGATGACATCCGCAAATTCCGCCGCGCGCGAGCGGCGAAAGTGCGTGACAAGGATGATGGGCACGCCCCGCTGCTTGGCGAGGCTCATGATGTCCTCCATGTCCTTTGTAGACCCGGAGTAGGAAAAGAACAGCACGACATCGCGCTCTGTGGCAAGGGAGATGTGCATGATCTGCATATGCGCGTCCTCGATGTGGACGAATCGGGAAGTGGCGGTGGAGAAGCGCGCCCACGCCTCCATCGCCATGACCATGCTCCCGCCCTGGCCGAGGCAGTAGACGCGATCCGCGTTGGACAACAGATCCGCGGCCTGCTCCAGCTGCGCCGCGTCCAGCAATTCAAACGTTTCTGTCAGCGCGATGATGTTGGAGGAGTGCAATTTTTGGAAAATATTTTGCATGGAATCCTCGGAGCTGATGGTCTCCGGCGTGTCGGTCGGGTCGCCCAAGTCCGAGACGTTGTCGGACTTTGCGAGGGCGAGCTTGAACGCGTTGTACCCGGAAAGCCCCAGGTTTCTGCAAAATCGCGTGATGGTGGCCTCTGAGACGCCGCTTTTTTCCGAGAGCGTGGAAATGGACAGGTAGGAGGCAACGTGGTGGTTGGCGAAGATATAGTCCGCCAGCTTTTTTCCGGAGCGCGTGAGCGACTGGTACTGTTCGGTGATGGCGTCCAAAATGCTGTGGGTCATAGTGGTTTCCTCCTGTGGGTCTGTTCGTGTAACACGGATGCCCCAAGCAGGCCAGCACGGTTGCCGAGCGCGGCCGGTTTGAGGGTGGCGTGCGAGAAACTGGGCATCAGGTGGCGCAAAAGGATTTCGGAAAGCCTTGGCAGGATACATTCCTGCTCCATGACCCCTCCCCCGAGCAGGACGCAGGCGGGGTTGAGCATGTGGATGATGGTCACAAGGCCATAGGCGACTTCCCAAATCCAGCGGTCAATCACCTGCCAGACGGCGGGTTCGTGCCTGCGCCGAAAAATCGTGCGCCCATCTGTCAAGGTGGCATCGCTTTGCCTTGCCATGGCGACGAGGGCGGTGGTGGAGGCATATCGCTCGTAGCACCCGGCCAAGAGATCCCGTTCGGGGTCGAGTGCCTCGGGGTGTACCACGATTGCGCCAAATTCCCCCGCGCTGAAACTGCTCCCATGGTACAGCGCGCCATCCAAAAACAACGCGCCGCCCACGCCCGTGCCATACGTCAGCATGACAAAGTCTGGGATATTTCTCCCATCCCCAAAACGCGCCTCGCCAAGGGCGGCCGCATTGACGTCATTTTCCACAAACGTGGGCACATGAAATGCCTGTTCCAAAATGGATTTGACGCAAGTCCCGGTATACCCGGGAAAATTGCTGTTCCCAAAGAGAATCGTTCCGCTGATCGGGTCGACTTGCCCGGCGGTGCTGACCCCGATGCGATCGAAGCGGTGGCCGTCCGCCTGGTAGCTGCGGATGAGGGATGTGGCAAGGCGCATCATGTGGCCGCTCCCTTTGGAGGCCTCCGTCGGCGTTTCGCGGACATCCCGCAGCTCCGCATTTTCACAGATCGCAGATTTGATGGCAGTTCCGCCAATATCCAAAACCATGGTAGCCATAAGCGTCCTCACAATTCCACGCGGTTTCCGCGGTGCAAAATGGTATGTGCGTCTAATGTCTGTGCCGAGAGCAGGACGATATTTGCCAGGTGTCCGGCCGTAAGAGAACCGTGATCCGCCGCGATGCCGAGTGCCCTGGCGGGATTTTCGGAAGCGCACTGGACGGCGGTCGCGAGCGGGATGCCCATCTTTAGGGCGGCCGTGCGGACACAGTCCATGAGATTGGTCACTGATCCCGCAATCGTGCCGTCCCTTAAGGTGGCGCGGTTGCCCCGCACGGTGACTTCCTGCCCGCCGAGGTCATAAGTGCCGTCGGAAAGGCCGGTGGCCCGCATACTGTCGCTGACGAAAAGGATCCGCTCCGGGCCGAACATTCGCAAAGAGGCGCGCACCACGGCGGGGTGGACATGCAGTCCGTCGCAGATGAGTTCCGCCATGCAATGTGGGTCGTCCGCCGCCGCGCCGATGGGTCCCGGCGCGCGGTGGGAAAACGGCGGCATGGCATTGTACATATGCGTTAATTGCGACGCGCCGCAGAGAAGGGCTTCGCGCGCCGTCTCGTAGTCTGCCGCGGTGTGGGCAAGGCTGATGCGCACTTCCCCGGAAAATGCGCGGATGAAGTCCAGCGCGCCTTCCGCTTCGGGGGCAATGGCGACCGTGCGGATCATGCCCTTTGCGCAATCCTGCAAACGGCGGAACAGATCCGCGTCCGGCCGGTGAATGTGAGCCGCGTCCTGCGCGCCCTTTTTTGCGGGGCTGAGGAAGGGCCCTTCGAGGTACAGGCCGCAAACGTCCGCGCCATCCGGATCACAAAAG
>CAYVVW010000183.1:0-4008 GCA_964455335.1 uncultured Marvinbryantia sp.
TTGCCAAATACAAAAACTCGCATACGTCATCGCAAGAAAGCCCCAGCTCAAAAGGGCGATGCGCCCTTTCGCATACGCACCTATGCGAAAGGCACTCCCCTGGCTGCGGGAAATCTCTCGCACATAAGTGCGGAAGGCCCTGTCACACCCAAGTGGCTGCGTTGGCTCTGACGGAAAAAGCCTTGGCACATAAGGGCGATGCGACATTTCACTCACGCGAAAAATGTAAGAGTTTCCCCATGAAATCCCCCTGCATCCGCGGCAGGAGGATGCCCGCGTGCATCAAGAGCTCCCCTGTGTAGGTGCGCTCCTCCCCTTCGAGGCGATACCTGGCATCGGGGAGCAAGTTTTTGAGGCAAATCCTGCGCGAGTGCGTGTTGGCCTGCGCAAAGACTTGCACATACGTGACGAGTGCCTCGCTTTTGTCTTTCGCCGTCACCTGCCAGCAGTCAAACAGGTGGTTTTCCTGCCAGGACGCGATGCGGTCGTAATCCCCCTCCCTGACCAGTTCGTGGAACTTGTGGTAGAGCGCCACCTGTTTTGGGATCTGGTCGCGATCCTCCTGCGGGATGCGCGTGATGTCCAGCTCGTAGCCAAATGTGCCGGCCAGTGCCACATACCCCCGCGTCTCGAATGGCGTGATGCGTCCCACCACATGGTTCGGGCAGTCGCTCACATGCGCCCCCATCGTGCTTAGGGGGTACACCAGAGCCGTTCCCTCCTGGATCGCCAGGCGCTCCACCGCGTCCGTGTCGTCCGAAGTCCAAATCTGCGGGCTGTAATACAACATGCCGGGGTCAAACCGCGCCCCGCCGCCCGAACAATTTTCGAGCAGAAGATCCGGAAATTCCGTGACCAGCCGCTCCTGTATTCCATACAGCGCCAGCACGTAGCGGTGGAACAGCTCTCCCTGCCTGTCCTCGTCGAGGCAGCTGCTCCCCATGTCCGTCAATGGGCGGTTCATATCCCATTTCACATAATCGATGTCGGCCGAGCGCAAGATATTTGCCACGCTCTCATAGGCATACTCCGCCACCTCCGGGCGCGACAGGTCGAGCACATACTGCTGCCGGCTTTGCACCGGCTCTCTGCCCGGCACCTGGATGGCCCAGTCGGGGTGCTTGCGGTACAGATCCGAATCCGGCGAAATCATCTCCGGCTCAAACCAAATGCCAAATTTCAATCCGATTTCCTTGACGCCGTCCACCAGCTTTTTCAGGCCGCCCGGGAGTTTTTCCTCATTGACCGTCCAATCCCCCAAAGAGCAGCTGTCGCTGTTGCGCTTCCCAAACCAGCCGTCGTCCATCACCAGCATCTCGATGCCGCATTTTTTCGCCTCGCGCGCAATATCGAGCAGCTTCTCGGTGTGAAAGTCAAAGTAGGTGGCCTCCCAATTGTTGATGTGAATCGGCCGTTTTTTGTGCAAATACTTGCTGCGGATCAGATGCCCGCGATAGAGGTCGTGAAACGTGTGCGTCATCTCCCCCAGGCCATTTGCCGCATACACCATCACCACTTCCGGCGCGTAAAAGGACGCGCCAGGTTCCAACTTCCACGAAAATCCCTGCGGGTGAATGCCCATCACCATGCGCGCGCAGTCAAACTGGGTCACTTCCGCCTGCGCCAAAAAGTTGCCCGAATAGACAAAATGCATGGCGTACACTTCCCCGACATCCTGCGTCGCGTGGGGAGAGACCAGCGCAAAAAACGGATTTGCCTGATGCCCCGGCTCCCCGCGCACCGACCCGACGCTCTGGCACCCATACCGCAGGGGCTTACGCTCCATGTGTCGCTCGCGCGCCCATGTGCCATTTAAGGTGAGCATCTCAAATTGCGCATTGTCCATGTCCAGGCACGCGGAAAGGACGCGCTCCAGATAAACCGGCGCATCCGAGCGGTTGCGGACCGAAACGCTGCGCGCCACGGCATCCACGTCCGAAAATGCGCTGTAGCGCAGGACCACCTCCAGGCCGTGCACCGCGTCCTCCAGGTAAAGCTGCAGCGTCTGGCAATTTTCTTTCGTCCCAAACGTCGCGGGAAGCTGCGGCAAGCCCGGCTTCCCATCCAAAATCTCGTGGCGCTTGTAATGCAGCTCGCACACGCGATGCCCCGTGGCGGATCGAACCACCAGGCACGGCTCGCGGAAATCCCCCCGCCCATAGGTGGGGTATTCCATCGGGAAAAAATCCAAAAAACTCCCCATCTCCCGCGGATTCTCCGAGGGCGTGAACGGCGCCTCCTGCGTGCGGAGCAGATAGGAAACATCGGTATCCCCCAAATGCTTCCCATAATAGGCATGACCCACATACTTCCCCGCGTCGCCTAACGCAATCACATATGAAGTGCGCGGGGTGTGCAGGGCAAACACCCCTTTTTCAGCATCATAACAAATGGACATTTTCTTCCTACCTTTCCTATTTTTTTCAATGATGTTACGGCAAAAGACACCCTACGGCTTGTTTCGTTCCTCTTTCAGAACATATCCCCACGGATATGCAGTATGTCGCAGAAACGTATTTTCCGCCCTGGCACCATCAAAATACAAATCAAAGATCTGCGCAAAATTGGAAGAACGGCTTATCGACGCTTCAAGCGTTCAGTCCAAAAACGCGAATGGTTGTTTTGGGTCTGCGTGCAAAAAATGAATGAGGCACTGTGCGCATTTCATCGCCACTTTTTCCTCAGCAAGGATGCGCTCCGCCTCCCGCCTGTCCACGATATGCACTTCCATGTCCTCCGTGGCCTCGCGAAACCGGCCGCTCGGCTGCCCTTTCGCATAACCGTAAAAAATGCACACCGACTCGTCCGTCAATCCGATGGATGTGTAAAATGCGTTGCGCAAGTATGGCTTTCCGCCCTCATACAGCTCCAGCTCCATGCCCGTTTCCTCCCGAAACTCGCGCACGGCCGTCTGATCCGCCGGCTCTTGCGCGTCCATCAGTCCCGCCGGCATCTCATAAATGAAATCATTGATCGGATAGCGGTACTGGCGCACCAGCACAATTTTGGAAGGGTCGTCTTGCAGCACCGCGTAAACCATAATCCCCTCCGGAATATTTTTGCGCGTGGCCCACTTCATATCCTGGCCATCCCCGCGCGACGCAAAATAATAGTGAAACACACCGCCCACCCGATTGCGCGCGGTCATGTCAAACATATTCAAAAACCGGTTGTCCGTTTGCTTGTCCACCCGAAGGACCTTCCCATCCCGATCCATCTGTCTCCCCCTCTCCGGTGTCTTACGTATCGCACTGCGTTGTTGTTTGTTCGTTGTTTTCTCTCTCTTTCGTTTAGGAAAATCTGTCCTAGAAATCCGCAGCTTTACATTCATCCCAAAGGATGTACGCGCTGCACGATTCTGTGTGAAGCCCCTGTGTTGCGGCAAAACAGGGGGTGATCGCGTTTTTATCGGCGTATTTGTGATTATACCACCCAAAAACGGATGATTCAAGATTTTACTTGTCGTAAACGACAAATGTATTTGCAGTTTATGATAGCTTGACAGACACGATAAAAAAGGAGAAGCCCTCGACCATGTAGACAACGCAGTCAGCGGCTTCTTCTTTTGAATGGAAATTGCCACATTCCCTTGCATGTCGCCATTGTAGCGCGCGGAAATCCCGATTGCAATATTTTTTCAAATTTCAAATTCCATAATGGCGTAATGACCGGCAATACGACCATAGATTTTCCATTTGCTTTTTTTCCATTTTGTGGTATCCTACAAGCAAGGATTACCGCACGCAAGGAAACAAGAAGGCACGTGACACCCGCAAAATAGCCGGGCAGAACCAAGGGATGAGATGGACGCACCGTATGCATAGCACACAAGGAGGGATGTCATGGATTCGGAAACAATCACCGTGCCAAACGAACTGGCACAAAACTTAAAAGTCGCGGAGGAGGACGCTTCCGCGCGCTTTGACGCGTCGGCGAAGAAGCTGATTGCAGAAAAATCCATCCTCTCCTATGTCCTAAAAAGTTCGCTTACGGAGTATGCGCCATACA
>CAYVVW010000184.1:0-3952 GCA_964455335.1 uncultured Marvinbryantia sp.
GTTTTTCCCCCTTCTTTTGGGAGCGGTACACGGCCCAGGCCAGGCATGACCAGACCAGGAAAAAGTAAAGCGCCGAGTACCACGCGACCGCGCGCACGTCCCGGACATGCCTGCGGATGTACAGGTAAAAGGTCTCAGGCCCCTGGCGAATCCTGGCGCGCAGCCGGATGGCCTGCGTGTTTTTGTATTGGCGGGCGTGCAAATTTGGCGTGTCCTGGAACAATTCCAGCCTGCCCTTGACAGACCGCATGATCTGGGTTTGGGCGTCCGGCCACTTGCCCACGTAAACAGGCGCAAACGCCTGGTCGGTGATGAGCACCTCCATGCCCTCCGCCTGGAAGCTCTCCAGCATCTCCAGCGCCTCCTCGTCGAGGCTTGCCAAATCCATCTGCGCCACTTCTTTGTACGCGTTTTTCAACTTGTGCCCCCAGACGCGCAAGACCAGCGCGTTCGCCAGCAAGACGTAGAGCAGGATGGCGAGCGCCGCCAAAAGAAAGGCCGGCCAAAGCCCGCGCTGCCGCTTTTGTTTCCCGTTTTTTGGAAAGCCGCGCCCGGTCATGGAGCCTCCCTCATGAGCATATAGCCCACCCCATAGACAGACTTGATGTAACTGCCGGCATCGCCCAATTTGCGCCGCAGTTGCTTAACCAAGGTATCCACTGTGCGGATATCGCCCGCATAACTGTACCCCCAGACAGCGTCCAGGATGGTGTTGCGCCTCAGCACGGTGCCCTCGTTTTCGATAAAATGGACGAGCAGGTCGTACTCTTTGTGGGTGGTCTCGACGTAAGCATCCCGCAGGTAGACGCGGTGCGCCCCCAAGTCCACCGTGATGTCGCCGCAGGCGATGGTGGATTTGAGCTTCCCCGCGCGCTTTAAGACCGCCTCGATGTGCAATTTCACCAATTCCAGCGTGTAGGGCTTGACGATATAATCGTCCGCGCCATATTCAAACCCATCCATCTGGTCCTCCACCGACGACCGCGCCGTCAAGAGGATCACGGGGATGCCGGACGTCTCGCGGATTTCCCTTAAGACCTCATACCCGCTGATGCCGGGCAGCATCAGATCCAGCAAAATCAGATCCAGCTTTTTCTTTTCATCGTAAAAAATGCCGAGCGCCGTCTCGCCGTCCTGCGCGCGCTCCACCTCATATCCCTGAATCCGCAAAAAATCCTCCATGATGCGGGAGAGCTTCTGCTCGTCCTCGACAATCAAAATTCGGTTCTTTTTCAAAATTTCCTCCTGCTTTTGGAAAGACCGGAAGTCTTTGGAAACTTCCGGTCCTTTTCTTCCTCATCTGATGATTTGGGTGTCAAAAGTATTTTGACACCCGAGACACGCGGATTTCTTCGCACTTCGTGCGCATATGCGCTTACTCTGTCACGCCTTCTGTGGCCACCTCAGTCACTTCCTCGGGTGCGCCTTCCGTGATCTCCTCTGTCACTTCCTCGGACGCGCCTTCCGCGATCTCCTCTGTCACTTCCTCAGACGCTCCTTCCGTGATCTCCTCTGTCGCTTCCTCGGATGCGCTCTCCGTCTCCGCTTCCGTCGCTTCCTCGGACGCTCCTTCCGTCTCCGCTTCCGTCGCTTCCTCGGATGCGCTCTCCGTCTCTGTCTCGGCCTCGGTCTGCTGGTAGAAGGTCACGTCAAAGGCGATCTTGTCCCAGATGCCACGGTCAAGCCCGATGTCCTCCGGCGCCCAGCCGTCCACGGTCTCTGTGAGGTGCGCGCTCTTGCGCTCCTCGCGGATCGACTCTTTTTCCTGGTCGGTCGCCGCGCGGTCAAACGTGGTCACCATGCGCACGACATACCAGCCATTTTCGATCTCCACCGGCTCGTCGCACACCTGCCCGTCCGAGAGCGCGTCCGCGGCTGTGCGAAGCTCCTCGCTGAGGACAGAGTCGTTTGCGCCATAGGAGTTGGTGGAGACTGTCTTGTCCGCGTCGATCTCCCCTACAGCCTCCTCCAGAGTTTTCCCGCCCTTGGCCGCCGCGATCACGTCAACTGCCTGCTGGCGGATGGCCTCTTTTTCCTCATCCGTGCGCTCCACGGAGTTGCCCTCCTCGTCCGTCGTCGGGCCGGCGCCAAAGTATACGTACTCAATGGTTTTTTGCGCCGCCTCCTCGTCCGTCACGTTGGTGTCCGCCTCGGCGCGGATGGCCGCGCTCATCTTCTGGTCGATCGTCAAAAGGGTCAGGACGCGCTTAACCGTCTTTTCATTTGCATACATGGCCTTTTGCACGTCCTTGTCATTGGCGTCCAAAAATGCCTGCACTGCCTCGTCGATGGCGGCCTCGTCCTGCTCCGTCAGCGACACGCCGTAGTCCGCCTGGTGCTGCTCCATCAGGACGGCCTCCTCTAGCTGGCCGATGGCCTGGCTCTTAAGCGTTTCCCCATAGGCCTGCCCCGTGCCCATCAAGTCCTGGTTCCAAAAATCGGTCCCGCCGAACATGCTGCCAAACATCGCCTCTGTTCCCGCCTGGAGATAGCGCAGGTAAAACGCGGCCTCCCCCGCGGTGATCTTGGTGTCGTTGACAGTGGCGATGGCCTTGTCCGGGTTCACCTTTGCGCAGCCCGTCAGGGCAGAGGCAGACAGCGCCCCCGCGGCCGCCGCCAAAAGCAGTTTTTTTGCAAATTTGTTCATAGGTTTTTCTCCTCGCTCTCGTTCATCTTTTTTCAATACTTTTGTCGTGTACCATTGTATGATGCTAGGGTAGAAAGCCCTTTCCCACGACATGCTTGTCGGTGGAGAAGGGCACGATGAAACATCGTGCCAAATGCACGAAACAATCCGTAGGGCATCTTTTTACCGTAACATCACCGTGTGATTTGGGCGATGCCCAAGGCACACATCCCAGCGTCATGCCAGCTGGCGCCCGTGTCTTTGTGAATTTGGGCGTCCATCGGCATTTTGCCGCCTTGCACACCAGTATAACCCCTTTTTGGGATTCCCGCAACGTTTTTCTTGGAAAATCCTCCCGCCAATCTTTGCGATCTTCGTGATGCCAGGGTAGAAAGCCCTTTCCCACGACATGCTTTCAGGCATCTTCTTACCGTAACATCATCCTCACTCCTGCGAAAAGATGCTGCCGATGTCCGCCAGCAGCGCCCCCGCAAGTTCCAGGACATCTTGGTTTTCCCCGTCCTTTTCGCGCCTTTTGCGGTAGACGAAATAGGCCGGCCGCCCCGACGCAAAGCCCAGCTTTCCCGCGTGCCGTTTGAGGAGCTGCTCCATTTTTTTTGCGTCCGCCGGGGCCTGCGCGTACATCTCAAAGCGCAATTCGGCGCCTTGCTGCTTGACTTTCGTCACATACACGCTGTGGGCAAATGCCTTGATCCGCGCGATCGCAAGCAGGTTTTGCACGGGTTTTGGGGGATCGCCAAAGCGGTCGGTCAGCTCCTCTAGCATTTCCTCGTAGTCGTCTTGATTCTCGATGGCCGCGATGCGCTTGTACGCGTCCAGTTTTTGCGGCTCGGAGGAAATATAGGTGACGGGGATGTAGGCGTCGACTTCCAAGTCGATGACCGTCTCAAAGTCCGCCCTCGGGCCGTCCAGGCCGCGAAACTCCCGCACCGACTCGTTGAGCATCTTGCAATAGAGGTCATACCCGACCGCCTCCATGTGGCCGTGCTGCTCCGCCCCGAGCAGATTGCCCGCCCCGCGGATTTCCAGATCGCGCATGGCGATGCGGATGCCGCTGCCAAGCTCCGTGAACTCTCGGATGGCCTGCAGGCGCTTTTCCGCCACTTCCCTTAGCATCTTGTTCCTGCGGTACATCAAAAACGCATACGACGTGCGGTTGGAGCGCCCCACGCGCCCGCGCAGCTGGTAGAGCTGGGAAAGCCCCATGGTGTCTGCGTCGTGAACCAGGATCGTGTTGACATTCGGGATGTCCAGCCCCGTCTCGATGATGGTCGTGGAGACCAGCACGTCAATGTCGCCGTTGAT
>CAYVVW010000185.1:0-3945 GCA_964455335.1 uncultured Marvinbryantia sp.
CCCCCCCCCCCCCCCCCCCCCCCCCCCCCCCCCCCCCCCCCCCCCCCCCGGGAAGCGATTTCCGAATCGAACCCGAAGCCAGATGCCATGCAAAAAGAGGGGGCTGTGAAAGACGTTATGGTAACAAAAAAAGGGAAGCGTTCTTTTCTAGACAGGGTCAGGCAGGAGCCGTGTCTGACGGTGTTGGTGCTCTGCCTGTTTTTGTGGGTTGCCGCGCCATTTGCCGTAGCTCCGTATTCGTCATCTTACAAAAAGCCGTCCGCATTGAAAATCGTGTGGCATGTGCTGCACAACCTCTCCGAGTTTTTTGACAGCGTGATCTATTGGGCGGCCAGCGCGAGCGGCGCCGCGATCGGGACATGCTTTTTCTTGCTGTATTTTAAGCAATATCTGGCATCGCGCATCGTTGCGCTTTTTGCGGAAGCCGTCATGGCGGTCACTTGCATCCGGACATTTGAATGGCTGCAGGAGACGGGGTTTGGCATTGGTTTTTGGGGCATCATGATTTTTCTTCTGGTCGTATTTTTGTATGGAAAGAAGCAGCCGGAGGACGAGTCGTAAGAAGTGGGAAAACAAAGGCGACGCCAGTGCGGCATCGCCTTTTTGACATCAGGGCCTTATGCCTGAAGCGGGTAGCGGTCAGTCAGCGTTTTGACGATCTCCCTGGCAGCCGGGCGGTTGTCCGGAGATTGGATGACCAGGGAAATAGCCTGTGCAATCTGATCCATGTCGGCCTCGCCCATGCCGCGCGAGGTCACGGCCGCGGTGCCAAGGCGCACCCCACTTGTGACAAAGGGGGATGCAGGGTCATTTGGCACGGCATTTTTGTTGCAAGTGATGTTGGCCTCGTCGAGGAGCTGTTCCAAAGCCTTTCCGGTGATGCCGGTGCCGCGCAAGTCCACGAGCATGAGGTGGTTGTCCGTGCCGTTTGAGACGATGCGGACGCCGCGCTGCATCAGCCCATTGCAAAGCGCTTTTGCGTTCTTGAGGACGCCCGCCTGGTATTCCTTGTACGATGGCTGCATGGCTTCGAGGAAACAGACGGCCTTGGCGGCGATGACGTGCATCAGCGGGCCGCCCTGGATACCCGGGAAGATGGCCTTGTTGAGGTTGAGCTGGGCGGCCACCTCCGCGCTGCTTAAAATCAGGCCGCCCCGCGGGCCGCGCAGCGTTTTGTGCGTGGTCGTGGTGGTCACATGGGCATAGGGGATGGGGCTTGGGTGCAGCCCGGCCGCCACAAGGCCCGCGATGTGCGCAATGTCCGCCATCAGGTAAGCGCCCGCCTCGTCCGCAATTTCGCGGAAGCGGCGAAAATCAATGGTGCGCGCGTAGGCGCTTGCCCCCGCCACGATCAGTTTTGGCTTTGCGCGCAGGGCGATTTCGCGCACCTCGTCATAATCGATGCGCCCGTCGTCGTTCACGCTGTAGGGAACGATGTGGAAATAAGCCCCGGAAAAGTTGGCGGGGCTGCCGTGGGAGAGATGGCCCCCATGGGCGAGGTTCATGCCCATCACGGTGTCCCCGGGCTTTAGCATGGCAAAAAAGACCGCCATGTTGGCCTGCGCGCCGGAGTGGGGCTGCACATTTGCATATGCGCAGCCAAACAGTTTGCACGCGCGCTCCCGCGCGAGATCCTCAACCACGTCGACGCACGCGCACCCGCCATAGTAGCGCTTGCCGGGGTAACCCTCCGCATATTTGTTGGTCAGCGGGCTGCCCGCCGCGGCCATGACGGCCTTGCTGACCCAGTTTTCGGACGCAATCAGCTCGATGTGGGAGTTTTGCCGCTGGATCTCGTCTTGGATCGCCTGCGCGATCTGTGGGTCCGTTTTTTGGATTTCCTCAAAAGCATACATGTGCACGTTCCTCCTGACAAGTTTTGCGCATCACAAGATGCCAAGGCATCTTGACGCTTGTATCAAGAAAGTTTATCGCAAACGGCAAATACAGTTGTCATGTGCGATAGAAAGTTGTAAAGAGAGTATATCGGTATTCCAATGAAGTGTCAAGACAGGTTTTGCAATCGTGCTGCGTACACAGCGCAAATTCAGCGCAGCAAACGACGAAGGCGAAAAGCGTCTGTCGTTTGCGACAAAGACAATCTGCATCGAGAGAATGGAGGGATGGTATGGAATGGGAATTTGCGGTTTTGGACTGGCTGCAAACGCTGCGCACGCCTTTTTTGGATGATTTTTTTGTGGGAGTGACGCACATAGGGGATGGCGGGCTGTTTTGGATTGCGCTGGGCGTCTTGCTGCTCTTGTTCCGCAAAACCCGCGTCTGCGGGATGTGCGTGCTGGCGTCTCTCGCCCTGGGGGCGCTCGTGACGAATGTGACGCTCAAGCCGCTCGTGGCAAGGCCGCGCCCATTCTGGGTGCGCGACACGGTGAAGTTGCTCATCGCCGCGCCGCAGGATTACTCGTTCCCGTCGGGGCATACGCAGGCATCGTTTGCCGCCGCGACCGCCATTTGGAAAAACAGCCGCAGATGGGGCGCGCTGGCGCTTGCCGTGGCGGCGCTGGTGGCCATTTCCCGACTGTACCTGTATGTGCATTTTCCGACAGACGTGCTCTTTGGGGCGCTGATCGGCATTTGCGTGGGAAACGGCATGGCGGTGCTGGTAAAAAAGCGGATTGCGCCGCATTTTTCGAGCTGCCCATAGGTGTAAAAAGGGGGTTGACATCCCGCGGCTGGTCTGGTAGAATCGATTGTAAACCAGTAGAAAATAATGGTTTACAATTAATGGCGGGGGATGTGCCTGCCAGTGCCACGCAGGGGAGATGAGACAGGATGAATGGGGCAGCAGCTACGCGCAGAGTCGTTTTTATGGGGGTGTTTGTGGCGGTCATCGCCGCCCTTTCGCAGTTTTCCATCCCGACCCCGACAGGGGTTCCGCTGACTTTGCAAACCCTGGCCGTTGCGCTGGCGGGATACGTCCTGGGGCCGCAGATGGGCCTCGGCGCGGTGGCGGCATACCTGTTGCTCGGGGCGGTGGGCGTGCCCGTGTTTGCCGGCTTCGGGTCAGGCGTCGGGGTGTTGTTTGGCGTGCCAGGCGGCTTTTTGTGGGGATTTCTGCCGATGGCATTTTTGCTGGGGCTTTCCATGGGATTCCCAAACGGCATGCGGCGCGCGGCTTTGGGCGCGCTTGGTTTGGGGCTGTGCCATGTGTGCGGCATTTTGCAATACATGGCCGTGACGAAAACCGGCTTCCTGCCCGCGTTTGCCGTGATGTCGGCGCCTTACTTGCCAAAAGACGCGGCATCCGTGGCCATTGCCTGCTTGTCCGCAGTTGCCATCCGCCGTGCCCTGGTGCGGGCAAATCTTGCACATGCAATTCACAGATAAACCACACTGTATCCATATTCATCTATGGCAGACGGCGCATTGGATTGCTGTTCGCCATGGCAAAGGCCATCCGGGAGTGCTCGGGTGGTTTTTGTTATTTTGGCAGGCTTAAAGAAATCACTTGATGATGCGTCCGTGCTAGTGTATACTGGTGTACAAACAGAAGCGAGGTGAAACGAGATGGGTGACATTTTGCCGTCACGCCTGTTTTCCCCAGAGAAAACGCAAGGGCTGCTTCAGCCGATCCTTCTTTGCTGTCCGTATCCGGCCATTGAGGAACAGGCGATTTCTCTGAACAGACCGCTAGCCATGGCACTTTCCCGTTTTCAGCCGAGCCGGCGGTCTATGCAGATAGAAAACTGTTTGTATGAGGTGCTCTGTGCATTGCCGGATCATCCCGTATTAAAGGAGTTCGATGTACTGTTTCATCCGGATTACAAAGTGGATGTGTTAAATATCCTGGTCAGCGTCTGCAAAAGGAAAACCTTTATGGCAATTTGGCCTGGACGGTTGAAAGACGGAAAACTCATCTACGCGGAAGAAACATACCGCGATTATAGGGCATTTGACATAAAAAATTACGATATTACCTGTGTGGCA
>CAYVVW010000186.1:0-3845 GCA_964455335.1 uncultured Marvinbryantia sp.
GATTCCCGTGCACGGGGAGTACCGCCATCTAAAGGCGCAGGCGCAGCTTGCCATCGGGCTTGGCATCCCAAAAGATCACGTCTTTTTGCTGCGCAGCGGCGATGTCCTGGAACTCGATGAGTCGGGGGCGTCGCTCGGGACGCCGGTGCAGACCGGGGCGATCCTGGTAGACGGGCTTGGCGTCGGGGACGTGGGCAATGTCGTCTTGCGCGACCGGCAGCGCCTGGGGCAGGATGGCATCGTGATCGTGGTTCTGACATTGGAAAAACACAGCAATCAGGTGGTCGCGGGCCCGGACATCATCTCGCGCGGGTTTGTCTACGTGCGGGAGGCCGAGGACTTGATCGAGGAGGCCACCCAGGTGGTGGAGGACGCCATTGCCTATTGCGACGCGCGCAATGTGTCGGATTGGGCAAAGATGAAAACGATCATCCGGGACAACTTAAATGACTATATCTGGAAAACGACGAAGCGCAGCCCGATGATCCTGCCGATCATCATGGAAGTGTAGCAGTGTGGGGGAGGGCATATGCCGGAAAATGTGGATATCTACACAAAAGCATTGATCCGCTCCATCATGGAGAGCGGGGAGTACCGCGCATTTTGTGAGGCAAAGCGCAAGCTCGCGCGGATGCCGGAATTGAAGCGAACCATCAACGAGTACCGCACGGAGTCGTTCCGGCTGCAAAATTACGGGGACGAGGACACCTTGTATGACCGCGTGCAGCAGTTCAACCAAAAGCACGCGTCCTTTCGCAAAGATCCTTTGGTGAACGAGTATTTGAGCACGGAGCTTGCGATGTGCCGCATGCTGCAGGAGGTGTTCGCCACCGTGGTGGACGCCGTGGATCTGGAACTCGATGACGTCGCAAGGGGCATCCGCAAAGAGTAGGGCGCGCCTTGCCCCGGCATCACCGTGAGGGGAGGTTCCCTGTGCAGACCAAGAGGATGCTTGCAGCGGCCTTGCTGTTTTTGCTAAAACTTCTGGCCGCCATCTTGATCGTGCTGGCGATCTATCGGTTTGGCGTGTTCGCCTACCGTTTTGGCCACAGTATTTTTGACGGAGCGGCCATGTCCTCCCCGCCGGGGAAAGACGTGGTGGTCGTGCTGCCGGAGGGGTGCGCCCTGGGGCAGGTGGCCGAGCTGCTAAAGGCAAAAGGGCTGATTCGCGACCCATGGGTCTTTCGCGTGCAAGTGCGCCTCTCGCCCTATGGGGGCGCGTTTCTGGCGGGCAGTTACGTGCTCAACACGTCCATGAACGCGCAGGAGATCATCGCCGCGCTGTGCGGTCATGCGCAGGGCGAGACGTGACAAAAGGGGAAAAGATGGGGCAGAAAAAGAAGAAACCGGAATTGCTCGTTCCCGCGGGCAGCCCGGAAGTGCTGCGCACGGCCATCACGTTTGGCGCGGACGCCGTCTATGTCGGCGGGGATGCCTATGGCCTTCGGGCAAAGGCGAAAAATTTGTCCCTCGGGGAGATGAGAGACGCGATCGCCTATGCCCATGCGGCGGGCGCGAAAGTGTATGTGACGGCCAATATCTTTGCGCACAACCGCGACCTGGAAGGGGTGGAGGAATACCTTCGCGCGCTGGCCGGCTTGCGTCCCGACGCCGTGATTGTGGCGGACCCGGGGGTCTTTCGCATCGCGCGGCGCGCCTGCCCCGCGCTGGACATCCACATCAGCACGCAGGCAAACAACACCAATTACGAGACTTGCCGTTTTTGGCATGAGTTGGGCGCAAAGCGCGTCGTGGCGGCGCGGGAGCTGACGCTGGCGGAGATGCGCGAGATGCGCGGCAAGATCCCGGAGGAGATGGAGATCGAGGCATTTGTCCACGGCGCGATGTGCGTCGCATATTCCGGGCGGTGCCTTTTGAGCAATTATTTTACGGGGCGCGACGCCAACCAGGGGTCGTGCGCCCACCCATGCCGCTGGAAGTATGCCGTCGCAGAGGAGTCCCGGCCGGGCGAGTACCTTCCCGTATACGAAAACGAGCGCGGGACGTTTTTGTTCAATTCCAGGGATTTGTGCATGGTGGGGCATTTGCCGGATCTTGCAAAGGCGGGCATCGACAGTTTCAAGATAGAGGGGCGCATGAAAAACGCGCTTTACGTGGCCACGGTGGCGCGGACTTACCGAAAGGCCATCGACGATTACTGGCAGGATCCGGATCTGTACCAGAAAAATCTGGGCCGGTACTTGGGCGAGATTGGCGCGTGCACGTACCGCCGGTTTACGACGGGCTTTTTTTATGGGCACCCGGACGAGACGGCGCAAATCTACGAAAGCAGCACCTATGTCAAGGAAGCGACCTACTTAGGGACTGTGGGGGATGTGCGCGCGGGCGTTTGCGCCATCGAGCAGCGCAACAAATTTTCGGTGGGCGACGAAATCGAGATCATGAAGCCAAACGGCCAGGACGTCCCTGTCCGGGTTCTCTCCATCACGGATGAGGAGGGGAATGCGATGCCGTCCGCGCCGCACCCAAAGCAGGCCTTGCGCGTCGGCTTGAGCACGCCGCCGGAAGTGGGGGATGTGCTGCGCACAAGGAGATTGTTACACCAAAGTTAAAAAATGTTACAGAATTTCAAAATTTCTATTGCAATTCGCGCAAAAAACCGTTAGAATAGAGCGTGGGCCGGGGCAGGCAAGGCAGATGTCCCAGCCGCACAGGGGGAAGGCTGCCGCCGCACAAAAAGCGGAGGTGGCAATATGAAAAGACGGATCATGCAATGGGCGTGCGCGTGCGCGCTGTGCCTGACGGCGGGGTGCGCCAATTCGGGCGGCACGGCGGTGTTCACGCAGGAATTTGGGCAGGAGACTGGCCAGCAGGCGGATGCCTTGCACATCGCACAGGAGGAGACGCAGGAGCCGCAGACGCAGGCGGCGACGGAACCAATCCCGCCCGCAAAGATTGTGGTCGACATCAGCGGCGCGGTGCGAGAACCTGGCGTTTACGAACTCTTGGAGGGCGCGCGCGTGCGGGACGCGGTGGAGATGGCCGGAGGGCTTCTCGACGAGGCCGCCCCCGCGTCTTTGAACCAGGCGGCATATTTGCAGGACGCACAAAAAATTGTGGTCTACACAAAGGAAGAGGCGGCTTTGGTTCAGCCGGCGGCGCAAGGGGGCGCGCAGGCGCAGGAAGGCGATCTCGGGGGAAAGGTCAACATCAAAGTGGCCGACGAGGCGGCGCTTTGCACTTTAAGCGGCATCGGCGCGTCGAGGGCCAGGGACATCATCGCCTACCGCGAGGCGAACGGCGCGTTCGGGCGCATTGAAGACATCATGTTGGTAAATGGGATCAAAGAGGCCACTTTTTCGCGCATCCGGGACCAGATCACGGTCGGGTGACGCAAAAAATGCCCATGCCCGCGGGCGGAAAAGGAGAGGACAATGGCAAAGAAAGTTTTGGTGGTGGACGACGAAAAACTGATCGTGAAAGGAATCCGCTTCAGCCTTGAGCAGGACGGCATGGAGGTTGACTGCGCCTATGACGGGGAAGAAGGGCTTGAGATGGCAAAGAGCAAGGATTACGACATGATCCTTCTGGATCTGATGCTCCCCAAAATAGACGGGCTTTCCGTGTGCCAGCAGATCCGCGAATTTTCCAACGTGCCCGTGGTGATGCTCACGGCAAAAGGCGACGACATGGACAAGATCCTGGGGCTGGAGTATGGGGCGGACGACTATATCACCAAGCCATTTAACATCCTGGAAGTCAAGGCCCGCATCAAGGCCATCATGCGCCGCACGGGCAAGCCCCAGCAGGAAGAGGAAAAGGGGCGCGTCGTGGAGGTGGGAGACCTGGTGGTGGACCATGGCAGCCGCAGGGTGACGGTGCAC
>CAYVVW010000187.1:0-3801 GCA_964455335.1 uncultured Marvinbryantia sp.
TTTCCAGGCCGACAAGGGGCTGGAACTAAAGGAACAGTACAGGCAAATGCTCGGGCAAAAGGGAATCCCCACATAAATGCTGTAGCCGTTGGCATAATCCATCTTTTGCAAAAGCGCGCGCTCCCTGTGCGCGATGGAAATGGCAAGCGCCGTTTTCTTTTCGCCCGTGTGGTACGTCCGCTGCATTTCCGCAAAAATCTGCGCGTCCGTCATTCCTTTTTCCAAAAGTGCCATGGGAATCTTCGCCGGACGGATGCCCGTCAGGCTGCCCCAGGGAAGCTGCCGTCCCGTATACCCACAGAGCAGCTCGTAGACCGCCGACTTCAGAAGATTCTTTCTCTGCGTCTTGCCCGCTTCCGGCGGAAAAACAACGCGTCCGCGCGCCAACTCCCCGCCTTGCCCCGCCAACCAGAGCAACTCCAACTCCAGCTTCTGGCCCGCAAGCCTGGAAACGTCTAGTCTGTAGCGAAATCCTTCCGTCTCCTGCGCAACCGCATCTTGCACGGCCGCACGACCTTTTTTCTGATCTGTGCCGTGCAAGTCCTGCGCGCACGCACCCATGCATTGCCCATCTCCCGCACCTGGGGTTTCCTCCCCGCTGCAAAGGATTTCCACCGCCTCCCCCGGGTAAAACGCGCGGATCAATTCATAAAGGTCTTGCGCAAATTCGCCAATCCCCATCTGCAGTGCAATCATCAGACAGCCCCCATCCCATTCTGTTCCCTAATCCGCGTGTAACGCCGCCTCACCCTTTCAGCGCGATCATCAAACCGCTCTCATCCCATCCTGTTCCCAGTTCCGCGTGCGACGCCGCCTCACCCTTTCAGCGCGATCATCAAACGTATGGATTGTACTGCAGCTCGTGCGCCACTGTCGTCTCCTCGCCGTGCCCAGGGAAGATGGCCGCGTCTGCCGGAAGCGCGTTCAAAATCTCCCGCACGGTGCGCAGCAATTCCGCATGGTTGCCCGTGGGCAAGTCCGTCCGCCCGATGCTCTCATAAAATATGGTGTCTCCCGAAAATAGGACTTTCTCATCGGCGATCCAATAACACGCCCCGCCCTTGGTGTGCCCCGGCGCATGAAAGGCCTTTATGGAAAATCCCGCCACGGAGAACGTCTCGCCGTCCTCCAAAAAGCGGTCAGCCTTTACCGTAAATCCGCGCCCCCACTTGGCGGAAAGGTTTAAGGCCGCGTCCGAGAGCAGCGCGCGCTCCGCGCCCATCGCATAGATGGGGATCTGAAATTCCGCCTTTAGGCGCATGGCCGCGCCGGTGTGGTCATAATGGCCGTGTGTCAGCAAAATGGCTCGCGGCGTCGCCCGCGTGCTTCTCACCCATTGCGCAAGCTCGTCCGCGCAATCGGCCGGATCGACCAAAAAAGCCTCCCGCGTCTCCTTGTGCATCCCCAGGTACACATTCGTCTGCACCGGGCCTTTTACCTCACATTGCAATTCCAACTGCCCCATGCCATCCTCCTTCCAGGCTTTTTCTTTCCCTATGCGCATCTGACAAGTTCCATGTGCCAAGCCCCTTCTCGCGCCTCACCCCGTGGTGCGCTCGATGTCCAGCACGCTTTCCACCTGCCGGACTTTGGCGATCAGGGATTCGAGTTCCGCGCGGCTCCCCACCTCAAAGGACATCGTGATCGTGGCAGTCCCATTTTTGCTGGTGCGGGAGTTGACGCTTAGGACATCAATTTTCCGCTCCGTAAAAATGCGGGAAATGTCCACGAGCAATCCCGTGCGGTTGTTGACATAAATCTTGATGTCGGCCAAAAACCGCCCCGAAACTTCCGACGCGCCCGCCTGCCACTCCGCGTCGATCAGCCGCCCCTGATCCTCGGTCGGCAGGTGAATCATATTCACGCAATCCGTGCGGTGGATGGTGATGCCGCGCCCGCGCGTGATGAACCCGACGATCTCGTCGCCCGGGACGGGGCTGCAGCACTTGCCAAAGCGCACCGCCACGTCGTCGATGCCCTTTACGGTGATGCCGCTCGCGGATCCCTTGCGCCTGTCCGGCTCCTTGCCCGCGCTGACATTGCCAATCGCCTCGATCACCTGCTCGTCCGTCAGCTCTTTTTGCGTCTTTTTGCGCCGCTCCTCCAACAGGCGGTTGACCACCTGCCCCTCTTTTAGCCCGCCGTGCCCGATGGCCGCCAGCACCGAATCCCAATCGCGGAATCCATATTTTGCCATGACCACCTGCATAAATTCCGGCTTCATGAGGTCGCTTTGCGAGATGCCCTTGGACTTGCAATAATTGACAATCATCTCGCGGCCTTTGACGATATTGTCCTCTTTTAACTCCTGCTTGAACCACTGGTTGATCTTATTTTTCGCCTGCGTGCTTTTGACGATTTTCAGCCAGTCGCGGCTCGGCCCCTTGGAATTCTGCGAGGTGATGATTTCCACGCGGTCGCCATTTCGGATGACATAATCGATGTTTACCAGCTTGCCATTCACGCGCGCGCCCACCATTTTGTTGCCCACGGCGCTGTGAACACTGTAGGCAAAATCAATGGGCGTCGAACCCGCCGGAAGATTTTTCACGTCGCCCGCCGGCGTAAAGCAATAGACATTTTCCGCAAATAAGTCCAGGTCGCTCTTGATGAAATTCAAAAATTCGCGATTGTCGGGCATGTCGTGCTGCCATTCGAGAATCTGCCGCAGCCAGGTCATCTTGGCCTCTTCCTGATTGCCCGTGCTCTTTTTCCCGTCCGACTGCTCCTTGTATTTCCAATGCGCCGCGATGCCGTACTCCGCGACGCGGTGCATCTCAAACGTGCGGATCTGGATCTCAAACGGCGTGCCGTTCGGCCCGATCAGCGTGGTGTGCAAAGACTGGTACATATTTGGCTTCGGCATGGCGATGTAGTCCTTGAAGCGTCCGGGGATGGGCGTATACAGCTCGTGGATGACGCCTAGAGCCGCGTAGCAGTCCTTCACCGTGTCCACGATGATGCGCACCGCAAACAAGTCGTATCCTGATTCACCATCTTTTTATAGATGCTGAAAAAGTGCTTCACCCTTCCGTCAATCTGCGCCTTGATTCCCGCCTCCGCGATGCTCTTTTGCACATGGTCCACGATGCTCTGCACAAATTCCTCGCGCTGCGCCTTGCGAAGCGCGATCTTTTCCACAAGGTCATAGTAGACGTCCGGCTTCAAGTATTTTAAGGACAGATCATCAAGCTCCACCTTGATCTTGGAAATACCGAGGCGCTGCGCGATGGGCGCGTAAATATCCATCGTCTCACGCGCCTTTTCTTTTTGCTTCTCCGGCGTCATGTACTTTAACGTGCGCATATTGTGCAGGCGGTCGGCAAGCTTAATGATGATCACGCGGATGTCTTTTGCCATCGCGAGGAACATTTTCCGCAGGTTTTCCGCCTGAACCTCCACCTTATCCGCCGAATAGTTCAGCTGGCCCAGTTTCGTCACGCCGTCCACCAGCTGCGCCACATCCGCGCCAAAGATGTCGCGGATCTGCTCGGATGTCAGGATCGTGTCCTCCACCACATCATGAAGAAGACCCGCCACAATCGTTTCTTTATCCATCTCCAGATCGGCGAGGATGATCGCCACGATTTTCGCTTCTGGCCTTTGTGCGCGTCGTAAGCGATTTGATACGCTTTTTCCACCATGGAGATGTCCGCGGACGGATGGTACGAATGGATGGTGCGGATCAGTTCCCCGTAAAGCTGATCCGGATCCGTAAAATCCTCCATGCTTTTTACACGCGCTTCCACCTGCCGGATCTGCGCCAGTTTGTCATTTTGTTCCATCGTTGTTTTTTCCGTT
>CAYVVW010000188.1:0-3730 GCA_964455335.1 uncultured Marvinbryantia sp.
TGCATAATTCCTCGGTGAAGCACGTAAACTACACAAACCTTCCGGGCGGAAATTACACCTTCCACCTAAGCGGATGCAACGCGGACGGCGTAAAGAGCGAGGAAGTCTCTTTTGAGATCCACAAGCAGCCGAGCTTTTTTGAGCAGCAGTACCTGCACATTTGGCTTGGCACTGCCGCGCTCTTGCTTGTGTCGCTTTTGGTGAGCCTCGGACTTTACTTGAACCGCCGGCGCATCGTCAAGCGCGAAAAGGAGTACAAGGCGATGGTTGACCGCACGGTCAACATTGTCGCAAAGACCATCGATGCCAAGGACAAATACACGGACGGCCATTCGCACCGCGTGGCGGCCTATGCGGTGGAGATCGGCAGGCGCTACGGGCTTTCCAAAGAGGATCAGGAACGCCTCTACTACGGGGCCTTGCTGCACGACATCGGAAAGATCGGCATCCCCGACCACATCCTCAATAAGAAAGGGAAGCTCACCGACGAGGAATTTGAGGTGATCAAGCAGCACCCGGCCATTGGTGGCAACATCCTGGACGACTTTAAGGATCACATGATCTGGATCCCGCAGGTGGCGCGCTACCACCACGAGCGGTACGACGGAAAAGGGTACAACGAGGGGCTAAAAGGAGAGGAGATCCCGCTGTTCGCGCGCATTGTCGCCGTCGCGGACTCCTATGACGCGATGAATTCCACGCGCATTTACCGCCCGGCCATGAATGACGCGGTGATTCGCTCAGAGCTGATCAAGGGCGAAAATCTGCAATTTGACGCAAGATTTGCGAAGATTATGGTCGAAATGATGGATGAGCATTTTGAGGTCGAGTGAGCAAAATATCCCGGATCCCTGATTCGGGATATTTTGCAAGGGAGTGTCCTTGCATGTTTGCGAACGCTTGACGTTTCGGTTCGCAGGCGCGTGTTTGCGCAATCCTGGTTTTTGGATGCCTGGTTTTTGGATGCTCGGATGCATCCGTGCAATCGGCGTTATGCGCGCAGGTTTGCAGTTTCAAAAGGGGAGGGGCTTATGGAGCCGCTGACGGTTTTGGTGGTGGACGACGAGAGCAGGATGCGCAAGCTCGTGCGCGACTTTCTCGTGAAAAAAGACTTTGCGGTTCTCGAGGCGGAGGACGGCGAACAGGCCTTGGACGTTTTTTTCGCGCACAAGGAAATCGCGCTGGTCATTTTGGACGTGATGATGCCGAAAATGGACGGCTGGCAGGTTTGCAGGGAGATCCGCGCCCACTCCAATGTGCCGATCATCATGCTGACCGCGCGGGGCGACGAGCGGGATGAGCTTTTGGGATTTGGCCTCGGGGTGGATGAGTACATTTCCAAGCCGTTCAGCCCCAAAATCCTGGTGGCGCGCGTGGAGGCTATTTTGCGCCGCAGCGGCGGGCTTGGCGCGGAGAAGGTCCTGCGGGCGGGGAAAATCACGCTGGACAAGACGGCGCACGAGGTGACGGTAGACGGAAAGAGCGTGGAATTGAGCTACAAGGAATTTGAGCTTTTGGCCTATTTTATGGAAAACCAGGGGATCGCACTGTCGCGGGAAAAAATCCTCAACTCCGTCTGGAATTACAATTATTTCGGGGATGCGCGCACCATCGACACGCATGTGAAAAAGCTGCGCAGCAAGCTCGGCGACCAGGGGAACTGCATCAAGACGATTTGGGGCATGGGGTACAAGTTTGAGGCAGAGTAAGAAAAAATATACCGTCAAGGCGCATTTGGTTTTCAGCTTCGCCAGCATGATTGCCGTCATCTTTGGCCTCTATTTGCTGATCAACAACTTGTTTTTGGAGCGGTATTACATCCGCCAAAAAATGCAGGCGCTGACCGACATTTACGAGGAGATCAACGCCATTGACAGCCTGGCGGACTACAACAGTTCCGCGTTTGAGACGAGTTTTCGCAAAATCAGCGGGGCAAACAATGTGGATCTTAGCATCCTTTGGGTCAGCGCGGGCACGGAGGGCGCCTGGGTGGTGTACCAGACCAGGGACAATGCCGTCATGCGCGCCCGCATCGAGGGGTACTTGTTTGGGCTAAATGCCGTGGCGGACGCAAGGGACGTGCTGCTTCGGACGGAAAATTACCAGATTCAAAAATTCCAGGATTCCGTCGATGAGGCGGATTACCTGGAGGCTTGGGGAAAGCTGCAGACGGGATGCTTTTTTTTGATGCGCATCCCGATTGAGTCGATCCGCGAAAATGTGAAAATCTCTAACCGCTTTACGTTTTACATCATCCTGGCGGCCGTCGCCGCGGCGATCTTTTTTGTGTGGTGGATCTCCAGGCGCATTTCCGTTCCCCTGCAGGAGCTGACGGGCATTTCCAGGCGCATGGCAAACCTGGAGTTTGGCGCGCGCTACAGGGGCGGCGGGGATTGGGAGATTGCGGAGCTTGGGGCAAACTTTAACCACATGGCGGACACCCTGGAGCGGACCATTTCCGAGCTAAAGACGGCGAACAACGAGCTGAAACAGGACATTGAAAAAAAGACGCAGGTTGACGAGATGCGAAAGGAGTTCCTCTCTAATGTCTCCCATGAGCTAAAGACCCCCCTGGCCCTGATCCAGGGATATGCCGAGGGCTTGAAAGAGGCGGTCAACGAGGGGGACGCCGACCGAGATTTTTACTGTGACGTCATCATGGACGAGACGGAAAAGATGAATGCCATGGTCAAAAAGCTCCTCACCTTGAACCAACTGGAATTTGGCAACGAGGTGGTGGACATGGAGCGGTTTGACTTGACGGAACTGCTAAACGACGCTGCGCAGCACGCGCGCGTTTTGGCGGAAGCGAAGCGGGCGACCGTCCTTTTTGACAGGTCCGATCCCCTCTACGTGTGGGGAGACGCGTTTTTGGTGGGCGAGGTTGTCACAAATTATGTGAGCAATGCCGCAAACCACGTATCAGAAAATGGCCGCATCACCTTGTCCGCGGAACAAACTGCGGAAAAAGTCCGCGTATCTGTCCGCAACACGGGCGATCCCATACCAGAGGAGGAACTCGAAAAGGTCTGGGTCAAGTTTTACAAGGTGGACAAAGCGCGCACGCGCGCTTACGGCGGCAGCGGCATCGGGCTTTCCATCGTGCAGGCCATCATGGAGCGGCTGCACCAGGGGTATGGGGTCTGCAACACGGACGATGGCGTGTGCTTTTGGTTTGAGCTGGACAGCGGGGATATCGCAGGCTATTTGCACGGCGACGGAGCGGACGCGGGCAGCGCAGAGGGCATCGCGGGCAGCGTGCCAGCGTGAGGATGCCGCGTGCGGCGCGCCAGCGCGGAGGACGTAGAGGGCAGCGCGCCAGTGTGAGAGAGGAGTACAAGATGCCACCCATCACGAACGATTGGCTGGAGCCGCTTCGGCCGGAGTTTGCAAAGCCGTATTACAAGGCCTTATACCAGACGGTCTGTGAGGAGTACCGCAAATATGCCGTGTACCCCCCTGCGCAGGATTTGTTCAACGCGTTTGCCCTCACGCCGCTTGCGGACGTGAAGGTTGTGATTTTGGGCCAGGACCCTTACCATGGGGATGGGCAGGCGCACGGGCTGGCTTTTTCCGTGCGGCCGGGGGTCGCCATCCCGCCGTCTTTGCAGAATATCTTCAAGGAACTGCAGGACGACTGCGGGTGCAGGGTGCCGAACAATGGTTGCCTGGAGCAATGGGCAAGGCAGGGGGTCTTGCTCCTCAACACAGTCCTGACCGTGCGGGCGCA
>CAYVVW010000189.1:0-3729 GCA_964455335.1 uncultured Marvinbryantia sp.
CGCACGAGGAGCTGACGATCCTCATGCGCCGGTACATGATGCGGATTGCGGAGCAGATCGCGCGGGAGGGCAAAAGCCTTGGGCTTGTGACGGGAGAGAGCATCGGGCAGGTGGCGAGCCAGACCATGCAAAGCCTCGCCGTGACAAACGAGGTCTGCGGCCTGCCGGTCTACCGCCCTTTGATCGGATTTGACAAACAGGAAATCGTTGCGGAGGCCCTGCAGATCGGCACTTACGAGACCTCCATCCAGCCGTATGAGGACTGCTGCACGATCTTTGTGGCCAAGCACCCGGTGACAAAGCCGAACAGCAACGCCATCCGCCGCTCGGAGGCGAGGCTGGGAGAAAAAATCGAAAGCCTCGTGCGAACGGCCATCGAGACGGCGGAGCAAATCGAGATCCGGGGATAAAAGGCAGAACAGCGGCGCCATTCGGCGAAGTGGCCATCCGAAGCGCGAGCGAAGAAAAACGCAAGTGGGAAAAAAGCGCAGGGATGGCCGGCTGCCTTAGGAAACGATGTAGGGTTTCAGAGCCTCCAGGACGGCGTCGATGTTGTCCTCGGAGTGAATGTTCAGCTCAATATTTTTAGAAAGATCGAGGCTGAAGATCCCCATGATGGATTTCGCGTCGATTACGTAACGCCCGGAAATGAGATCGAAGTCGTTGTCAAACTTTGTAATATCGTTTACAAAAGATTTTACTTTGTCGATCGAGTTGAGGGAAATTTGCACTGTTTTCATGGAAAAAACCTCCTTGTGGTTGATAGCCCTATCTTACCTTTGGGAAGGGAAAAAGTCAAGATGAAAAAGAAAAAAGTGGCTTTCCACACCTTGGGGTGCAAGGTGAACGCATACGAGACGGAGGCGATGCGCCGGATGCTCGCAAAGCAGGGGTATGAGACGGTCGCGTTTGAGGAGGAGGCCGATGTCTATGTGGTCAACACTTGCACGGTCACGAACCTGGCGGACCGCAAGTCCCGGCAGATGCTGCACAGGGCAAGGAGGAGAAACCCCGACGCCATCGTGGTGGCGGTCGGCTGCTACGCGCAGGCCGCGGGGGAAGCGCTCAAAAAGGACGGAACGGTGGATCTTGTGGTCGGGAACAACCACAAACAGGACTTGCCCGCGCTTTTGCGGGAGTACGAGGGCGCGCGCGAAAAGGCGGCCGCCGTTTCCGACATCGCCAGGGAGCCAACCTATGAGCCGCTTTTTGCCGGAGGGACGCGGGAACACACAAGGGCCTATCTGAAGGTGCAGGACGGCTGTGACCAGTTTTGCTCCTATTGCGCCATTCCTTTCGTGCGCGGCCGCGCAAGGAGCAGGGAGCTTGCGGATGTCCTGCGGGAGGTGCGCGTGCTTTCGGAAAATGGGTACAAGGAAGTGGTCCTGACAGGCATCCACCTAAGTTCTTATGGGCGCGACCGCGCGGGCGGGGAGGATCTTGCGGGGCTTGTCGAGGCGGTGCACCAAGTGCCGGGAATTGCCCGCATCCGTTTGGGTTCTCTGGAACCTGGCATCGTCACAGAGGCGTTTGCGGGGAGGCTTGCGGCACTGCCAAAGGTTTGCCCGCATTTTCACCTTTCCTTGCAAAGCGGCTGCGACGCGACGCTGCGGCGGATGAACCGCCGCTACACGACGGCGGAGTACGAACAGAGCTGCGCGCGCCTAAGAGACGCGTTCGCGCACCCTGCCATCACGACGGATGTCATTGTCGGGTTTCCGCAGGAGACGGGGGAGGAGTTTGTCCAGACCGCGGCATTTGTCGAAAAAATCGGCTTTTTTGAAACGCATATTTTTCCCTATTCCCGCAGGGAGGGCACGCGCGCGGCCAGGATGGGCGGGCAGGTTCCCGAATCGGAAAAAGAGGCGCGCAGCCGCGTCCTTCGGAAACTGAACGCCGCGCAAAAGGCGAAATTTGAGGCATATTACGAGGGGCGGCGCGTGGAAGCGCTCTTTGAGGAAAAAATCGTGCGGGATGGGAAAACGTTTTACGTGGGGCACACGCGCGAATACCTGCGCGTGCTTGCCGCGGACGCGGGGCGCGACTTGCGCAATGAAATTTGTGATTGTATTTTCCAAAGCCCTGATGTAAACTAGAGGGTGTCAGGGTGGAAACAGGGCGGCAAGTGGCACAGGAAAAGAAAAGAGGATGGGAAGTCATGGAGAATCGCACCAATACACAATTTTTTCGGATGAGCTTGGACAATGAGGCGCGCGTGCAGGAGATTCTCGACCAGGTCTACCGCGCGATGGTGGAAAAGGGGTATAACCCGGTCAACCAGATTGTCGGGTACATTATGTCTGGCGACCCGACGTATATCACCAGCCACAACAACGCCAGGAGCATGATCATGAAAGTGGAGCGCGACGAGCTGGTGGAGGAGTTGCTAAAGGAGTATATTCAAAACCGGACATGACAGAACAACGGGTGATGGGCCTCGATTTTGGGGCAAAGACAGTCGGCGTCGCCATCAGCGACGCGCTTTTGTGGACGGCGCAGGGCATTGAGACGATCACGCGCGATTCGGAGTCGAAACTTCGGCGGACGTGCGCCAGGATCGAGACGCTTATCGCGGAATACCACGTGGGGGAGATCGTGCTTGGCTTCCCCAAAAACATGAACAATACCATCGGCGAGCGCGCCCAAAAGACACTTGCGTTCCAAGAAATGCTGGAGAGGCGCACGGGGCTTTGCGTGCGCCTGTGGGACGAGCGGCTTACGACAGCGCAGGCGCGGCGCACATTAGAGGAGTGCGGCGTGCGGCGCGCGCGGCAAAAACAACATTTGGACACTTTGGCGGCCGTGTATCTCTTGCAGGGCTACCTGGATTGGCGAAGAAGAGCGGAAAACCATGGAGAAACTGAAGTTTGATCTTGCGGACGCAGACGGGTCGGCAGACTTTTTTGTGTTGGAGCAAACGAAAATCAATGGCGTGGATTACCTGCTGGTAACAGACAGCGCGCAGGGCGACGGGGAGGCGTGGGTCTTAAAGGATCTCTCTGCGGACACAGACCAGCAGGCACTTTATGAGATCGTGGAAAATGAAAAGGAATTAGAGGCGGTTTCTGCCGTTTTTTCAGAAATGCTGGAGGACGTGGAGCTATCCTTGTAGGCGCGCACGCGCGCGGCTTGCAAAGGGCGGCGGCAGGAAGCGGATAGACTATGAGAAAGGAGTTTTTTTTGAAAAATATCAACAATGCAAAATTGCGCATCATTCCTTTGGGGGGCCTGGAGCAGATCGGGATGAACATCACGGCGTTTGCGTTCGAGGACAGCATCGTTGTGGTCGACTGCGGCCTGTCTTTCCCGGAGGATGACATGCTGGGGGTTGACCTCGTGATCCCGGACATCACTTACCTGAAGGAAAATGCCGAAAAGGTGAAGGGGTTTGTGATTACCCATGGGCATGTGGATCACATCGGCGCGCTTCCCTACGTGATGTAGGAGATCAATGCCCCGATTTACGCGACGAAGCTGACGATGGGGATCATCGAGAATAAATTTGCGGAGCACAACCTGCTGCGGACGACCAAGCGAAAAGTGGTCAAGCACGGGCAGTCCATCAACCTGGGGATGTTCCGCATCGAGTTTATCAAGACGAACCACAGCATTGTGGACGCGGCGGCGCTCGCTATTTACTCGCCCGCCGGGATCGTGGTGCACACCGGCGACTGTAAGGTGGATTACACGCCGGTGTTAGGCGACGCCATCGATTTGCAGCGGTTTGCG
>CAYVVW010000190.1:0-3693 GCA_964455335.1 uncultured Marvinbryantia sp.
AAAATATTATTTTTTTATTCCATGGCGTTACCGATTTTCTGGTAATTTACGTGTAAAGCAAGGCTTTCTCCCAAAAAATCCTTTTTCTCTCAAAGAATCCTTTTTTCTCTCAAAGATTCCTTTTTTATCCCAGAACTTCTTTTTTCTCTTCTTCCCGCGCGCACAAGTCCTTCACCACTTCCCCCGCCAGGATCAGCCCCGCGACAGAGGGCACAAACGCCACGCTCCCCGGAATATCCCTGCGCTCCGTGCACTTGTGCTTTGCGCCCGGCGGGCAAATGCAATGGGCGCGGCAGCTGATCGCCATGTCCTCGATGGGGCGCACCGGCTTTTCCTCGGAATAAACCACCTTCAGCCCTTCCACGCCGCGCTTCTTCAGCTCCCTGCGCATCACCCGCGCGAGGGGGCAGACCTTTGTCTGGGAAATATCGGCCACGCGAAATTGCGTGGGGTCCAGCTTGTTTCCCGCGCCCATGCAGCTGATGGCCGGCACATTTTGCGCGCGCGCCTTCAGCACCAGCTCGATTTTCGCCGTCACCGTGTCGACCGCGTCCACGACATAGTCATACTCCGCAAACGGGAACTGGTCTGCGTTTTCCGGCAGAAAAAAACATTTGTGCGTGACGACCCGCGCGTCGGGGTTGATGTCCCGTATGCGCTCCTTCATCACGTCCACTTTGTATTTTCCCACCGTTTTTCTGGTGGCGATGAGCTGCCGGTTTAAGTTTGTCAGGCAAACCTTGTCGTCGTCGACCAGGTCAAACGCCCCGACGCCGCTGCGCGCCAATGCCTCGCAGACATACCCGCCGACCCCGCCGATGCCGAAAATGGCGACCCTTGCCGCCGCGAGGGCTTGCATGGCGTCCTTCCCAAGTAGCAATTCCGTCCTAGAAAACTGTGTCAGCATCCCTGTCTCCTCACCTGTGAAAAGTTTGCGTTTCCCCTATACTACCATGCTTCCCCTGTTGGAACAAGAACTTTGTGCGCCCTTCGCAAAATTTTTGTACTCCCTTCGCAAAATTTTTGCCGGAAAAATATTTGCGCCTTCGTTTTTATGCGCGCGCAAGGCGGATGGGGCAGCCATTCTAAAGACAGAGAAAACCCCCGCCCCGCGTCATTTTGCGGTTTGGGGGTTCTTGTTTTAGATGTACTCGCAATGCTCCAGGTTGATCACCTGGTCGCATTGCTTGATGAACGCTGCGTCATGCGTGGCAATGAGGATGCCCGCGCCCGACTCGGCGACCCGCCGGAGCAGCTTGATCACGATTCTTTGGTTGACTTCATCCAGAGAGGCCGTCGGCTCATCCGCGTACAAGATGCTGGCCTTTTTGAAAATCGCGCGCGCAATCCCAAGCCGCTGTTTCTCCCCGCCCGAGAGCACCGATGCCTGGCTTTTCGCCATGCGGAGAATCCCCATTTTTTCCAGCAGCTCCCGCACCTCGTCACTTTGCGACGTGCGCGCGTTGAGCGTCACATTGTACGCCACCGTCTCGTCCTCGATGATGCCATAATCCTGGTAAATAAATGCCGCATGGTCGCGCCAAAACTTCAGGCGCCGCTTTTCTTTCCAATCGGACGTGTCCTCCCCGTCTATCCAGACACTGCCCGTGCTTGCCGTCTGAATAAGCCCCATGCAGTTTAAGACGGACGTTTTCCCGCATCCGGACGGGCCTATGAGCGCCGTGATGCTGCCGCCTTTTGCCGTAAAGGAGACATCCGAAAAGATCTTTCTTTTTTGGATCGCCATGCTGATATTTTTTGCCTGCACTTCCATCAATCTCTACCTCCCGATTCGTTTTCTAAAAGTTCCGGTGGCACGTTTTTTGAAACGCGTTTTTGCTGCAAATCCGATATGCCAAATGACTGCCGATGCCATATAGCGCCAATACCAGAACCACCGTTCCCAGAAGCGCCGCCACGCCCGGCCGGCTGGCAAAAAAGCTGCAAACACATCCAATCGCCATCGCGGCAAGTGCGCCACAGGCCTCTTTTCCCACCATTTCCCTTACGATTTCAGCATACGCATTTCCAAACGTGTGCAGGGTGAAAATCCGCTTCTGGTTTTCCCCCGCCCAAAGCTGTGCGCTCACCACGCCCGCCAGCGCAACCGTGAGAAGAATACAGACACAGGCAGCCACATAAAATACCGCTTCCTGGCCAAATTTTTGCGCCTGGCCAAGCGCCATTTCCGCGATGCTGTCAACCGACAGGACATAGGGCATCATGCCGTATTTTTCCAGTCCCGCCCTTAACTGCCCCTCGTCTTGAAAGACCACATTTCCGCTCGACGCGGCAGAGAGCAAAAAGCCCTTTGCACGAAAACAGTCAGAAGCCCGATCCACCACAATGACATGGTCATACGATCCCAATGCTTCTTCCGAAAATTCGAGCGCCATGGACATGCGCAGATTTCCGATTTGATCCATTTCCTGAAAAAACTGCTCCACGGCCGGCAACATTTCGTCCGATTCCAGCACGTCTAAATCCGAAAATGAGATGCTCACATTTTTTTGCATGGCCTGCCATAGCGCATATTCTTTTGACAGCTGGTAAAAAACATGAGCCGACGTGATGGTGGTCGGGACGACCAGCAATGCCAAAACAATCGTCGCCATGCGTATCCCTGCCGACAGCTGCCGAAAGCGCCGCGTGGGAAGCACCCGGAGCGCGATGTGCCTCGTTTTTGGGCTGACCGCTTGCGAGATCAGCATCGCGGACAAAAACAAACAGGCAAGCGCCAGGACGGACAGCAAAAGGCTCGGCAGCGCCACCAGAGAAATCTGCCGTGCCCCGCCCCTCGCGGCGTAGGCCAGCATCCCGACCCACCCAATCAAAAAACCTGACGCGACAGTTTTTGTAATGATTGCGGCATCCTCCAGATGGATGGAGCGCGGCATTCTCCCCGCAAGCAATTTGATCGCCCTGGATTTCGCGTGGGCGGCAAACCAGGACAAAATGGCGGTAACAAGCAGCAGGAAAAGCGCGACAACCACATTCCCGATGCCATTTCGAACAAAATAGGCGAGCAGATTTTGCGCAAGCGAAGGCGCTTCCAGCCAGGAAAGCGCAACCTGATTTTCCAAGGCCCAGGATTCGAGTTCCGCTTTGACCGTGTCGCCCGCCGCGGCATAGATGCCCTGCAGCGACCGCGCGCCCATATCCTTTGCGGAAATCAAACGCCCGCTTAAAGAAGAATGGAACCATTTGACGGTTTCCCCACGCTCGACGACCAGCCCCTTAGCTTTTGGCTTCTCCGTCCCAAACCAGATCACGTCTTTCCCATTCTCAAAATTCTCCGCGTCCGTGACCACCTTTACGATCACATTTTGGCCGCGATCCGCGATCGCGTTCAAGCCGTCAACCAAACCTTCCTTCGTCGTTCCCGTTTGGGATACATCGACCTGAAATTGCAGCGTCGTTCCAAACGGATTCGATTGCTGCTTCACAGACACATACTGGAAAAAAAGCAGAAAAACAAAAATAGAAAACAAAAAACCGACCCAGCGAATACAGTGCTTTAACATGGCGACATCCTTTCAGCTTACTTTGCAAACGCTTGACACTTTTTCTGAATTGTGCGCAAACCATCCTGCAGCTTGCTCTTAATCATACCGTGTGTTTCTATAAAATGATGTTACGGTAAAAAGATACCTTACGGATTGTTTCGTGCTTCGCTGTCTACGCTTCGCTCCG
>CAYVVW010000191.1:0-3688 GCA_964455335.1 uncultured Marvinbryantia sp.
GCTGTGTCTACACCGATCCCGAGATCGCCAGCGTCGGCCTGACGCAGGACGAGGCAAAACGCCAAAACCTGGATGTGATCGTGAAAAAATATCCCATGTCGGCGAATGGAAAAACGGTGCTGTCCGATCAGGAGCGGGGCTTCATCAAAGTAGTCGCGGACAAGGAAACGCAGAAAATCCTCGGGGCGCAGATGATGTGCGCGCGCGCGACGGACATGATCAGCCAGTTTACGGCGGCGATTGGAAACGGCCTGACCTTAGAGCAGCTGGGGGCGGTCATCTATCCGCACCCGACCTTCAGCGAGGCGATCGGCGACGCGGTGCGCTAAGCAAAGGCTTGCGGGCATTTGGCACGATGGAACATCGTGCCCATCCATCGTGGGAAAGGGTTTTCTACCCTGGCATCTTTGAATTATTTCACAAAGCCTCTTTGGCACGCGTAGTCTCCGATTATGCAGGAAGCCGCGATGACCAATAAGAGAAAAGCGGACAAAATGGAACTCAAGGTAATGCGCGACCACGTCAACGCGCCGGAAGTCGCGACGTCGCAGATGCAGCATACCAAAATCGCGATGGCCATAAAAACTGTATACACGATGGAGAGAATGACATTTTTGCTCAAGGCATACTCCTCTTTTCGCTTAAATTCGATGAGATTGCGGGCGGCTTTCTCCGCAAAATCGTCGACGTTTAACCGCTCCCCGCTCAACAGCTCGTTGACGGAAATATCCAGAATCTCACAGAGATTCAGCATAATCGAGGAATCCGGCAAACACTTTCTCGTCTCCCATTTCGACACGGCTCTGTCGGAGATATGCAGCCTTTCCGCGAGCTGTGCCTGCGTCAGTTTCGCCTCCTTTCTGCAATCCGCGATAAATGTTCCGATTTTTGTCTGATCCATCCCGATGGCCCTCCTTCGCCGATTCTGTTCTATGGCAAACGACGAAAACGAAAATCGTTTTGTCGCTTGCGCTACAAGCCCGCCGGCATTTCCCGGCTCGTTTCCTATCTTACATCATTTGTCCAGATTTGTATACAAACCGTGGGTAGAATCCGAAAAATCAACCGCCGGTGGAGGGAGATTTCTTTTACCGTGGCAAAGCACCCACGCGGCTATTTGCTGTCCTTGTCATCCCTGTCTAGCCATTTGCAGATGAGGCGGCAAACCACATCTGCTCCGACAGAAATCAAATTTCCATCGTTTCTTACGGAAAACGGAACCCTTTTCGGACTCCGCCGGGTCTGGCGTAAAGTTCCGAAATGTCTTGACAATCGTATGCCCAATACGGTAAACTGCTTCTAACGCGGTTCTCGGGAGGAGTCATATGAAGATTTTTGCGCTTGTGCTTTTTGTTGTTACGTATGCGCTCATGATTGCGCTGCAAAAATACCGGCCATGGGTCGCGCTTGGCAGCGCGCTTATTTTCGTGGTTACGGGATTGGTGCCCGTAAAGGAAGTGCTGCCATCTCTGGATTTTAACGTGTTGCTGATGCTGGTGGGCACGATGGGCACGGTTTCCTTTTTTATCGGTTCTGGCATGCCCGGCAAGCTGGCGGAGCTGATTTTGCGGCACGCGCCAAACACGATGTGGGTGGCGGTGGCTATGTCACTTTTTGCGGGTGTCATTTCAGCGTTTATTGACAATGTCGCGACTGTCCTCATGGTGGCGCCCGTGGGGATTGCCATCGCAAAAAAGCTCCGGATTTCCCCCGTCAAGCTGGTCATTTGCATTGCCGTCAGCTCCAATCTGCAGGGCGCGGCGACTCTGGTGGGCGATACCACGAGCGTCATGCTGGGCGGGTACGCAGGCATGGATTTTCTCGATTTCCTGTTCATGGACGGACGCCCGAGCATCTTTTTTGCCGTGGAGCTTGGGGCACTTGTCACGGTGCCGGTCATTCTGTGGCTGTTTCGCGGCGAGCGGCAAAAAGCGGAAGTGACGGAGGAAACCCTGGTCAGAGACTATGTGCCGACCTATTTGCTGCTCGCAAATATTGCGCTGCTGATCGGCGCGTCGTTCATCAAAAACAAGCCCGCCATTACGAATGGCCTGATCTGCGTCGCGATCTTTGGTATTGCGTCGATCTACTCCATCGTTCGGGAGAATGGGTGCCAGTCGGTCGTGACGGCCGTCCAGGAGATTGACAGAGATACCGTCCTGCTGCTTACGGGCCTGTTTTTGGTCATTCGCGGCATCACAAATGCGGGCATCATCGATGACATCAGCGGGATATTCGCAAAAATGGGCGACCACCATCTCTTTTTGCTTTACACTGCTATCGTGTGGGTGTCCGTGCTGGTGTCGGCATTTGTGGACAATATCCCCTATGTGGCGACGATGCTTCCCGTGGTGCAGGGCGTCGCGTCCTCTATGGGGATTGACCCCACGCTGCTGTATTTTGGCCTTTTGACGGGGGCGACACTGGGCGGCAACCTGACCCCCATCGGCGCATCCGCCAACATTGCGGGCATTGGCATCCTGCGCAAAGAGGGGTACGAAGTCCGCACGTCCGATTTCCTGCGCGTTGGCGTGCCATTTACCCTCTGCGCGGTGACGGCCGGGTACCTGTTCTGCTGGTTCGTGTGGCGGTGAGGGGATGTGGTGGGCGTTAAAATACTTTTTGATGTCCAAATCATACAAAAAAAGACAAGATAGGAGGTTCAAGTTTTGAAAAAAGATGTTTTGAAAGCGATTGCGGAGCGCAGCTCCACGCGCGGCTACACACAGGAAAAGTTAAAAGACGAGGAATTGGAGATTTTGGTGCGGTCTGGCCTGCACGCGCCGACTGCTACAAACCGCCAGGAGATCCACATCACCGTGGTGCCGGGCGACCATCCCATCCTAAAGGAAATCGAGGAGGAGAAAAATGCCCTGAACCGTGTGGCGAACCCGCCGCACAACTTTTATTATGAGGCACCGGCCGTGCTGTTCCTAAGCGGCGAGGCGCGTTTTAAGTGGACGCAGGTGGATGCCGGCATCGCGGTGCAGACCATCGCCCTGGCGGCGGAGGGGCTCGGCCTTGGCAATCTGATTATCGGCTGCATCAAAGATGCCATGCTCGGGGAGAAAAAGGCACATTTCGCCGAGGTCTTGCAATTCCCGGAAGGGTATGAGTTTGCCATCGCCATTGCCGTCGGGAAAAAAGCGGTCGAAAAGGCACCGCATACCATCGACGAGGCGAAAGTGAGCAAGATTTAAGAAACTCCGTTTTTTGCGGATTGTCTGATAACGCGGATGCGCTGCATCGATCTTTAATTCCGTATCTCCAAATCTTTCGGACGCTTGTGTATTGGAAAGCGTCCAGATACCGCCGCTCGTCGATCTGGGCAATGGCTTCCAGGCACGCCCTGTCCAGATCGCCGTCCTGCGCGTATTTCATCTCGATGACGATGCCTGTCGCTCCATCCTCATCTGCGTCCTCCGATTTGGCAAGAATGTCCGCATACCCATTTCCCGCCTCGCGGTTGGAGATGACGCTTAGGCGGGCATTTGCCATCAGAATGCCGAATCAGCCCGGTCTTATCCACGTAGTAGAAATCCTTTGTTCTGAGTTCCTCAAAGTTTTCATACCCGATCGGGAGCATTTTTTTTTGCTGTTCCACAATGCCGTCCTCTTTCCCTGACCATACGCAACGACGTTTCTCCTACGACGAGTGGCACATATCGTAAATGACAAAAGTATTCGC
>CAYVVW010000192.1:0-3661 GCA_964455335.1 uncultured Marvinbryantia sp.
GGATTGTTTCGTGCTTCGCTGTCTACGCTTCGCTCCGGTCGGTGCTAAACGCGTGACAAATCCCCACTTTTTTCTCATATCGGGCATTTGGCACGATGTTCCATCGTGCCAAGCCCCACCGACATGCAAGCATGTCGTGGGAAAGGGCTTTCTACCCTGGCATCATAAGATTAAGAAAGGAACAGGATCGATGCTGGAAAAAGGAATCGAATGTTGCGACACGGTGGAGGTGCACGAGTCTTTGCTGCAAACCGTAAAAGATCGGCTTCCGCAAGAGGAGGAACTCTATGACCTTGCGGAGTTGTTTAAGATCTTTGGCGACTCCACGCGCATACGCATTTTGTTTGTGTTGTTTGAGGCGGAAGTGTGCGTCTGCGACCTCGCAAGTGCCCTGCAAATGACGCAGTCTGCCATTTCCCACCAGCTGCGCATCTTAAAACAGGGCAAGCTGGTCAAGAGCCGCCGGGAGGGGAAATCCGTTTTTTACGCGCTTGCGGACGACCACGTGCGCACCATCATCGCGCAGGGTCTGGAGCACGTCGGGGAGGAGAATTGAGGGATGGTTCGCTTGACGGTGTCCAAGACGAGAACAGGAGAGGGGTGCTTTCGCACGCTGAAAGAGGCCGTTGCGGCCCTGCCCGGCAACGCGGAATATGCGCACATCTTCCTGGATCCTGGCATTTACCATGAAAAAGTGGAGTTGCTTCGCCCGAACGTGACCATCCAGGGTCACGCGGCAACGGATACCATCCTGGAGTATGGCGACTACGCCAGGCAGGAGATGCCGGACGGGAGCAAGCGCGGGACGTTCCGCTCTTATGTGCTCTACCTTGCTGGCCGCGGGTGCGCGCTTTTGGACATGACCGTGCGCAACACGGCCGCGCCGCGCAAGGAAGTGGGGCAGGCGATCGCCCTTTCCGCCGACGCGGATCTGCTGGTCGTGCGGAATTGCCGCCTGGAGGGCAGGCAGGACACGCTCTTTACGGGGCCGCTCCCGCCAGAGCCGATCCTGCCGGGGAGCTTTGTCGGGCCTGGCGAGTTTGCGCCCCGCGAGCCAAAACGGCAATTCTACGAAAACTGCGTGATCAGCGGGGAGATTGACTTCATCTTCGGGGGCGCCACCGCGTGGTTTGAAAACTGCGAGATTGTGTCCTTGCGCCCGCAAAAAATGGAGGGCGCGCCGGCGGACGCCTCTGACGGAGAACTGCCGCCCGGCATCTGCGGATATGTGACAGCCGCATCCACGCCAAAAGACGTAGCAGAGGGGTATGTGTTTTCCCATTGCAATTTCACCGGAGACTGCCCGAAAGATTCCGTCTATCTTGGGCGTCCGTGGCGCAACTACGCAAAAACGGTGCTGTTGCACTGCGCGATCGGCGGCCACATCCGCAAGGAGGGCTTTTGCGACTGGGGGAAAAAAGAGGCGCAGGAGACCGTCTTTTACGCGGAATACCAAAGCCGCGGCCCAGGGGCTGCCCCAAACTGCCGCGCGCCGTTTGTGCGCCAGCTCACAGACCTTGCGGCCAGCCGCTACGAAGCGCGTTAAAAGAGGCGAAAGACCCCGATCACTTTCCCCAGGATTTGCACGTCCTCCGCAAGGATGGGTTCCATCGCGTCATTTTCCGGCTGCAGGCGAATGTGATCCGCCTCTTTGTAGAAAGTCTTGACCGTTGCGGAGTCGTCCAAAAGGGCGACCACCATGTCGCCGTTTGCGGCGGTGTTTTGCTGCTTTACAAGAATGTGATCCCCGTCCAAAATCCCCGCATTGACCATGCTTTCCCCCTGGACGGTCAAAAGAAACGTCTGCTGGTTCGGCAAAAACTCCGCCGGGATGGGAACGTAATTTTCGATATTTTCCCGCGCCAAAATCGGCTCGCCCGCGGCGACGCGCCCGACTAAGGGAACGTTGACCATCTCGCGCCGCGCAAGCTGGAACTGGTCGTCCAGGATTTCGATCGTGCGGGACTTTGTGGGGTCTCTGCGGATGTAGCCTTTTTTTTCGAGCGCCCCCAGGTGCGCGTGCACGGAGGATGTCGACTTTAGGTGGACGGCAACGCAAATCTCGCGCACGGACGGGGGAAAGCCCTTGCGCAATATCTCGTTTTTGATATATGCCAAAATCTCAGCCTGCTTCTCGCTCATCTTTTTTTCAGCCATGGAAAAAGACCTCCCTCTCCCGTGTGTCATGGGGCAAGCTGCAATTTGGCCCCCAATACCGTTAGTATAAAACAAACAGCCCAAAAATGCAAACAAAGTTTCGTGAAATGCTTGGGTAATGGCTATGGCCTGTGAAATATCTCCACTTTCAATTCTATCTTCTTCACAGTCATCAACGATCGTCCCGAAAGCCTTATCGAAATCATCAAAAAGACTTTTTTCTCTGCGCAAACTTCATTTCATTTCCTTTTGTAAATAATCCGGGTGGTTTTGAGCCTTAAAATCCTGGAAGGTGTTATGGCATAGAATCGCGATCGCAAACGACAAACATAGTTGCCGTTTACGACATCTCCTCCGTGCACACTTTAAAAAAAGATGCACGATAGCCTTTGTGAAGTGTGCATTTCTTGAATTTTCAGAATTTTCAAAAAATACTTGCGCAATTGTGCCATGCGGTTTATAATATAGTTAGCCCATAGGATAGAGGATTTACTCTGACGCCCGAATTGCGCGTGTGGGAAAGGCATGTAAGCCACAGCCCGGCGGGGCGATTCGGAGGTTTTCACGGAGGGTGCGGCGCCGCGTGCTTGGCGTGTGTGAAGTTGTAGCAGTTGTACAAAAAAAGCACGACCAATTCGGGGGTTTTCGTGCACGGTGCAGTGTCGCGTGCGGCGCAGGAACGTTTTACAGAAAGGATTGTGTAGTATGAGAATTTCGACAAAGGGGCGGTATGCCTTACGCATAATGTTGGATTTGGCGACTGCTGACCAGGACCAGCCGGTTCGAGTCAAGGAAATCGCGAAGCGCCAGGATATTTCCGTGAAGTATCTCGAACAGATCATCACGGTTCTGGTAAAAGCGGGCTACTTAAAGAGCAACCGCGGCCCGCAGGGCGGGTACCGCCTGGCAAAGCCACCGAAGGAGTATACGGTGGGGATGATCCTGCGGCTCACGGAAGGGAGCCTGGCGCCGGTGGCCTGCCTGGAGGATGAGGAGAACACTTGCCCGCGCAAAGATTATTGTGTGACCTTGCGCATCTGGAAGGAAATTGACGACGCTGTCCGCAGGGTCGTGGACAAGTACACGCTGGAGGATTTGGTCCAGTGGCAGCGGAACGTCGTGGATGTCGCGTGTGACAGTTACGTGATTTGACGGCGATGCGGCTTGTTACAGCTGTTTGGTTTTGACAGCGATGCGGCTTGTTATAGCGTTTGGTTTTGACAGCGATGTGCTTTTGGGCAGCTTTGACAGGGAGCGATTTTAGAAAATTTTTCGGGGATTTCTGAAAAAAACGCTTGTTTCTTTTCGGAAAATCATTTATGATAAGGGGGCATTCGCACGACTGGCGGAAAAAAGCAGGGATACCTGTGGGGAGTGCGAAGGAGAGCATGTCGGCCGCCTGGGAACCGTTTCATTTACGATGCCCAGGCTTTTTTTATTGCTTTCGTTATTTTTGTTGTTTTTGTTGTTTTTGTTACTGTTGTTGCTTTTGTTGCCTTCGTGC
>CAYVVW010000193.1:0-3642 GCA_964455335.1 uncultured Marvinbryantia sp.
TTGTTGATACACTGCCATTAAAACGGTCGAGTTAATTAACGAACGTTATACTAGGATGAATCAGGAAATCCGAGAAACGAGAAACCTTAAAACGATAAAAACCAAAATAAGGAAATCCGAGAAACGCGAAATCTCAGAATGAAAAAATCCAGTGGCATGGTTGTAAGCACCGATGACATTGGGCTTGGGAGGGCGCATGAAGCGAATCATCATTCACGGCAGCGTGCTGCTGGTCATCTTTGTGGCGAGTGTGGCAGTTTTTTCCGCACTGTTCAACAACGAGACGAAAATGCGGACAGAGGAAATGGAAAAAGCCACGCTCCCCATCGTCTACATGGTACACGGCGATGTGGAAATGAACCCCTTGCACGGGTATGTCAAGCCCATGCAAGTGACGGCCGTGCGCGACACGCTTACCCCCATTTCCACGGAAAAAAACATGAGCATGCGCATCCAAAACTTTGGCGCGTCCGTGGAGGAGATCTATTTTGAGGTGCTCTCGGCAGACGGAAAAGAGTCTCTGGAAAATACGAAAATTACGGACATTTCGTATGGGGACGAGGAGACGACGGCCTCCTTTACCCTGCAAAACGGCATGTACATGAACCGCGAATATGTCCTCCAAATCCGCCTGCGCGCCGACGCGCGCGACATCTATTATTACACGCGCGTCGTCCAGCAGGACAGCTTGCACACCAAGGAATACCTGGATTTTGTGATCAGCTTTTCGGAGCGTTGCCTGACCCGCACCGACGCGGACGCGCTCGCGCTTTACATGGAGCCGGAGGCAAACACGGACGAGATCAACCTCTCCTTTATGGACATTCACACCACTACGGATCAGCTGGTGTGGGGGAGTTTGAAGCCCCAGATTTATTACCGTTCCATTCCCATGATCAAGGAATTGAACGAGACAACGGCCACCATTGTGCAAGAATACATCATCAGCGCGCAAAACGAGGAGGGCAACACCGAGCTTTATACCGTCAATGAGTATTTCCGGCTGCGCTACGCGGACGAGGCCATGATGCTGCTCGATTTTGAGCGCTCCACAAATGAGATCTTCAACCCGGACAATGGGGTGATTTTGGAAAATGGCATCAACTTCGGCATCTGCGGCAGCGACATTGCGTTTCAGACGGATGCCGAGAACCGTTACTTTGCGTTTGAATTGGCGGGAGAGCTGTGGAGTTACGATTCCGCCAGCGGAAAAATGGCGCAAGTCTTTACGTTTCGCCAAAAGGAAAATACCGATTACCGCGACACCTACGGCCAGCACGAGATTCGGATTTTGAGCCTGGGCACAAATGGCGACATTCATTTTGTCGTGGCGGGGTACATGAACCGCGGGCGGCACGAGGGCGAGTCGGGAGCCGCCGTCTACCATTACGACGCGTCCTCCGGCGGGCTGCGGGAGCTGGCATTCGTGGACACCACGAGATCTTACGACCTGCTCAAAGAGGACGTGCAGGACATTGCCTATGTGACGGACGACCGCGAGGACTTCTACATGCTCAACGACGGCGATGTCTATGGCGTCGACCTGGGAACCATGGCCGTGCGCAAAGTGGTGGAAAACATGGAGCCAAATTGCTACGCGGGGTCCAAGTCCGGGAAATATTTTGCTTATTTGGGGGAAAATGAGGCATACAACTCCCGCACCATTTGCATTTTCAACCTGGACACGCAAGAAGTGCGCAGGATCACCTGCGGGGAAAATGAGCGCCTGCGGATGCTCGGCTTTTTGGGCGAGGCGCTTGTGTACGGCATCGCGTCCACGGGCGACATCGACGCAAGGCACGAGGGAGACGAGATTTTTCCCATGCGCACCGTCTACATCGTCAATGAGCAGGGGGAGATCGTCAAGGAATACGGCGAAACGGGCGTGTACGTGATGGGGGCGGCGCTTTCCGACCCGCTTCTGACGATGCGCCGCGCCCGAAAAGTGGGCGACGATTGGGAAGAAATCGCGGACGACCACATCATTGACAACAATGGCGGGGAGCGGGATTCGAGCCTGACGACCCAGTATGGCAACCGCAAGCAGACGGAAATGGTGCTGCTGGTGGGCGGGGGATTCGAGCAGAAAACGCCACAGGTGGTGCGGGGGCGCATGATTGTCGATGACCGCGACACGACGGTTTCCATAGAGGCAAAAGAACACTTAGAGGAGCGTTACTACGTCTATGCGAAAGGGCGCCTAAACGGCATTTACCAGAACGCGAACACGGCCATCGTGCAGGCAAACGCGCTGTTTGGCGTGGTGGTGGATCAAAACCAGCAATACGTGTGGGAGCGCGGAAACCGCACGGCCATAGCGGACATCCCCATCGGGCAAGTGCCAAAGAGCATCCTCGAGGGAAAGATGGACCTGGAATACCTGCGCGGGAAGCTGCCCGACAAGCGCGTGTTTGACCTAAGCGGCTGCGACATGGAGTCCATCCTTTACTTCATCAGCGAGGGCAACCCCGTGCTTGCGGACACCGTTGAGGGCACATACGTGTTGCTGGGATATGACCAATGGGGCAACATCCGCTTCTACCGGCCGGGGGAAGCGGAGTCCGAGCTGCGAAGCGACGTGGACTCCCTGGATTTGTTCGAGCGGTCGGGAAATGTATTCATTGGATTCTTGAACAAGGAAAAAGGGTAGTCACGGCACTCTGGCGAAACGTATATCACCATATCCAGCTATAGCAAATGACAAAACGATTTTCGTATTGTCGTTTGCTGCGCCGAATTTGCGCTGCGCAAGCAGCGTGATTCCGCAGCAAATTCGTGCGCATCCCCCGGAGGGGCTATCGTAAACGGCAAATATTTTTGTCGTTTACGATATGCGGTGTCTGATCACGACCGATTCGCATTCAGGCCGTGAAAAGGTGGCGCTTCCTCTTTTCCAGCGCAAACAGGAGAACCATGCCCAACAGATAGCAGGAGATGCACTCCCCGATGCCGATGGAAAGCATCAAAACGGGAATGGGCAAGGGGTCGCCATACCCATAGGACAGCACAAATGGAACGATGAGCACATTTGCGAGAATGGGAGGGAGAGGCACCAGGCAGCGATTTTTGCGCACCAGATAAGAGCCAAGCGCGCCGAGCAGCGTGGCAAGGCTGCCAAATACAATGTCTAAGGGAATCCCGCCGCCGAGCAGATTTGCGACGACGCACCCGGCAAACAGGCCGGGGATGGCCGCGGGGGTGAAATAGGGCAAAACTGTGAGCGCCTCCGCGACCCGCACTTGCATGGCGCCAAAAGAAAAGGAAGCGCCCGCCACGGTCAGCGCCACATAGACAGCGGCGATCACCGCCGCCTGCGACAGAAACAAGACGTTGTTTTTCATATGCGATTTTCTCCTTAGTTTTGTTTTTCGTCAGGATGGTTTCGAACTGACGTGTCGCCCGGCAACTGCCACATAGGCCGGTAACTGCCGTACCGAACGGAAGTTACTACACAAACCGACAACCGCCGTACCGAACGGAAGTTGCCACGCAGGCTTGCAACTGGTATCGACTGGAAATTGCCATGCCGGTCGAAAAAAAATTCCACGCGCCGCACCTCGAATCCCTGCCACAGGCGTTACCTCTACAGTTAGCTCGATCCAGGCGCCCTCGCATCACACAAGAGGTTCTGCTTAGTGCTGC
>CAYVVW010000194.1:0-3623 GCA_964455335.1 uncultured Marvinbryantia sp.
GCGCCAGAGAAGATCCGCAAGTACGGCATCGCATTTCAGGGGAAACAGGTGCTTGTCCAAGGGGAAAACGCGGACAGACAGTAAAACGTATCTGAGAACGGGGCGATGCTGAAGTGGGGCACGTTGACATCCATCCAAGAGGAAGGGAAGTACTCAGTAAAGTTGGGTAACATCGGGCATGGATGAAAAGAGAGCAGGGAATCCGCACGATTACAACAAGTGAATCGCGTTGGGAGAAACACGTTGGGGGAAAATAGAAAATTCTGCTTTACACGTCGCCAATCCTTGTGTATACTCTAATTACTAGTTTCACCATGTTTTATCTCGCAAGGAGGTGTTGTTTTATGAAAATTCAGAAATCTTTCCCAATTGCGCTGTTATTTTTGGCATTGCTGCTGCTCTTCCCCATGGGGGCATCCGCCTCTACGCGGGTGACCGCCAGCGTTACCCCGAAAAAGAGCGGCATCCAGTTGCAAAAAGTGGAGTATGACGTGTCAAACAAGCTGCCCAAAATCGAGGTGAGTTTCCTGTCGCGCGTTTCCTGGAAGCTCAATGCGAAAGTGAAGTCAGTCAAAGACAACAAAGGCACTCGCTACAAAGCCGAGCTGTTTGACCGCGATTCGGACGACTGTGACATCGTGATCCCCAAACTAAAAGCGGGGCGCACGTACACCATCAAGATTTCCGGCATCAAAAAGGCGCGTTCCTCCAAATGGCAGACCATCACCCTAAAGGTGAAGATTCCCGCCGACTCCAAGAAGATCGGGGTGAGTTCCGTCAATGTGGAGTACGACCCCGACAGCATGTATGATTATGAAGTGACCGTGCGGTTCAACTGCGCCGTGCAGTGGAAGGCTTCCGCGGACGTGACATCGGTAAAGGCCAGCGGCGAAAAAGCCCGCGATGCCGTCCTCACTGACCGCGACGACAGGGACTGCGAAATCCATGTAAACAGCCTGACCCCTGGAAAGACTTATGCCATCAAAATCTCGGGCATCAAGGCGCGCGGGGCGTCCAGTTACGGCACGATCACCGTAAATGCGAAAGTGCCGCCAAAGAGCAGTGCCCTAAAGGTGCGCCTTGTGACTTACGACGTGGACTATGAGGACAACGAATATACCGTGAGCTTCGCGTTCAACAAGTGCCTGGCTATGGGAAACCGGCCCACCGTGATCATCCGCGACGCGGCAGGAAAGGCCTATTCTTCCAAGAGTTCGTATGTCGAATGTGACCATGACGACTGCGAAGTCTACCTGTCCAAGCCATTGACCCATGGGAAAACGTATTCCTATGAGATTTCCAACATCCAGGGTTATGGCGACACGGGCAGCGCCACCCTAAAGGGATCTTTCAAGGCCGTGGACGATGACTACTACGACTACGATGACTGAGGAAGGCACACTGCGCAGCACAATGCGGCGCGTACAGCGCAGAATGCATGACACGAGCGTCAAACGGTCATACGTCTCGTGTGCGCGCGAAACGCCGATGCATCATGCAGAGCGCGTGATGCACGATGGCCGGAAAAGCAGCTGCACGCAATGCGTAACGTAAGTTATGAGAAACAGACAAGGGCAGGTCGCATGAGCCTGCCCTCTCTTTTCTCTTTTCCCTTTTCCGCTTTTGTTCCGCTTGAAGTCTACCAGCTCACTTCCCCGCCGAATTCTGCTCCATGCGCCGTGCTGCCTCGTCCCGCGCCCGGCGTTCCATCCGCGCCCTGTCACACGCGATCCACTCGTCCAGCGTGAGCGGCGTGTAGTCCGAATACATGCAAAAGCAGTTGATCATGTGGCAAGGGATGGGGTGCGTCTCTTCCCCGATTTTGCAAAAATGCGCGCGCGTGATCGCCTGAAATTGCTCAACCAGCCGCTGGTCTTGCGTGTCATGCACGTGCCCATAGAGCATATACGACTTTGGATTTCCTTTGTCGTCCAGCCGGTACTGGCCATTGTAACAAAACACGGGATAATGGCACAAAATCACTTTGCGCTTTCCGTCGTGCACTTCCGCATAGGGGCGAACCCACACAAAGCGGTCGGTGCGATATTGCCCATTTCTCCCAAAGCGGTCGTGGTTGCCCTGGATGAGGTGCAGCCGGCCGTTGAGCTGCTCCAACAATGCGTTCGTCTGCTCTGCGCTTCCCCACGAGAGGTCGCCTAGAATGACCACTTCGTCTCTTGGCCGCACTTTGTCATTCCAGCGTTTGAGCATATAGGCATTCATTTCTTCCACCGTCGCAAACCCGCGGCAATCCATGCGCGCGTTCAAATTCCCATGGAAAAAATGCGGGTCGGCAATGTAATAGCGCATCCCATACCCCCTCGTGTCCTGTTGTCGCGGCGTGGCGCGCCGGCACATCCGTCTCGCGCGGAACTCCATCTTCCTGCCGCAAGCGAACTTCGCAGCGCCACGGCCACGGCTCACCCGTCTCGAACGGAAATCCATTTCCTTGCCGCAAGCCTCACGGCGCACCCCTGCCACACGACTCATCCCATCTCGCGTGAAACCGCTCTCCCTATTTTATGCTTCGTACCGCTTGGCAACTTTCCGCAGGTTTTCGATGATCGGCAAGTGCTGCGGACATACGCTCTCGCACTGCCCGCACGCAACGCAGTCGCCGGCTCGCCCGAATGTCTCGGCCAGTCTGGCGTAGTTGTTGAAGTTGACTGTCCAGCCTTTTTCTTTGGATTCGCGTATGTCGTCATTGTACAGCGAAAAATACTGCGGGATGGCGATGCGCTGCGGGCAGCCCTCCGTGCAATACGCGCAGCCCGTGCAGGGGATCGCAACCCTCCCGTTGATGATGTCCGCCGCCTTGTGGCACAGCTGCATTTCCTCCTCGGTGAGCGGCCGGAAATCCTCCATGGAGCGGATGTTGTCCTCCACTTGCGCCATGTCAGACATTCCGGAGAGCACCACCATCACGTTTTCCAGGGAAGCCGCAAACCGAATCGCCCAGCTCGGGACGGACATTTGCGGGTCTGCCGCGTGGAACAATTCCCGCACCTCGTCCGGGACTTGCGCCAGCGTGCCGCCCTTGACAGGCTCCATGACTACGATTTGCTTTCCGTGCTTGACCGCCACCTCGTGGCATTCCCTTGCGCGCACCCACTCATTTTCCCAGTCCAGGTAATTGATCTGCAGCTGCACAAATTCCATCTCGGGGTGGCGCGCCAAAATCCCGTCCAGCACGTCCGGCGCATCGTGAAACGAAAAGCCCGCGTGCCGCACCAGCCCTTGCTCTTTTTTTGCCATCAGCCAGGAAAAGCAGTCGAACTTTTCGTACTTTTCCAGCGACCCCTTGTCGATGCCGTGCAAGAGGTAATAATCAAAATATTCCGCGCACGTCTTTTCCAACTGCTTGGAAAACACTTCGTCGCGCCCCTCCAAAGTGTCAAAAAAGGCGGAGTGCAGCTTGGTCGCCAGGGTAAAGCTCCCCCTTTCGTGGCGGGAAACCAGCGCCTCTTTTACCACGCGCTCGCTCGCAAACCCGCAGTACATCCACGCCGTGTCAAAATAGGTGAACCCATGCTCCAAAAAGCGATCCACCATCGCCTTTGCCTGTTCCACGTCCACGCTCGCCGCATTGGACGCATCCGTCAGCGGCAGGCGCATCATGCCAA
>CAYVVW010000195.1:0-3601 GCA_964455335.1 uncultured Marvinbryantia sp.
ATATCGGGCGGGTAGTTGGCACGATGTTCCATCGTGCTAAATGCCCATATCCCCACCGACATGCAAGCATGTCGTGGGAAAGGGCTTTCTACCCTGGTATCATACAATATAGAAAGAAAATATTGGAAAAGAAAGGTGTCTCAATGATTGATATACAGTCTGTTTTGTCTGAAAATGAGACGATGTACGTGGAGGCAAAACTTGCGGCCAAAGGTATCCCGGCCTCTGTGTGGGAGACCTATTCTTCTTTTGCCAATACGTTTGGCGGCGTGATCCTCCTCGGCGTGGAGGAGGACCCAAAGACGCACCGCCTAAACTTGTGCGGGGTTTCCGACCCGCACCAAAGGATCGCAGACCTTTGGAATGTTTTGAACAACCCACAAAAAGTGAGCCAAAACATTTTGCTCAACCATCATATTTATGCGGAAGAATATGAGGGGCGGACGTATGTGGTCATGGAAGTTCCAAGGGCAAACCGCAGGGAAAAGCCGGTATACATCGGCACCGACCCATTTCGGGGATCTTTTCGCAGAAATCATGAGGGCGATTATCATTGCTCCAGGGAGGAAGTCCTGGCGATGATGCGGGACCAGGCACCGGAGAGCGTGGACGGCAGGGTGATCGACCACCTGGAGATAGAGGACCTAAACACGGAGTCGATCCGTCGGTACCGGACGATGTTTCAGAACGTAAAGCCGGGGCACGTGTGGACAAACCGGAATGATGAGGAGTTTTTGCTGAAAGTGGGCGCGGCAGGAAGGGGAGAGGACAGGCGGCTGCACCCCACTTTGGCGGGGCTTCTGTTCTTTGGCGATTTTATGACGATTGTGGGGGAACTGCCAAATTATTTTCTGGATTATCGGGAGCGGCTGGACGCGGATGCCAGGTGGTCGGACCGCGTGACATCGGGGGATGGCGACTGGAGTGGCAACATATTTGACTTCTATTTTAAAATCCTAGATCGGCTGACAGGGGACATCAAACGCCCGTTTCGGCTGGATCAGAGCCTGGTGCGCATTGACGATACGCCGATACATGCGGCACTCCGGGAGGGGCTTGCGAATGCCCTGATCCATGCGGATTACTATGGCCGCTGTGGTATCGTGATCGAGAAAAAATACCACGAGCTGTCGATATCGAACCCGGGGCTTTTTCGCATCGGGATTGCGGAGGCGATTGCTGGCGGCATCAGCGATGCCAGAAATAGCCGCATTTTTAACTTATTTTCCCTGATTGATATCGGAGAACGCTCAGGGTCTGGACTGTGCGACATCTACCATGTCTGGGAAAAGAGCGGGTATGTGCGCCCATCCATCACGGAGCAGATGGATCCGGACAGGACAACACTGACCCTTCGGACGTGTGTGGAAAATGACCGTAATCCGGGGGAAAATGACCGCAATCCAGAGGGAAATGACCGCAATCCGGATGAAAATGACCGTAATCCAGAGGGAAATGACCGTAATCCGGAGGAAAATGACCGTAATCCAGAGGGAAATGACCGTAATCCGGAGGGAAATGACCGTAATCCAGAGGGAAATGACCGTAATCCAGAGGAAAATGACCGCAATCCGGAGGAAAATGACCGTAATTCGGACGGAAATGACCGCAATCCCCACATGGGCATGTCGGATGTGGAGTTGGCTGTGCTTGGAAGGATTCGCACGATTCCATCCTCTACGGCGAAACAGATGGCGCTTGCCTTGGGGATGTCGGAAAAAACGGTTCGGCGCACTTGCAAATCGCTCAAAGAAAAGGGAGCCATCAAAAGAGAAGGCTCCACGCGTGGGAAATGGGTTGTCTTGGGCGATGCGTCACCCGATGGGCTTGGGTGAACAGTTTTCGTACAGGTAAAACCGGTACACAAGGTCGAAGTAGGTCTGCTCCTCGCTGTCGGCGGCCACGCGCCATGTGGGCAGTTGGTCGAGGTTTGGGAAATAAGTGTCCGCCTGGTAGGCATGGTCGATTTTGGTCACGTGCGCCAGGCGGCAGTAGGGCAAGAGCTGCCGGTAGACGCGCTCGCCCCCGATGACATAGACATCCTCGTCCGAAAATCGGCGCAAGGTGGCAAACAGCTCGCCTAAGTCGTGCACGAGGATGGCGTCTTGCGCCTGGTAAGCCCGGTTGCCTGTCAGGACGAGGTTTGTGCGGTTTTTGAGGGGAAGCCCGTTTGGGAAGCTCTCCAAGGTCTTTCGCCCCATCACCACCACTTTTCCGGTGGTTGTGTCCCGAAAAAATTTTTTGTCAGCGGGAATACTGACTAACAGCTTGTTTTGGTGGCCGATCGCCCAGTTGCGATCCACCGCTACGATCAAATCCATGGGAGCCTCCTTTATTTATGGCAAATTCGTGCGTACCCCCGAAGGGGATATGACAAACGGCAAATGTATTAGTCGTTTGCGACAGGTCAGACTGCAATGGGGATGTTGCGGAGCTGTTCCCCTGTCACATAGTCCTCCACGTGCAAATCTTCCACGGTGAAAGCGTAAAAGTCCTTGACATCCGCGGACAGCCAGACCTTTGGCGCAGGGTGTTCTTCCCTTTCTAGCAGCTCGCGCACCATCGGCACGTGCCGGTCGTAGATGTGGCAGTCGCAGATGACGTGGACCAGCTCGCCCGCGACCATGCCGTTCACCTGTGCCACCATCATCAGCAGGAGGGCATATTGGCACACGTTCCAGCCATTGGCGGCAAGCATGTCCTGGCTGCGCTGATTGAGGATGGCATTGAGCACAAGTCCCGCGTCCGTCTGCGTGACGTTGTAGGACATGCCGTAGCAACAGGGATCTAAAGCGCCGGAGTGCAGATATTCATATTGGTACAAATTGGTCATGATGCGCCGGCTAAACGGGTTTTCCCGCAACTGGCGCAGGACATAGTCCATCTGGTCTGTTTCCGCGCCCTTGTACAAAAACTTCCGCCGCACCACATCGCCATAGCAAGTGCCGATGCTGCCAGTTTCATCGGCCCAGGCATCCCAGATATGGCTGTGCAAGTCGTGAATGTTGTTGGATTTCTTCTGGTAAATCCAAAGGATTTCGTCCATGGCGCTCTTTAGGGCAACGCGGCGCAAGGTGAGTGCGGGAAATTCTTTCCGCAGGTCGTAGCGGTGCACCACGCCAAACGTTTTGTATGTGTAGGCAGGCTCTCCGGTATCTTCCCAGACCGGGCGCACAAGCTCCCCTTTTGTGTCTGTGCCATTTTCCAAAATCTCCCGGCAGGTTTCCTTAAACAGGCGGTCTGCAAAACTCATGGCGACATCCTCCTTTCGGTGTTTTCTGTGTTCCAACGTGATGCAGATGATCGACTTTTGGACGCTCGTGCCACCATTATATGCCCTGCATCCCCTGAACGCAAGTAGTTTGTTGTAAACCACTTGATGACGCGCCCGCTCTGGTGTATACTGGTGCGCAAAGGAAGACCGCGTTTTGCGCGAGACACCGCGCGCAGGAGAAAAGCACAAAGCACAAGAAAAGCACAGAGCATAAGGAAAAGCAAAAACACAAGAAAAGCAAAAACACAAGAAAAGCACAGAGCATGAAGAGAATAAGGAAAAGCAAAAACACGAGGGGGTGCGCGTATGCCCAGGGTAGTTTCCATT
>CAYVVW010000196.1:0-3583 GCA_964455335.1 uncultured Marvinbryantia sp.
CTCAAGGGAAGCAATGCCATAGCTGTTTAAGACGGCGTTGATCTTGTCAATGCGCCTTTCATAAGATTCAAATAAAGCCATTCCCCTCTACCTCCTTTGGTTATTCTTTTCTGGGATCGATGATTTTTACGGCGTCCGCCACACGGCCATACTGGCCTTTTGCCTTTTCCCATGCGGTAGTGGGATCGTCGCCTTTTTTGATAAAGTCGGTCATTTTTCCGATGCTCACGAACTGGTAGCCGATGATCTCGTCATTTTCGTCAAGCGCAATGCCCGTCACATACCCTTCCGCCATCTCCAGGTAGCGCGGGCCTTTTTTCAATGTGCCATACATCGTGCCCACCTGGGAGCGGAGGCCCTTGCCAAGATCCTCAAGGCCGGCGCCAACCGGCAGGCCATCCTCGGAAAAGGCGGACTGGGAACGGCCGTACGCAATCTGAAGGAAGAGCTCGCGCATGGCTGTATTGATCGCGTCGCACACCAGGTCGGTATTTAAGGCTTCCAAGACCGTAAGCCCGGGGAGAATCTCCGCCGCCATGGCAGCCGAATGGGTCATGCCGGAACATCCGATCGTCTCCACAAGCGCCTCCTGGATGATGCCATCCTTGACGTTCAGGCTCAGCTTGCACGCGCCCTGCTGCGGCGCGCACCAGCCCACGCCGTGCGTAAAGCCGGAAATATCCTTGACTTCCTTTGCCTGCACCCATTTTGCCTCCTCCGGAATCGGAGCCGCGCCGTGGTGAACGCCCTGTGCAACCGGACACATCTCTTCTACTTCACGTGAATAAATCATGTTAAGTCTCCTTTCAGTGATGATACTTTTTCGTATGCCGGCCATCCGGCAGATACACAGAGTCATTTTCTCACAGATCCCGGCATTTGTAAACCCCCGAAAATTGCCCTTTTCTTCCTTGTGAATTGACTTTCGCCGAATTTCTGCTATAATGTTGTCCATGACACCGGGTAGAAAATTCTGGAATGGGGGTTTTATGGTGGTTCGGAAATATCCTTTGGGCGCGTGCCCAGACACCGCCGTTTTGGGCGATGTCCCGGCAGAGGACTTATTGTTTTTTGACATCGAGACGACCGGCCTGTCCGCACGCTCCTCGCACCTGTACCTCATCGGCGCAGTCGCCCTGGAGCATGGGTCTTGGGTGGCCACGCAATGGTTTGCCGCATCCTACGCGCAAGAGAGGGCCGTCCTTGCGGATTTTCTCTCCTATGCCGCGCGCTTTTCCCACCTGGCACACTTCAATGGGGACCATTTTGACTTGCGTTACCTCGCGGAAAAATGCCGTTCGCTCGCTTTGGAAAATCCCCTGCCGGCGATGAAAAGCCACGACATTTACCGCATGGTATCTCCCCTCAAGGAAATCCTCGGTCTTTCCTCTCTGAAGCAAAAAAGCCTGGAGCAATTTTTGGGCATTGACAGAGAGGACCGCTACAGCGGCGGGGAATTGATCCGCATCTACCACGCCCATGCCGCGCGGCCGGACGCGGAGTCGCAGCGGCTGCTCCTCTTGCACAATTATGAGGATTTGCTGGGGATGCTCTCGATCCTGCCCATCCTCTCCTACCGCGCCCTGATTGCGGGAACCTGGCGCGGCACGGCGCACGAAGTGGACGGAAACTTGGCGCGGTTTTGCGGCAAGCTGCCCCACGCGGCGCCAAAACCCCTGACCTACGAAAATGACTGCGCCACCGTCACCGTGGATCGGGACGACCTCGCTTTCTGCGTGCAGGGCACCCGGGAGCCGTTGAAACATTTCTTTCCCGACTACAAAAACTACTGGTACCTGCCCCTGGAGGACACCGCCATCCACAAAAGCGTGGGAACCTTTGTGGACAAGCAATACCGCCAGAGCGCCAAGGCCGCGACCTGCTATGTAAAAAAAGAGGGCTTTTTCCTGCCCGAGCGCACTGACCTCTTCTCTCCCGTGTTTCGCAAGGGGTACAAAGAGGAGCCCCGCTACTTTGCCGCGACGCAAGACTTCCTTGCGGATACCGCGCTCTGGCCGGCATACTTGCAAGACCTTCTGGCGTAGCGGCGCGAAACCCGCGCGCCATGGAAAAACGACAACAGAAATTGCGGAGGTAACCGATGAAAACGGTAATTATGGCCGGCGGCCGGGGAACGCGCATCTCGTCCGTCGCAAGTGACATTCCAAAACCAATGATACAGATCGGCGGCGCGCCGGTTTTGGAGCATGAGATCCGCTGCCTGAAGGAACAGGGCTTTACGGACATCATCCTGACCGTGAGCCACCTGGGCGAAAAAATCGAGGCGCATTTCGGCGACGGGAGCAAATTCGGCGTGCATATCGCATATTACTTTGAGGAATCCCCGCTCGGCAACGCCGGCGCACTGTTCCGGCTAAAAGACGCGCTCACCGACGATTTTCTCCTGCTCAACGCGGACGCGATCTTTGACGTGGATTTCAACCGATTTGTCGCCTACCACAGGCAAAAAGGCGCGCTGGCGACCTTGTTCACGCATCCGAACAGCCACCCATACGACAGCGGGCTGATTGTGACGGACGAAAACCATGCGGTCACCAGCTGGCTGACAAAGGAGGACGCGCGGCCAACGTATTACAAAAACAGAGTAAATGCCGGGCTGCATATCCTCTCACCAAAACTCCTCACAAAAGAAATCGCGCCACAAGGCAAGGAACGCGCATCACAAAAAGAAAGTTTTCCACAAGAATTGTCACAAAAAGCGGATCTTGACCGGGATCTGTTAAAGCCGCTTGCGGGCAGCGGAAAGATGTTCGCCTACGACAGCCCTGAATATGTGAAGGACATGGGAACGCCGGAACGGTACGAGGCGGTGTGCCAGGATTTTCAGAAAGGGCTTGTGCAGGCGAGAAATCTGCGGAACAAGCAGCGTGCGGTATTCCTGGACCGGGACGGCACCATCAACCGCCATGTGGGCTTTTTGCGAAAGACAGACGACTTTGCGCTTCTCCCAGGCGTCGCGGATGCCATCCGCATCATCAACCAGTCTGGCTACCTGGCCATTGTAGTGACGAACCAGCCGGTCATTGCCAGAGGCGAAGTCACACAAGAACAGTTGCAGCAGATACACAACAAAATGGAAACGCTCCTCGGGGAACAGGGCGCCTATCTGGATGGCATCTATTATTGCCCGCACCACCCCGACAAAGGATTTGAGGGAGAAATACCGGAATTGAAATGCGACTGCGACTGCCGAAAGCCGAAACCGGGGATGCTGCAAAAAGCGGCGGACGATTTTCACATTGACCTAAGCCAGTCCTGGATGGTCGGGGATGGGGAAAATGACATCCTGGCAGGACAGGCCGCCGGATGCCGGACGGCGCTGATCGGCAGCGGGGACGGGAAACGGAAAACATGCGGGCAGACAGAAAGCGCAGAGACATTGCTGGCATTTGTGAAGGGGCACAAGTGCTTTCTACCCCAGCATCATGTATATGATACCAGGGTAGAAAGCCCTTTCCCACGACATGCTTGCATGTCGGTGGGGACATGGGCATTTAGCACGATGGGACATCGTGCCAACTACCCGCCCGATATGAGGAAAAAAGTGGGGTGCTGCGTGCCA
>CAYVVW010000197.1:0-3496 GCA_964455335.1 uncultured Marvinbryantia sp.
AAATATTCGGAGAAGATGGGGTGGTAGGATGATTTTGAGAAGGGCATATCTTGCGGAACTGTTATCCTGGAAGGACGAAAATGTCATCAAGGTGGTGACGGGCATTCGCAGATGCGGGAAATCCACGCTTTTGGCGCAATTTCGAGAGTTGTTGCTGGAGAACAAGGTTGCGCCGTCACAAATGATTTATTTAAATTTTGAGGACCTTGCCTACGAGGAACCGCTCGATGATAGAAAACTGTATGCTTACCTATTGGAGCGCATGGACCAAAAACAGAGATATTATGTCTTTCTCGACGAAATACAACGTGTGGATGCGTTTGAAAAAGTGGTGGACAGTTTGTATGTGAAAGAAAATGTGGATCTCTACATCACGGGATCTAACGCATACCTTCTCTCCAGTGATTTGGCGTCGCTGTTTGCGGGAAGATATGTGGAAATCAAAGTACTCCCGCTTTCTTTTTGCGAATTTTGCGAAGCCAGAGGAAATACGTCGGATGTGGCTCTCTCTCTTGAAAATATCGTGTATTTTGAGTTGCTTCGCCGGCATTATCGTGTCAACATTGGAAAATTGGGAGATCAGGAGGTGGATTTTGTCGCACAAAAAGGTGGGGAGATCACGTACTTCCAAGTTACGGCAGACATGACTGCGGAGGCAACCTTCACAAGGGAAATGAGCCCATTGCAGCTGATTCGGGACAATTACGAAAAAATCATATTGACACTGGAGCCCTACACCATGGGAAACTACAATGGAATCCAAGTGCGCAACGCGAAAGATTGGTTTATGGAAGCATGAGAAATGCGCGCGAGCAGGTACTGATGTTAAGCCGCTGAATTTGCACACGCGGAAAATCTTTGAAGGAGGTGGGGATTCGTGGTCAAACGCGAACGGTACTTAAGGCGCATCCGACCTTTTTTTGACACGGAATTGGTGAAAGTATTGACGGGCATTCGCCGCTGCGGGAAGTCGGTGTTGTTAGAACTCATCAAAGAGGAATTGGCCGAAAAAGGCGTGAAAAAGGAGCAGATGCTTTCCATCAATTTTGAAAATATGAGCAATGCGCACTTGTGCACGGCAAGCGCGCTCCATGCCCATATTTTGCAAAAGGCCGCAGATTGCGGGGGTAGGCTGTATCTGTTTTTTGACGAGATCCAAGAAGTGCGGGATTGGGAAAAATGCGTCAATTCCTTTCGGGTGGAATTGGACTGTGACATCTATCTTACGGGCTCCAATGCGAAATTACTGTCGGGGGAGTTGGCAACCTACCTGGCCGGAAGATATGTGGAGTTTGTCATTTACCCATTTTCCTTTGCGGAATTTCTGGAATTGTACCGCAAGACAGTTCCTGAAATCGATGCGCGCCAAGGATTTTTGGCATATCTGACCTTTGGTGGGATGCCCTATTTGGGGCATTTGGGATATGATCCAAGTGCGTGTGGGCAGTATTTGCGTGATCTGTTCAATTCTGTCGTACTAAAAGACATCGTGAGCCGCAATCACATTCGGGACGTGGATCTTCTAGAGAGAATCCTTGCTTATCTGACAAAAAACGTGGGCACGATTTTTTCCGCCTCCGCGATTTCAAAATATATCAAGAGCGAGGGAAGGCCGGTTTCCCGCGAGACGATCCTGGGATACTTAAAGGCCTGCACGGATGCTTTTTTATTTTACCAGGTAAAGCGCCAGGATTTGCAGGGGAAGAAAATCCTGACGGTTAATGAAAAATATTATGTGGCGGACCATGGGCTGCGAGAAGCTGTTTTTGGCGGTAATCTCACCGACATCAACCTTGTTTTGGAAAACATCGTGTTTTTGGAAATCCTGCGTCGCGGCTACCACGTCACCGTTGGGAAAGTGGGGGAGCGGGAAATCGATTTCGTCTGCGAAAAACAGGGACAAAAGCTATACATTCAGGTGGCATATTTGCTTGCAACGCAAGAAACCGTCGCGCGGGAATTTGGCGTATATGATCTCGTGCGCGACCATTTTCCGAAATATGTCATATCCATGGATGAGATAGACATGGGGAAAAATGGGATTCGGCATTGCAACATCAGAGACTTTCTCCTGCAAGAACAGTGGGGGTGACGATGTGATTTGCCAAAAACAAATTGCAATGAAAGAAAGATTGAGAAAAACAGATGGAGAGAGGAGAATATGTGATCAAGAAGTTGGGAAAATACATTGGGAAAATTGGCCATAGGCTCAGATCGTGCCAGGGCTGGTTTGTGGCGATCTTTGCAAGCGTTCTTTTGGCATTGTTGCCAACGTGCGCAAAAGCTATGAAAGGGCTAACCCATGAAAATGGACATTACCGGTATTACAAGGGAGGAGAGCGGATTCGGGAAAAGTGGAAACGCGTAAACGGAAAGAAGTATTATTTTAAGAAGAATGGAAATGCTGCCACAGGGAGTTACAAGGTCAAAGGGCAATATTATGTATTTGATGAAAAAGGCCGCCTTTTGGAACCGTCCAAGATTAAATTGCGCAAAATAGGGCAGGACAGATTCTGCGTTGACCCCAAGGGGCGCGCGCAAAGCGGCTGGCTGGTGATCAACGGAAAACTGTACTACGCCGCAAAAAATGGGAAATGCAAGACGAATGTCACCTACCAGGGAATCACCCTGACAAAAGAAGGACATGCCAAAGAGGACACCAACAGCCTGTTGAAAATCAAGGCGATGCAGATCGTGAGGCAGGTCACCACCCCGCAGATGACAGCGGAAGAGAAGCTGAGGGCTTGTTTTCGTTACATATCAGGCTCAACATTCCATTATCTTTATAAGAAATGGCCAAATGTGCAAGAATCGGGATGGCAGGTAAAGTATGCGCTCAATATGCTAAAAACCCACGAGGGGGTCTGTTTTCATTATGCATCCGCATTTGCCGCATTGGCAAGCGAGCTGGGATACCAGCCGATCCTCGTCATTGCGGACACACCGAGGCGTCATTGCTGGGTGAAAATCGATGGTATTTCCTATGATCCCAGAAGGGGAAAATACGCAAAGAGCAATTACTTGCCGACTGCGAAGGTGCTTGCTGTAATGTCATTTTAGAACAGGCACTTCCCCTTTTGGGGATGCCTAAGAAAACAAAAAAGGGAACGGGAGGGATTTGTTTTGAAAGGATTTAAGAGTTTGCAAGTGTTTTTGCTATTTTTGATTGTCAGTACGTATCTGACAGCTCTTTCGGTGCGTGCCGGGGCTTCGGACTTGCCCGCCACACAGGGAGAGGAGGTTCTTTCAGAGGCGCAGACGACGGCAAAGAAAGAGAAAAATAGAAAAAAAGGACTAGTCCGCGAAAATGGGCATTATCGGTATTACAAGGGAGGAGAGCGGCTTCGGGAAAAGTGGAAACGCGTAAACGGAAAGAAGTATTATTTTAAGAAAAACGGAAATGCTGCCACAGGGAGTTACAAGGTCAAAGGGCAATATTACATAGTGCCTGCTGATTAATCTCAAAATGCATGATTTATGCTGACTTTTGAGCAGT
>CAYVVW010000198.1:0-2404 GCA_964455335.1 uncultured Marvinbryantia sp.
TACGGGCGAGTCATTTTTAATCTTCTTACCGGCGCGACGGATACGTTCCTCGTCGTTTTCGCAAATAGTATGTGACTTTTTAATACTGCCGAGGAACTTCATTGCATTTTCAAGAGTTTTCTTTTCCCTACTTGTTGCTGTTTTTAATGATTATCTATGTCTTCAGGTAACTGAACCATAATGAAAGAGATAGGGCATTCTTTATGCTTTGAAACATAACGAAACACAGCCTCTGCAGTGGTGCCACTTACCGAGAAGAAATCCATAACAATATCTCTGGGCTTTACTATAAACCCAATGAGCCTTTCCAACACCATAGGAGATTTTGTGTTCTGGAAAATATCTCTTGCCAACAAAGACTCAAATTGGTATCTCTAACTTCGGGCGGTTTTACACCTATGAAAAAACCAAGAGTTTTTTTGATCCTCCATGAAAATTTCGCTGAAAAGCCCTGCTTTCCCTGCCAGTGAAATACCCCCTAAGATGCCCCCTCCTACGCGGGATGCACCATAGGAAAGCGCAAGCTCACCCGAAACAAATCGCCATCCACTACGATCTGGAACGTGCCCCCTTGCAGTTCCGTAAGGCTTTTTGCGATGGAAAGCCCGAGTCCGCTGCCCTCTGTGTTTCTCGCCACGTCGCCCCTGATAAAGCGCTCTGTCAATTCATCCGCCGAAAAGTTGAGCGGTTGGGCGGAGATGTTTTTGACCGAGCAAACCGCCTGGCCCCCCTCTGCGGCCAGATCCACATAGACCCTGGTCTTTGGCATGGCATACTTTGCGGCATTGTTGCACAAGTTTTCGAGGATGCGCCACATCCCGCGCCCGTCCGCGTGGATGGGGACCGCGCCAGGGGGCAGTTCCTCTACCAGGGTGAGGTCATTTTGGGCAAACTTTTCGCGGAACTCCCCCATCACTTGGCGGATCAGTTCCACGAAGTCCAAGTCCGCCATTTCCAGCGTGATATTTCCCGTGCTGATCTTGGACGCCTCCACCACGTCCTCTGTCAGCGTCTTTAGGCGGTTCGCCTTTTTCTCCAACACGTCAATGTACCCGCGCACCTTGGGGTCGTCGATATTCTCGCGCTTGAGCAAATCGACATAGTTGAGGATGGATGTCAGGGGTGTCTTGATGTCGTGGGAGACGTTCGTGATCAGTTCCGTCTTTGTGCGCTCATTTTTCACGCTGCTCTCCACCGCCGCGTCAAGCCCCTCCCCGATGCGGTTGATGGATTCCGCAATCTGCCGCTGCTCCCCTACGAGATCCGCGGTCTCGATCTGGTAGCGCATCTCCCCATCGGCGATGCGCCGCACGCCCCGGGCGATCCTGTCCTCCCCCTGGATGCGCTTAAGGGCATATGCCAAAAACAAAAGGCAGCACACCAGCAACAGCACGGTATATAGCTCCCATCCCCCATAAAAATACAGCAACAGCATCAGCAGAAAGAACCCGCACACCGACACCGTCGCCTTTAACATGCGGGGCGTGCACGCCAAAAGCAGTTGCCAGAAGGATTGCACCCACCAGGCGACGCGGCGCAAAAACATCGTCTGCCACAACATCTTTGCCTTGACGCGCCGCACAATGCTCAAGTAAAACACGAGGAAGCCGCAGGCCGCGCCCGCCGAGAGGCAGGCCGCCAAAAAGATGCGCCGCTCCCACTCCCATCTCCCCGCAAGCCATGCGCCAAAAGTGAACATCGCGAGGATGCCGGCGGCAAACCACTCCACGTCCCATTTGTCCAAAAAGGACAGGTGCAGCTCCTCGTCCTGCGGCTGCCTCCCTGCCGCCGCAGTCATCCACACCAGGCAGAGGGCAAACAGCAGCGCCGCCGCAATGGTTCCCGCGAGGAGCGGTTCCACCCATGTCGCATATTGATTGTAATCTTTCGCTTTTTCCGCATACCCGTCGTCCACGGGAAAAGCGGGATCGACCCCAAAACAAAACAGGACGTTGGCGCCCGGGTGCCAGATGGACTGCAGCTGCTCCTGCCATTGCTTGACACTCAAGTTCAACGTCGTCTTGCAATCCGCCAGCGCGGACGAGAGAATGATGGCATATGCCGCACATTCCTTTGTCAACTTCTCGACAGACTGCGCATAGTGGCCGTAGTCCTGGAACTCCTTGCGGTTGGTGCTGACCCGCAGGTCCTCCAAATCCACCAGCAAATATGCCAGGTTGGTCTGCCCCTCGCGGTAAGCGTCAAGGGCCTCCGCCTGGTCCTGCGCCCTCCCATATTGCTCCAGCAGATAGCTAAGCCAGGTCATCGCGTCGCTTAACCTGCCATTCCAATGCGCATTTTCATTTAAGACATCCAAAATGCTGTCCGCGCCGACGGGATGATAGTCCTCCTTGACAAAAACATCCCCATAATTCCAAAAGTCCACAAAGCGAATCGTGCCGCT
>CAYVVW010000198.1:2414-3491 GCA_964455335.1 uncultured Marvinbryantia sp.
GCACCTCCATGGTGTAGGCCTCTCTGGTGGCGCTGTCCTTGTCGGCATAATCGGGCACAACGAACTTGAGCTTGCCCTCCAAAAACTGGCGCGAAAACTCCTGGTACGTGTAATATACATATTTCCCGTCCGGCTGGTGGCACACGATGATGTTTTCGCCCGCCGTAATGCGGTTCCAGCCGCTTCTGGACCACTTTTTCAGATCCGCCACCGTATAGGCGAGGCCGGACGCGTTGCCATAGGCATAGTTTTCCCCTGCCGCGTCCATCACCGCTTGCAAGTCGATGAGCAAGTCCTCCCCGTCGGACGTTTTCTCCACCAGCATCTCCTCGACGGACACCCCGGTGGCGATCGTCTCAAAATCCGACCGCAAATTCTCGGCGAACGCCTTGGAATACGCATATCCCCTGCGGCTCTCCCCCAGGGTATAGTGGTTGCGCTCCATCAAGACCAAAAAGCGAAGCCCCAGGCAAAAGCCGACGGTAAAAGAGACAATGGCCACGGCGATCAGCGATGCCTTGACCCAGCTGCAGCGATACCATTTTTTCTTCATATTTCCACCTCTCGGCGGCAGAGCAATTCCTCACTGTGCGCTTTGGGAAGGCAATCTTTCGATGCGAAGGCTTTCCCGCTTCACTCCCTTTGCAGGCGACCCGCTTCCAGGACTTCCCGCCCTCCGTCACGCCCGGTCATTGTGAGACGCTTGCGCCTCCGACCCAGGTTTCGCCTCTTTCGCCTGCGCCTCCGACTCGGGTTCCGCCTCTTTCGCCTGCGGCTCGTCGCCTGGCGGCTTTTCGATTTTGTAACCTAAGCCCCAGACGACTTTGAGGTACCGCGGCTCGCGCGGGTTGATCTCGATTTTCTCGCGGATGTGGCGGATGTGCACCGCCACCGTGTTTTCCACGGCAATCGGCGCCTCCCCCCAAATGCTCTCGTAGATTTGGCTAATGGAAAACACGCGCCCCGGGTTTTTTACCAAGAGCAGCAAAATGTTGTACTCGATGGGGGTCAGCCTGACCAATTCCCCATCCACGCGCGTCTCTTTTAAGCTGTCGTCCATCATAAGGCCGCCCACCT
>CAYVVW010000199.1:0-3471 GCA_964455335.1 uncultured Marvinbryantia sp.
GTGACACCTGCCATGGGGGCAAGCACATAGGGGTTTTCCAACGTCACAGAGCCAATCTTTAGGGGCATGCGCCCTCCTTTCCCAAAAAGAACACGCGGTAATACAACTCCAGGGAGTCAAACAGCTCCGCTTTTTCGCGCTGCAGCGCGCGGGCCTTTAGGCCGCTGCCAATCTCGTCGTACAAGAAGTCATCCTCTGCCGCTTCCGTGCGCAAAAAAAGCGATCCCCCCTCGTCAAACTCCAGTGCGAGGATGCCGCCCACGTCCTGCGTAAACAGCACGCACAGGATTTGCAGCTCCTCTTGGATGCTCTCCGGAAGGGATGCAAACACCTCGTTGAAATAGTATTTTTCGTTGTACGCGCTCGCCGCGCACAACACCATGCGCCCCGTCTCCATGCGCCCCTTTTCCCTCCCCATTGTGCTGCCACTTAGATGCCTGCGGATGGTTCCGTGCTTCGCGGTCTACGTTTCGCCCCGGTCGGCGCGAAACGTGTGCCAAATCCCCACAATCCCACCCGATATCCGAAAATCGTTGGGTTCCTGTCTCCGCTCCGCTTCGGTCGGTGCGAAACGCGTGCCGATCGTGGAAAAGGGCTTTCCGCCCTGCCATCACACATATTGGTCGATGCCGCGCACGGACACTTCGCCCGCATAGATATGCGCAACCTGCCCGTCCTCTTTCTCGACAATCAGCCGCCCCATGGAATCAATGCCGCGCGCCATGCCGCAAAACGCCCCGGCAGGGTCTAAAACGCGCACTTCGCGCCCTCGGTTTGCCAGCAATCCCTGATATTCTTCCAGCAAAAGGGAGAGATCTCCCTTTTCCAAAAACTTTGCGTATGCCTCCTCAAACGCCCCCATGCACGCGCAAAGAACCGCGCCGCGCTCCACGGGATGTCCGGTTTCCAATTGCAAAGAGGTGGCCGTCTGCCGCAACTCTCTCGGAAATTCCGTGACATTTGCGTTGATGCCCGTCCCGATGACCACATAATGCACGCGTTCCGGCTCCGCGCTCATCTCCGTGAGCGTGCCGGATATTTTTTTGCCGCCCACCACCAGGTCATTTGGCCACTTGATTTGCACCCTTACCCCCGTGGTGTCCGCAATGGCGCGCGCCACGGCGACCCCCATGACAAGGGTCAGCATCGACGCGTGTTCCGGGCGTATGGGCGGACGGACGATGAGGCTCGCGGCGATGGAGGAGCCTTTGGGCGTCACCCAGGCCCGCCCGCTTCGCCCGCGGCCGCCGTCCTGGGATTCCGCCACCACCAAAGTGCCATGCGCCGCCCCTGCCTCCGCCAGTTTTTTCGCATAATTGTTCGTCGAGTCCACGCTGTCCAGAAAGACAACCTGCTTTCCCGCCCAGGAGGTCCGCATCCGGCTCTGAAGCTCCGCGCGCCCCATGGTGTCGGGAGATGCGACCAGGCGGTAGCCTTTGTTTCGCACCGCCTGGATTTCATATCCCTCTTCCTTTAGCTGCCGCACCGCTTTCCAAATGGCCGCGCGCGTGACGCCAAGCTGCGTGCAAAGTTCCTGCCCTGAGACATACTCCGATCGCGCGCGCAGAATTTGCAAAATTTCACTTTTCATACCAATTTTCGCAGAAGTTCAATCGCTCTTTGCCACTTCCACCGCTGCCTTGACAAAGCCCGCCACGTTTTGCAGATCCGACGGAATGATGATCTTCGTCGCCTGGCCGTCTGCCACTTTTTCCAATGCCTCAAAGCTCTTGAGCGCAAGCACGCTCTCGTCCGCGCCCGCTTCTTTTAGGTAGCGGATGCCGTCCGCGTTGGCCTGCTGCACTTTCAGAATCGCCTCGGCCTGGCCTTCCGCCTCGCGGATCATCTTTTCTTTTTGCGCCTCCGCCCGCAGGATGGCCGCCTGTTTTTCGGCTTCCGCGTCGAGGATGATCGACTGCTTTTTGCCCTCCGCGATCAGGATGGCGGATTTCTTTTCGCCCTCTGCCATCAAAATCGTCTCTCTTCGCTCGCGCTCCGCTTTCATATGCTTTTCCATGGCTTCTTGAATCGCCGCCGGAGGAACGATGCTCTTTAATTCCACGCGGTTCACCTTGATGCCCCAAGGATCGGTCGCAAGGTCGAGCGTCGCGCGCATTTTGGTGTTGATGACATCTCTTGAAGTGAGCGTTTCATCAAGTTCCAGCTCGCCCACGATGTTTCGAAGCGTGGTGGCCGTCAGGTTTTCGATGGCCATGATCGGATTGTCCACGCCATAGGCGTAAAGCTTCGGATCGGTAATCTGATAGAACACGATGGTATCAATGCGCATCGTCACGTTGTCTTTTGTGATGACCGGCTGCGGCGGAAAATCAACCACCTGCTCTTTTAAAAGCACTTTTCGCGCGATTTTGTCGATAATCGGCACTTTAAAGTGGATGCCGACTCCCCATGTGGTCTGGTAGCCGCCCAGACGTTCAATGACATAGCCGTATGCCTGCGGAACGACTTTAATGCAGGATGCGCATATCAACAAAATAAAAAAGAATAAAATTAAAATGATCATTTACTCGTTCTCCTTTTCCTTTACAATCAGTTTTACCCCTTCGATGGCCTCGATCTGCACGGGCGTTCCGGCATCGATGGTTTGTCCGTCTTCCCTTGTGCGGGCCGTCCATTCCTGCCCCCGAATCTGCACTTTTCCCGTGCCGAGCAGATTATTGACGGCTTCCGTCACCTGAGCCGTTTGTCCAACTAGGCTGTCCGCGTTCGTCTTTACATGCGAACGGTTGATGTAGCGCACCGCAAACGGCCTCGTAAACAAAAGCAGAAGGAATGCTACCGCCAATCCGGCGATGCACTGGAGCCAGATATTTCCGCCTAACATGCAGACAACCATCGCCACCAGCGCCCCGCCGGCAAACCAGATAGTCGTAAGCCCCATCGTGCATATCTCGATTCCGAGAAGCAGGACAAACAAAAGAAACCAATAAACAGGCTGCATGATTCCACCTCCCTGTGAGGAACGGCTTATTTTTCAGTTCCGGCACCATCCTCTAGGAACATCATACACGAATTGAGAGGGTATGTAAAGGCATGGAACAAAAAAGACATGGAATATGCTATATTTTTCGGTATTCCATGTCTTTTTCTTGTTTTTTCCATCATAATCAAACAATTAATAGAACTGGTGATCCCCGATCTGGATTCCCTTTCCGGTTCCTCCATTAAAGTAGAGGCTGCCGCCAACGGTGCCTTCCCCGTTCAGCGCGGCTGCCGCCGCGTCGTAGCAGTCCTGCGGCGCGCTGCCGATCACCTGGTCGAGCCATCCGGTGTATGCCGGCGTGAACTGGCCGCTCTCATAAATAACGTCGCGGATCGTGTCCGCAAAATCCGGACTTGCCACCCGGTTCATGACGACCTGCCCCACGGCCACTTTTCCCTCCGCGCTCTGGTTGCCCGCCTCGCAGTAGATCAGCGCGGCCAGAAGATCCAAATCGCTCGCCGAGATAC
>CAYVVW010000200.1:0-3435 GCA_964455335.1 uncultured Marvinbryantia sp.
TCTGCGTCCAGGGCATAGTCCTTCCCATCCGCCGCAAAGCCGCCCTCGCCGTTCGCGTAGGCTTTCAAAGCCTCATACTTGACCGCAAAGGGCGGTTCTTCCATGCCGTCCGCCGCATTCACGATGTCCTTGTAGGCAATGGCAAGCACCGTGCCGTCTGCCTTGCTGATGGAGTAAACATCCGTTCCCTCTTCTGTTAAAGCATAGTCCTCGCCCTTATAGGAAAAAGCGGTTTCCCCCTTTCCGAGGGCGAGCAAAAATTGCGCCTCCAAAATCGTGCCAAACTCCTGCCCGTCCGCCACGGCGTAGCGCAGCTCCTCGTTGCGCACCACGCCCACATACTCCTTGTCCAGGTAGGTGACGGTATAAAACTGCTGGGCCTGGCCGTAGGGCATCAAAAGCCCCCCGACAAACGAAAACAAAAACATGACGATCAGCATGACCAGCCCGATCACCGCCAGGCGGTTGCGGAAAAAACGCTTCACAACCAGCGCGCCGGGCGAGAGGACTTTCACGCGGCGGTCATCGTTTAAGGAGTAGGCGCTTTCGGCTTCTTTGTTTTGTCTGATTTCTTCCGACATCGGTCTCCCCCTTCCTACGACAGGCGCACGCGCGGGTCTACCACCGCGTACAAAATATCCGAGATCAAGTTTCCGGCCAGTGTCAGCACGGCGAGAAAGGTCAGGTAAAACATCGTAAAGGGAATATCCCCCGCCGTCATCGCCTGGTAAGACGTATAGCCGATGCCCGGTATGGCAAACAGTGTCTCCGTGATCAGCGCGCCGCTAAACAGCCCCGGCAAAGATCCGCCGATGATCGTCACCAGCGGGATCAGCGTATTGCGGAACGCATGGCGGTAAATGACCTTTTTTTCGCTCAGGCCCTTTGCGCGCGCCGTGCGGATGTAATCCGCGTTCAGCACTTCGAGCATATTCGTCCGGGTGTAGCGCATCAAAGACCCGACAGAGACAATGGTCAGTGTGGCAATCGGCAGGATCAGGTGCTTGCACCTGTCGAGAAACTGCCCCCACGCGTCAAGCTGCGCATAATCCCTTCCCACGATGCCATGCGTGTCCAGCCACCCCAGCTTCACGCAAAAAATCAGCTTCAGGATGGTCGCAAAGAAAAAGGTCGGCAGAGAAATGCCGATCAGGGCGCTGGCAGAAATGGCATAGTCCGTCTTGGAATATTGCTTCGTGGCCGCAATCACGCCGAGCGGGATCGCAATCGCCAGCTGCAGCACCAACGAAATGGCTCCCATCACAAAGGAAACCGGAATCACTTCTTTGAATTTTTGGATGACAGGCACAGTGAAGCGCCAGCTATCCCCAAAATTGCCTTTGGCAAAATCCGCCAGCCAGCGAAAATACCCGATCACGATCGGCTGGTCTAACCCATAAGACGCATTCAGCTGTGCCACCCACTCCTCATACGGCTTCGCCCCGGGCTTTGTGGAGAGCTGCATGGCCATTGTTTCCACATAGCTGGCGGGCAGGCTCCGAATCAGCGTGTAGAGGATCAGTGTCACAAAAAAGAGGATAAAAATGGAGATCAGAATGCGCTTGATGATGTAATTTCTCACAAAAGAATACTCCTTCCCCCTATTTTACGATAGTAAAAAAATTTCCCCGCCCTCTTTCGAGGGCGGGGAAACCCACTCATTTCCAAGCGGTCCCGCCGCTTGCCCAAACCCCTGAGCGGACATGCCGCCTAAGAGGTGCGCGTGGGCGCGAACCGCGGCGCATCAACAAGCGCTTACTTTGCAAGCTCCAGATCTTCCACCTCGTCCATCCAGCTCCAATACGGCGTCATGTCGTTCGGCAGAGAGTCCACGTTCACGCGCTCTGTCGAGATCACATACGCGTCGCTCCTCTGGTAGATCGGCACTTCCACCGCATAATCCATGATGATTTCCATGGCAGCCTGGTAGATCGACTTGCGGTAGGTCTGGTCTGTGGAGGCGCGTCCCGCCATGATCAGCTCATCCAACTCGTCGGACTTGATCTGGTAGTAGTTCGTCGAACCCTCAGAGTGGTACAGCTGGAACATATCCGGGTCTGTGCCCGCCGACCATGCCGCGCACCACATTTCCGCAATGCCGTTCTGGTAGCTGGAATACAGGTCGTTGGCGTTTGCGTAGTCCGTCACCTTCAGGGTAAACCCGATCGGCTCCAGGGCCTCCGCCACGTTCTTCAGAAGCAGGAAAGTCGGGTGGTCGCCCGAGCCGCCTGCGCCGATGATGCACTCATACTCCAGTTTCGCGCCTTCCGGTGCGGCTGTCAGCTTGCCATCCTCCACGGTATAACCCGCGGCCTCAAAGTAACCAAGCGCGGCTTCTAAGGCTGCCGCATACTTCGCGTCGGCATCCATGCCCGCCGTGTAAATGTCATTTCCGTCCACGTCCACGGAATAGGCCACCTTGTACCCGTCGTCCGTCGTCTGCGGCGCAGCCCAGGACGTGTTGGAAATCGGGTAGTTGATGACGGACGCAGTAGACCCATAGTAAGAGTCAATCGCCTCGTCGCGGTAAACCGCATACATCGTCGCAATCGCTTTTCTCAAATCTTTGGACTGCTCGGAGTAGGGATCGTCGCCAACCTTCACATTGTTCGGGTTGATGCCGATGTAACCATACCCGCGGTAGTCGATGAGCCTCGTTGTGAGGACTGGTCCGTCAAAGTTGTCCCACTCTTCCTCGCTAAAGCCATTCTCGGCGGCAATCTGCTTTGCCGTGTCCACGGAATAGGTCGGGTCTGCAAGGTCCAAAGTGCCCGCCACAATCGCGTTCACCTTGTCCGCCTCCGCGGACTCCAGGAAGTTCAGGTGCGCAATCTCCGGCTCGCCTTTGTAATAGTTCGGGTTCGCATCCATGTAAACCACGCCGTTGGCGTAATCCTTAAAGATGTACGGGCCTGCGCCGAGCGGCTCCGTGGTCTTTGCCTTTACAATAGAAAGGTCGCCCTTTTCAAAGCCAAATTTGTTGTTCTCGTAATCGTACAGGCTCTCGTCGCCATAGTGGTGCATCGGGGCGATCGGCATGGACATCTGGTAGATTGCGGTCGCATCCAGTTCCGTAGTGGTGACGCGCACCGTGTAGTCGTCCACGCGCACGATGCCGGACACGTTCGGGGCGGTCTCTTCCGTCTCGACGCCAAGGGCATATGCGTCATAGTCCTCCATCAGGTCAAACAGGGAAGACCCTGCCGTCTCCGTGCTGCTCAAGGTGGCATAATCGCCCTCGTACTGCTCTGCCATTGCGGCAAAGAAATCGTCTGCCGTCGCGTCCTCCGAAAGCTCAAAGCCCCAGTTCGCCGCACACGCAGCCACGGAGTCGCCCTCGGCATTGTAGCCGGCCGCGATGCAATAATCCACGATTTCCTGCGCGAACGCCGCGCCCGCCTGCTTTAAGTCTGCCCAGAACGCGGTCTGCGTATC
>CAYVVW010000201.1:0-3032 GCA_964455335.1 uncultured Marvinbryantia sp.
CTTCATTGAGCAGGGAAATAGGTCAGCATAAATCAAGCATTTTGAGATTAATCAGCAGGCACTATCTAACCTTTACGTTCACGTTCTTTCCAGCTCCGGATTGTTTCACCAGTTTAGAGAGTTTGATTCTCTGCGCCTTTGGAACGGTGACGGTCAGTTTGCCCGCAGTGGGGAACGCCTTCTTTTCGATTTTGGTGATGCTTTTCGGCAAAGCGATGGTTTTTACGCGCTTACACCCTTTCCATGTATTTTTTGCGATGCCAGTCACGGAAAATTTGTATTTTCCGATTTTCACGGTTGCGGGGATCTTGTACGATGCAGCTGTTTTTTTCGCTATGCCGACCAGCTGCACCGTTCCTTTTGTCTTGGACGATTTTGTCACTTTGTATTGAAAAGCACCTACCGTCGCCTTGGCACCTTTTTTGGGAAGGACTGCATCTGTTCCCTTTGCAGATTTTGGCTTTACCTGCATGTTGGATGTGAATCCTGTCGTCTTTGTCAGCAGCTTTTTGTATGCTGTCGCTTTTTTATTTGGCGCGATAAAGATCGCCTTTGCGGAGATTCCCTTGAATGCGCGTTCGCCGATTTTCTTTATGCCCGTTCCCGCAAACGTAATTTTCTTGAGTTTTTTGCAGTTGGCAAAAGCTTCCGACTCGATCTGGGAAACTTCTTTTCCAATGGTCACTTCTTTTAATTTTTTTAGCCCTTTGCAAGCACCTTTCCCAATCACAGTCACCTTGCATTTCACACCAGAAATGGTCACAGTATTCGGAACGGCGATAGACGTGATGCCATTTGAGACAACCCCGGATAAGGTAGCCTTTCCATTTTTTCCCTTTATTTCGGTCACTGTGTAGCGCAATCCATCCACTGCATAGTGTTTGGAAACTTCGGCCTTTTTTTCTGTCACTTTCACGGGAACTTCTATCAGCACTTTGTCCGATTCTTCTTTCGAAAAAATGCATATTTTTGCGCTCCCCGCACTGACTCCCTGCACGTTCCCTTTCCGATTCACCGTGCAGACAGACTCGTCCGTGCTGGTAAATTTCAGATGCTCATTCTTGGTCCACATGAGCGCAAATGTGTTGTTTACCCCGAGTTTGACCTCTTGGCTTTCGCCGACTTCCACTTCGACGGACTTCGGGGATGTCAGAATCTCATATACTTCCGACTCCTTTATGTTACTCAGATCTTCTGTCAGCAAACCGACCTGAACCACTTTGGAATGATTTGCATAATCGCTTATTTTTGCGACAACCGGAGCGTCGCTGCTAAAACATTGCGCCCAGTAACGGACACCGTCCACAACCACGGATCCAATGCCGATGCAGGTAAATCCGTCTCCGAGAATATTTGCCCGATGTCCCGGCGAATTCATCCATCCTTCCATAACCTGTTTCGGGCTAGCGAAGGATGCGGCAATGTTTTCCGCATTCATTTTTCTATTTGCGCTGAAACAGACTTGCCCGTTTGGCCGCGTGTGGGAAAAGAACACACCCAATTCCGCACCGCGCATCATGGCCGATTCAAGCAGCGAGGCATCCATTTCCAAAGCGGAAAGCCCTTGTTTTTTGCGCTCCTTATTGACCAATTTCAGCACATCAAATGCCGCCGTATAGTCCTCCTGAGCCTCGACTGGAATGCTGGCAATGTCTATGTAAGAGTAGGAGCCGTCATAATCCTGCGTCAAAGGACGCGCAAACTCCAACACGGCATCCTCCGGAAATGCATCTTCGCCGATGAATGTCACGCTGGCGGGGACTCTTACGTTGGTTAGATCCGTTCTATAAAACGCTTGGCTGTTTATCTTTATTAGCCCTTCCGGCAGATCGATGTGCATCAAGGACGTGCAGTTGTAAAACGCTTGGGAATCCAGTTCCTCCACTGTGGTGCCAAGGTCCAGATTCGTGAGCGTGCTGCAATTCCTAAAAGCGCGGTAATTCAATTTTTTTAGCCCTGCTCCGAGTTTCACCGATACCAGGTTGGCGCAATCATGGCACAGAAAGTCGCCCACTTCCGTAATGGAATCCGGAAGCACCAGCGATGTGATGTACGATCTGTAAAATGCGCCATTCCCTAAAACTTGCACGCCATATGGAATGCTCACTTCACGCACCCGCGCATTCCAAAAAGCATAATCCCCCACCGCAGTGACCGTAGGCGGAATGGCATATGCATCTGCCTCGCGGGCGCGCGGATATGCGATCAGCGTTTTGCCGTCTTTGGAAAACAGCACGCCATCCACAGAAGCATACAGGGCATTCCCAGGATCCACGTCAATGGACTGTAATGTGCCTTCTAACACGGCAAAAGAATATTCGTTAATTTCGGTGACGGATGACGGTATGCGGATGGAAGTCAACGCGGTATTTTGAAACGCATACTCACCAATGCGCACAAGGCCCTCATTGAGGGGCATCTGCGAAAGCTTGGAGCATCCTACAAATGCCCCATCTCCAATTGTTTGCAAAGTCGTCGGCAGCGTCACTTTTTCCAGCTGGGAAAACTCATAAAATGCCGCCTCGCCGATGGCTGTCACGCCGGGGTTTAGGACGACTTCCACGACTTGGTCGGAATACGCTTTCCAGGGCATATCATCCCCGATTGCGCCCGCCCCGGAAACTGTCAGCACGTTTGCATCCGAAATCTCCCATGTTAGCCCCGTGGAGAGCGTTCCAGACACGGACGCAAGTGCATCTGCATGTGACACGCAAAGAAATACAAGCAGCACTAGTAAAAAACTATTGAATAAAGGCAATGCTCGTTTTCTCATTTTTCTGATTCTCCATTTCTGTGATTTATAGAAAGACGTAATGCTTCATATCGCGTCTCAGTCCCAAAGCCGATCTTCGTCCAACCGTCATGTGCGGGCACGCCGGGCGTGGTGTCGGTCACCCAGATGATATTTTTTTATTATAGCGTGGAATTTGCCTGGAAGCAAGTGCTTTTGCAAAGTTTTTGTCCCAAGTTTTGCAAAAATTTCGCATCAAGTTTCTGTGCGGTTTTGTATCAAAAGTTCAAAATGTTCGTCA
>CAYVVW010000201.1:3065-3322 GCA_964455335.1 uncultured Marvinbryantia sp.
GACCACCTGCAGGATGTATTCCGTGCATCTCGGGTCTTTGCGTACGTTGCGCATATCTGTTTGCGGCCCTAATCAGCAAGCTCACGGAATTGGGCAGGACGACGGTACGTTAGAGGCGCGCACGCGGCACAGTCAGAACGGCAGATACACCCGGCCATCGGCTGATGAACTGCCGGTGGTCGGGAACTTTTACGCTCGTGTCATTTAATCGCAAACAGGTAATCGTCAATGCAGTCCCCCACGCGGTCGATCAGCAG
>CAYVVW010000202.1:0-3322 GCA_964455335.1 uncultured Marvinbryantia sp.
AGGTGCCTGTGGTCGTTAAGATCGTGTGGGTTCAAGTCCCATCTCCTGCATTTTTTATGCGAATTTTCGGATGCGGGTGTTGTGTGGAACGCCCGCATTTCGCATTCTCTTGGGGCAGCGTTGTCGCTTTTCGGGAAGCGCAAAGAAATCCACGAGTCAACCTTGGCTGTTTTTTGGAAGCGCGAAGCAATCCACGGGGCAACCGTGGCTGTTTTTTGGTGTTTCGCGGGTCAGGAATGTGCAGAAAACATGGCAAAGAATGTGCAGAAACATGGCTGTCCGCTTGCTTTTCTGCATATAAACTGCTATGATATTATGCAGAAAGGAGGGCGTGTGATGAGGAAGTTTGACTACTCTTTTTTGCGCAACGGTTTGCTTCCGGCAGGACTTGTCAATCTGACTGCCAATATCGCGTCTTTGAGAACTATGGCAGGCATCCGCAAAGAGGCATATGCGCGGGTGTTTACGGAGATGGAAGCGGTCGCAAAGGTGCAGTCTGTCAAAAGCTCCAATGCCATTGAGGGGATCGTCACGAGTGACGAACGGATTGCTGCCATCGTCCATCAAAACAGCGCGCCGTTGGATCATGACGAGGCAGAGATTGCCGGATACAGGGATGCGCTGAATGCGATTCACCTTGGGTTCGCCCATATGGATTTTACGCGGCGGGATATTTTGCGGCTGCATGAAGTGATGATGTCGGTGGTCGGATATGGCTACGGCGGTCAGTATAAGACGGATGACAATGTGATTTTAGAGATAGACGCAGATGGGAACCGGCGTGTGCGCTTCCGCCCCACTTCTGCCGAGGATACGCCGGCTGCCATGGAGCAGTTGGAGCTGGCCTACCTTGCGGCGCGGGACGATGCGCACGTCAATCAGCTTTTGTTGATTCCCTGCGTCATCCTGGATTTTCTCTGCATTCACCCTTTCAGAGATGGAAACGGCAGAATGTCGCGCCTGCTATCACTCCTACTCCTCTATAAAAATGGGTACGACGCAGGGAAATATGTGTCCTTTGAGGAGCAGATCAACAACTGCAAAGCCGATTATTATGAGGCGCTTCGGCAGTCCTCTATCGGATGGGATACCAATGAAAACAGCTATTTTCCGTTCATCCGGAATTTTCTTCTCACGCTGTATCGGTGCTATCAGGGGCTGGACAAACGCTTTACGGTGGTGGGCAGCAAAAGGATCACGAAAAAAGCCCGCATAGAAGCCACGGTGCTGAACAGCCTGACGCCGCTCTCCAAAGCGGAGATTTGCAAGATACTCCCGGATGTCAGCCCCACGACTGTTGAGGCGGTACTTGGGGCGATGGTGAAAAGTGGCGCGATCAAGAGAATCGGGGCGGCAAAATCCGCGCGGTATGTCAAAGCGAGGGCAGGACAAACGCTTGGACAAATGGACAGGACGAACGCCTGAATGAACCAACACGCGTGAGCGGAATGAACAGAATGAATCAACGCGCATGAACAGAATGAATCAACGCGCATGAACAGAATGAGGCAACGCGTGAACAGAATCAACCCGCTTGAATGGGAAGGGTTGAACTATGGAAAAGGAAGTGCTATACTACACGAGGAATGTTTTCCGGCAAAAAAGATTGGACTGACGAGAGGCGGAGGAGAGGCAATGAAAAAAACAGTGGCGGATTATGTGCGTAGCATCCCGGATTTTCCAGAGCCGGGCATTATTTTTCGGGATATCACCAGTGTCCTGCAGGACGCGGAGGGCCTAAGGATGGCGATTGACGAGATGCAGGCCTTTATCAACGCGGACGAGGTCGATGTCGTGGCGGGCACGGAGTCCCGCGGGTTTTTGTTTGGGGCGCCCATCGCGTACAATTTGCACAAGCCATTTGTGTTGATTCGCAAAAAAGGCAAGCTCCCCTGTGAGACGGTTTCCAAAACTTACGAGCTTGAATATGGCACGGCGCAGATCGAGATCCACAAAGACGCCATCAAGCCCGGGCAGCGCGTGGTGATCATAGACGATTTGCTCGCGACGGGCGGCACGCTCAAGGCGTGCGACGAGCTGGTGGAGGAGTTGGGCGGCAAGGTCGTTGGGAATATTTTTCTGATAGAGCTGGCCGGGCTAAAGGGCCGCGAAAGGCTGGCGGGGTACGAGGTACATTCGGTCGTTTGCTACGAGGGCAAGTAATTTCCCGAACAAATGGTGAGAAGATGAGAGAAACCGAGAAAATGATAGATGCCAGCCACATGGCGGAAACGGACAAGGAGCACGCCAGCCGCACGATAGAGGCGCAAAATGGGATTGTGCAGGACGATCGCGCGCTTTTTCAAGAGGATGCCGCCCGCGACGATCGCGCGCAGATTCGACAGGCCGACGCGCGCGTGAAGAGTATGGAGGATTTTACAGATCCGGACAAGCTGTATGAGGAGTTGATCCGCAGCATCCGCTCCTACCACCCGTCCGCGGACATTTCCATGGTGGAAAAGGCCTACCGCATCGCCTATGACGCGCACAAGGGGCAGATGCGCAAGTCTGGCGAGCCCTATATCATCCACCCCCTTTGCGTGGCGATCATACTCGCCGATCTGGAGATGGACAAGGAGACGATTGTGGCCGGGCTTTTGCACGACGTGGTGGAGGACACCATCCTGACATCGGAGCAGATTCGGGAGCTGTTTGGCCCGGACGTGGAGCAGCTGGTGGATGGCGTCACGAAGCTGGGGCAGTTGAGCTACCACGCGGATAAGCTGGAGGTGCAGGCGGAGAATCTGCGCAAAATGTTCCTCGCCATGGCAAAGGACATCCGCGTGATTCTCATCAAGCTGGCCGACCGCCTGCACAATATGCGCACGCTCAAATATATGCCCCCCGAAAAACAAAAGGAAAAGGCGCGCGAGACGATGGACATTTACGCGCCCATCGCGCAGCGCCTGGGCATTTCCAAAATCAAGGTGGAGCTGGACGATTTGTCCCTGAAATATTTGCGCCCGGAGGTTTATTATGACCTCGTGGAGAAGATTTCCCTGCGCAAGGCCGAGCGCGAGGAGTTTGTGCGCGGCATCGTGGAACAGGTGCGGCAGCACATCCAGGACGCGGGCATCCAGGCGCAAGTCGACGGGCGCGTCAAGCATTTTTTCAGCATTTACAAAAAAATGGTCAACCAGGACAAGACCATCGACCAGATTTATGACCTTTTCGCGGTGCGCATCATCGTGGACACGGTCAAGGACTGCTATGCGGCATTGGGCGTCATTCACGAGCTTTACACGCCCATTCCGGGAAGGTTCAAGGACTATATCGCCATGCCAAAGCCCAACCGGTACCAGTCCTTGCACACCACCTTGAT
>CAYVVW010000203.1:0-3223 GCA_964455335.1 uncultured Marvinbryantia sp.
GTTGGGACATCACGCTGCCGCTCGTGCTGCCCGCGGTGGCGTCCGGGAGCTTGCTCGCGTTCGCCATTACCTTTGACGACGTGGTCATCAGCATCTTTGTCAACGGGCCGAAAGTCTCCACCTTGCCCATCAAGGTCTACACCCAGATCAAGACGGGCGTCACGCCGGAGATCAACGCCCTTTGCACCGTCATCCTGGCCGTTGTCGCGTTGGTGCTGCTGGTGTCTTCCTTCTGGAAGAAAAAGTGAGCGTGGTTTTCGGGTGTCTGGTGGGAGAAAAATAAGCGCGTACATGGCGGGCAAATACTTTTGTCGTTTACGACAGAAGTATGCAAGGTTAGAGGAGCCAAGCGGGGAGAAGAAAGAGAGAAGGAGGGAGCAAGAGAGAAAAAAGAGGGCGACAGAAAGAAAAATGCGCGCGGCGCAAAGCGTAAAAGAGGGCAACAGAAAGAAAAATGCGCGCGGCGCAAAGCGCAAAAGAGAGCAACAGAAAGAAAAATGCGCGCGGCGCAAAGCGTACAAGAGGGAAGAGAACGTAAGGAAGAAAAAGAAGGAACAAAAAAAGAAGAAACAAAAAGAAGCGTAACAGGGGGTACAGGCGCACAAGCATCGGTCCTGCGAGACAGGAAGGCAGGAGCGAAAGCAAAGAAAACAAAGAAAGCAAAGAAAGCAAAGGAAAGATGAGGAGGATGAACATGAAAAAAAGACTGATGGGATTGGCATTTGCGGCGGCGACGGTTCTGGCGGCTGCCACCGCGGCACAGGCAGAGGAAAACAAGGAGCTGGTGCTCTTTACCTGGGAGGGGATGTTCCCCCAAGAGGTGCTGGACGGGTTTACCGAGCGCACGGGGGTGGAGATCGTTTATGCGAGCTTTGACTCGGACGAGACGATGCTGGAGAAACTGGCGCAGGCCGAGGGCGGCGACTACGACGTCGTCATTGCGGACGACTATATCATCGAGCAGGCCATCGGCGAGGGGCTGGTCAGCGAGATTGACAAGGATGCCGTCACGAATTTTGGCAACATCAACCCGCTCTACCAGGGGCAGTTTTTTGACCCGGAGGACAAATACACGGTGCCATATGGGGCCGGCATCCCCCTGATCGTGTATGACCCGGAGCTGGTCGACTTTGAGATCAAAGGATACAACGACTTGTGGGACCCGTCCCTGGAGGATTCCGTGGCGCTCACGGCCAATTACCGCGTGATCAACGGCATCACGCTGCTTTCCATGGGCAAATCCATGAATGAGGAGGATGTCAGCGTCATCGAGGAGGCGGGGCAGAAACTCTTGGAGCTTGCGCCGAACGTGCGCCTCATCCAGGATGACAACACGCAAAACGCGCTCCTAAACGGGGAGGCGTCCGCCGCATTTTTGTATACGTCGCAGGTGACGTCCGTCCTGGCGGAAAATCCCGACCTCAAGGTGGTATTTCCGGAGGAGGGGCTTGGATTTGGCGTCATGGCCGCATTTGTGCCATCCCAGGCGCCGAACGCGGCTGCCGCGAACGAATTTCTCAACTACCTGCTAGAGCCGGAGATTTTTGCGTCGTGCATGTCCTACATCGGTTACATCAATACCAACAAGGCGGCAGACGATCTGGTGAACCCGGCGCTGGTCTATCAGGGCGAGGAAATCAATGGCGAGTATATCCAGAACGTCTCGCCGGAGGCGGACGAGGCCTACACGAAGAACTGGACAGAGTTTAAGGCGGCCTGCGGGCAGGAGTAACATAAGAGTAACGTAAAAGTAACGTAGGAGTACCATATGCGCTTTTTGTATTTGTTTTTTGTCTATTCGTTTGTCGGATGGGTGTTTGAGACCGTCCTTGTCGCATTGAAAAAAAAGCGGCTCGTCAACCGCGGGTACTTAAACGGCCCGGTTTGCATGACATATGGCATCACGGCCGTCGTTTTGACCATGAGCCTCACGTCCTTGACGGACCGCCCGGTCTTTTTGTTTGTTGGCAGCGCCATCTATGCCACGGTGGTCGAGCTGATTGCGGGGAAGCTCCTCGAAATGCTCTTTCACGAGCGCTGGTGGGACTACCACAACAAGCGGTGGAATTTTGACGGGTATGTCTGCTTGAGCCACTCCCTGTTTTGGGGTGCCTTGGGCCTTGTCGTGGTCAAGTGGGTCAACCCGCTGCTTTTGCGGTTGTACGATCTCCCCCCAAAGATTTTGATGCACACGGTGCTGTGGGTGCTCTTTGCCGTGCTGGTGGCGGACATCCTGGGCACGACGGCCCTGCTTGCGGGGAAAAAGGAGCAGGCGGCGCACTATGCCCCCTCCAACCGCAAGCTCTACCAAATCAGGAGCGGCCTGCAGGCCAGGATCGGCGCATTGGTGGAGCGGCGCATCTCGCGCGCCTACGAAGTGTCGGCGCAGCCCGTGGAAAAAGCGGAAAAAGAAGGCGTGTTCGCGCAAGGGTGCGGGTTTTACAAGCTCTTTTGGCTCTTTTTCGTGGGGGCGTTCATCGGGGATTTGGTGGAGACGGTCTTTTGCCGCTTTGCGCTGGGAGAATGGATGAGCCGCAGCAGCCTTGTCTGGGGGCCTTTTAGCATCGTCTGGGGGCTTGGCATCGCCATTTTCACGGGCGTCCTCTACCAGCACCGCAACCGCTCCGACGCCATGCTGTTCCTCATCGGCACGCTGGTCGGCGGCGCGTTTGAGTACCTGTGCAGCGTCTTTACGGAACTCGTTTTTGGCACGATCTTTTGGGATTACAGCAACGTGCCGTTCAACTTGGGCGGGCGCATCAACTTGCTCTATTGCTTCTTCTGGGGCATTGTCGCCGTGGTGTGGTTTCGGTTCGTCTATGGGAAAATTTCGGGGCTGATCGAGCGCATCCCCATGCGTGTCGGGAAGCCGCTCACCTGGGTGCTGGTTGTGTTCATGGCGGTCAACATGCTCGTGTCCTCCCTGGCGCTCGGCCGATACCAGGAGCGCCGCTCCGGGGTCGAGGCCACAAAGGCCTGGCAAAAAGTGATGGACAAATATTTTGACGACGAAAGGATGAAGCGCATCTACCCAAAGGCAAAAGGACTCGAAAAGCGCGGGGTCCCGGCCGAATCCTAGTGAAAAACAACTTGACTTGCTTCCGGCGTCTGTGCTAAAATGGTTGGGCGTATGGAAGCAGGTCTTTTTTTTATGCCGAAAAGATGAACGAAAGCGAGGTGGAAGTTGTGCGCACAAGAATCACATTGGCATGTACGGAATGCA
>CAYVVW010000204.1:0-3132 GCA_964455335.1 uncultured Marvinbryantia sp.
TTTAGGCTGCCGGTGAGCGTATTTTTATGCATGTCATCGCAATCCAGCAACTTTTCATAGCGCTCCTTGTCAACAGCCCCCAATTTTTCGCTGTCAGAGAGAAATTCAAATTGGCTGGCCAGGTCTAAGACAAGGTCGGCCATCACACGGTAGGCTTCCTGATAATCATCGCCCTCGATGTCCTTTAACGAGAGGAAAAGGACAGGGTACTTCCCCATGTATTTCTCACAGAGTTCTTTTTCCTTTGCAATCTCCAGCCCGTCAAAAATGGACTTGTCCCCATCCAAGGAGAAAAAATGCGCGAGCATACTCATGTTTAAGGACTTGCCAAACCGGCGCGGGCGGGTGAACAGGGTCACCTTGCTTTTGCCTTGTAGCAAATCCCGAATCAGCCCGGTCTTATCAACGTAGTAGAAATCCTGTGTCCTGATTTCCTCAAAATCTTCATACCCGATCGGGAGCATCTTTTTCTGTTCCATCATGTTGCCCTTCCCTTCTTCCAAATGGCGCGCTGCACAAACCTTTGTCACTATTATAACCCATGGCGGGCAGTGGTATCAAGTAGTTTTCCATCGAACATTTTCCAATCGAACACACGCTTATGTTTTTTTGGTTGCTTTCTAAAGAAAAGTCGTTTACTATAGTTGGGAAGTGGTGATAACGAGGGAGGCATTTTAAAAGTGTCTCTGATGCACGAAAAGAACAGGCATCTCTATACGAGGGGGTGACGGCATGGCTCTTGCTCACATGACGGATCATCTGTTGGTTGTTGAGGATGACCCGATCCTAAATGCGGGGTTGTCCAAAGTGCTGCAGGCGCCGAACAGGCAGATTGTGTCCTGCTTGGATCTGCAGACGGCGCGGGAGCATTTGCGGCGCGACAGCGTTTCTGCCGTCCTTTTGGACATTGGTTTGTCGGATGGAAATGGCCTGGATTTGCTGCGGGAGATCAAGCGCGAAAGGCCCGCTTTGCCGGTCATTCTTCTGACGGCAAATGACACGGACAGCGACATTGTGAATGGATTGGAGCAGGGCGCAGACGATTATATCACCAAGCCATTTTCGCTGTCTGTCCTTCGGGCGCGGGTAAACACGCAGCTGCGAAAGGCCGTTTCGGTTTTGCAAAAAGAGCAATTCCGCAGCGGGCGCTTTCTGTTTGATTTTGCTGAAATGCGTTTTCTCATGGATGGAACGCCGGTCGAATTGAGCAAAACGGAGCAAAAGCTGCTGCGGCTGCTGGTGGAAAATCAGGGCATCACCATGAGCCGCGACAGGTTGATTGACCGCATTTGGACGGACGGCGCGGAGTATGTGGATGAAAATGCCTTGTCCGTGACGGTCAAGCGCCTGCGGGATAAGTTGCGCGCGCACGGCGAGATCAAAACGGTTTATGGAATCGGTTATGTATGGGTGCGGGAAAATGGCCGGTGAAATCATGTTGGCTCTGGCCGTGGTGCTCTGCATGGCGGCGGCAGCGGCCGCGATCTGGAATCACAAAAAGACGAAACATACTTTCGAAACGATCGAAAAAATGCTCGATGACGCAATGGAGGGCAGTTTTACGGAATCGTCCTTTGATGAGAGCAGGCTGTCCGCGTTGGAGGAAAAATTTGCCCATTTCCTTGCGGCACTGCAAGTCTCGGCGCAAAATGTGTCGGCAGAGCGGGATAGAATCCGAACGCTGATTTCGGACATTTCCCACCAGACCAAAACGCCCATTGCGAATTTGTTGATGTACAGTGAGCTGCTGCTGGAATGTGCGTTGCCTAAGGAGGCGCGCGCGGATGCCGACGCCATCCACGACCAGGCAAAGCGGCTGCGCTTTTTGATTGATGCTCTGGTGAAATTATCCCGCTTGGAAAATGGGATTGTGACGCTCTCTCCCGAAAAAGGGCCGCTGCGGCCGATGCTGCAATCGGTATGCGGGCAATTTGCAGCAAAAGCGCAAGAAAAAGGGCTGTCCCTTATCGCGGAGGAAACGCCCCTTTCGGCCATTTTTGACCCCAAATGGACGGCGGAGGCTTTGGGAAACGTTCTGGACAACGCAATCAAATATACCCAAAAGGGCGGCATTACGCTTCGCGCAACGGCGTATGAGCTGTTTGTCCGCATCGATGTGACAGATACCGGCATCGGGATCGGGGAGACCGAGCTGCCCAAAATCTTTTCTCGGTTCTACCGCTCCGAAAACGTGAGGGGGCAGGAGGGCGTCGGCATTGGCCTGTACCTGGCGCGGGAGATTATTTCCGCAGAGGGCGGCTACATGAAGGTGGCGTCCGTTTTGGGGCAGGGAAGCTCCTTTTCTATCTTCCTTCCCCAATGAGGGATTTCTTGCGTGCAAGACACTTTTATTGTATGATGCCAGGGTAGAAAGATCTTCCCCACGATGGATGGGCACGATGGAACACGCAGCGGAACGATTTCGACAACGGGGGATTCGGACAAGAGATATTCTGCAAGTAGAGTGATTACTGCTTATTATCCGGAATCTGACAGGTGGAGCGCAGATCTGAAAACAAGAAAGGAAAAATCAGTATGAAATGTTTAATCTGTAAGTCAGGTACGATGGTGGCGTCTAAGACAGCTTATTTTGCCGAACTCGGAAGTTGTTATGTGATCATTGAAAATGTGCCGTGTTACCAGTGCACACAGTGTGGGGAAACGGTGTTTTCTGTGTCTGCCATGGAAAAAATAGAGGGATTCTTTCAAAACCGTTAGAATCGACGCCTCTCTGGAAAGATTGTGGAAAGATTTTTGTGCGAGAATCTGTATGGCGAAGGGAACGCATGCGCCCGCCGCCATGCAGATTTTTTATGGGAGGGCTGTTTATGATTGTTTTAGAGGCAGAGCATTTGACGAAGATTTATGGCACTGGGGATACGGCGGTTCATGCGCTAAGCGGCGTGAACCTTGCCGTCGAACATGGGGAATTTGTGGCCATTGTCGGCACGTCGGGCAGCGGGAAATCCACGCTTTTGCACATGCTGGGCGGGCTGGATCGGCCCACGTCCGGCATTGTCCGCGTCGATGGGAAAGCGATTTTTGCGCTGAAGGATGAGGCACTGACGATTTTCCGGCGCAGAAAGATCGGCTTTGTTTTTCAAAATTATAATTTGGTGCCCACGCTGAATG
>CAYVVW010000205.1:0-3119 GCA_964455335.1 uncultured Marvinbryantia sp.
ATTCCTTTAGGCATTTGTAAACTTCCTTTTCGCTCTTGGACATCTCATGGATATTTTTCTGTCCATGAGGACGATGGAAGATAAATTTGAATCCAGTCTTTGTGTTTTCATAGGAATAGGTCACCCCTGCTTTCCTGCACGCCCGAAATGTCCTCTCGTATCCTGTTCCAAAAGATTCAATGACCCCCGCCTTAAAAAGCACATTCACAATTTTAGGATTCAACATAATCGGCTCAGCGGCATTTTCAGCAAAATCCTCTGGCGTAAATCCCATAGGAAAAGATCCTGGACTGTATATCACAACCTTATCGCTGAACACCTCAATCGTAAATGATGTGTTCGAGTAATAACAAGCGTGGGCAAACGCATTGACCACCATTTCTCGAATAGCAACCCGCGGTATTTCTGATTCCTCATTGCGTTTGGCATTTTCGCTTATCACAACATTCCAATTGATTGCGGACATAATGAACGAGATGCCCTCATCAATACATGCAAATACATTTCCTTCAAAATGGTTCAATTTGATAAAAGTGTCCTTTGTCTCCGTCGCATAAACCGCTGTTTTAAGCAAAACAGGATTTTTGTCGGAAAACAATACCCTGCCGGCATTCGTAACGCGCTGCGTTGAGACATTATAAAGCCCAAGCTTCGACAGCATGGATACTGCGTCCGTATATTCATACCGAATCCTGCCGCTTTCATTCCCGTTTGTGATAACTCTCTTTAGAAGATTCTCATCCATGTCGGGGATACGATCCGTAGAATCTGCATTCTCCCATTCAGAATAATCCTTTTGTCTTGCACGAAACAGGCGTTCCAGCTCCGCATCAGATATTTGCCGATCCTCGTCCGCAAATCGTTGAAAATACTTTCCGTATGCAGAATATGGGGCATTGGAACCGCTAAATGCGACCTCGATAAAATCCTTGCCGTCATCTGTATGCTTTGTCTGCACCTCATACCATATTGCGGGTTTGATGCCCTCGCTTATGTCTCTCGAAAGTTTCCTTTCCGTATCTTTCCCGATCTCCTGGCCGATGATGTCGCCATTATCTTTTACGCCAAAATAGATGGTTCCCTCATGATGTTTATTTAGGATGCTTGAGATGGATATGACACCCTCTTTTGTTTCTGATGTTGACCTTTTAAACTCGATATGTTCCGTTTCTCTTCCAATGTTCATGTGCGCCTCCATTGATTGCTTCTCCCGCTCTTTTCCACCCGATGTGCATCTCCCGATTGTGCAATGGGTTCTTTTCCCCAAGGAGCAGATTTCGCAAAAATAGCTCCAGGTATTCCGTCGTCTCGTGGATGCCATTTTTCAAGTCATTATCATTCGCCCTGACCAGCGCATTGCGAAAATACCACGCATTTTGGGCAAAAATGTCATTCGTCACGTCAAACCCCAGCATCCGCAAATACTTGATAAAAAACACTGCCGTTGTCCTTGTATTTCCCTCTCCAAAAACATGGATCTGCCACAGCCCTGCCACAAACAGCGCAAGGTGGCGGATCGTTTCGTCCATCGACAAGTTTTGGTAGGAAAACTGCCGCTCCTGCGAAAAATCATATGCGAGCGTGGCCCCAAGCTCCGTGGCAGTGCCATAAAGCACGGTCGCGCCGTTTAATACCCACTCTTTTTTCGTAATGTTGTAATCCCGCATCTGCCCGGCATGGGCATAGATGCCGGCGAACAACTTCCGATGGATGGACAGATACTCGTTCGGCGTAAAGCTAAATGCCCATTCCGAAAGGAGCGCCGCAATCCTCGCCGAAACTTTGTCCGCCTCCTCCGTCCTCCCATCCGAATCATGGGCGGGATGTTCCTCATAATAAGACTGCAAGAGGGCATTTGCCTCGCCGATGGTAATCTCACCCGAAATGTTGCGGCTGGCAACATCTTGCAAGTATTCCGATGTCTTGAGTCCGTCAACCGCCTGCAGCCCAATGGCCGTGCGCCAGGCATAGCTCCTGCCACGCCCATCCGGCTCGGACGCTTTCGTGTATTCCTGAAATGGGTCTCGATCCATATCTGTTCCTCATACTCCCTTTTCGCTCTCGGCCATCTCATGGACATCTCATGGACATTTTTCCGCCCATCTCCCGCAAAGGTCCTTTCTTGGACACGCGGAATGGCCTTTCTTGGACGCTCGGAATGTCCCTTCTTGGACACGCGGGATGTCCATGATGCCAGGGCAGAACGCCCCTTCCCACGATTGTTTCGTACTTCGCTCCGGGCGGTGTGCGTGCCAAATCCCCACAACCCTACCCTAGCATCATTATAATCCCTGGGGGAAAGGTTGTAAAGCCGTTTGCTTGTCCGATTTTGCCGTTCCTTTCAGAAAATCCTTGATGCCACCGCCGTTATGGGGTATAATTGCCGTATGGCTTGCGCGAAGTGCGCTTTCCATTTCGGTCTTTCCGAATGAAAGGGGGTTGTCCTATGCCCAGGACGGTATTTATCGGCGGCGACAGTTTTGAGACGCTGCAGGAGAGAAATTACTTTTATGTGGACAAAACAGACTTTATCCGGCAGTGGTGGGATCAGGGCAGCCTCGTGACCGCCATCATGCGCCCGCGCCGTTTCGGAAAGACCCTGACCATGGACATGGTGCAATGCTTTTTTTCCGAGAAATACGCCGGGCGGGGCGATCTTTTTGAGCGTCTTTCCATCTGGAAAGAGGAGCGCTTTCGCGCCTTGCAAGGCACTTACCCTGTGCTTTTTTTGAGCTTTGCGGAAGTGAAGGACGATTCTTTTCGGGAGGCCAGGGACAATATCTGCACCCTTATCCAGTTGCTGTACGAGCAGAACCGCTTTCTTTTGGATGGAGACTTGCTGACGGAAAAAGAAAAGGCGCAATTTGACCGCGTAGACGAGAAAATGCCAAAAAATGTTGCGGTAGCGTCCTTGCGCAACCTCATGATGTACTTGTCCCGCTACCACAAGAAAAAGGTCATCCTGCTGCTCGACGAGTACGACACGCCCCTGCAGGAGGCCTATGTGAAAGGGTTCTGGAAGCAATTGGTGGAGTTCCTGCGCCCGCTCTTTGGCACGACTTTCAAGGGCAACCCCTACCTGGAGCGCGGCCTGATGACGGGCATCACGCGCATTGCGA
>CAYVVW010000206.1:0-3115 GCA_964455335.1 uncultured Marvinbryantia sp.
GGGATTTCCGTGTTGACGTTGGCTTTTTCCCCTGTCTGCGGGTGGTAGAAGGACAAAATGAGTTTTCCGTCATACCCGCCCGGCTGCAGCGTGTCCGCTGCCCCCGCTTCCAAGGTGAGTGTCCTGACCTCGTGCCCCGCGGTGAGCAGGCCGGACTGGGCGATCAGCGTGTCCTGTATGACGATCTGCAAAAGCACGTCCTGCGTCGATTCGGCGGGGTTGCCGTAGTAAAATGTCGCCGTGTTCGTGCCAAGCTCAATCGTCACGTCGTCCTGGAACATCAGGTTCATGGAGCCGCCGCCCTCGGGCGCATCCAGTTTCTCCGCGCCGGAATCCTCCATTTCCTCGGCGTTTTGCTCCGTCTCCTGCGGCGCGTAGTCCGGCGCAAGGACGGCTTTCGACGGCTGCCGGAAAAAGACCGCCCAGATGGTGACCGCGACCGCGACCACCGTGACCGCCGCAAGGATGGCAATCCAGATGCGGGTGCTTGGCTTCTTGTTCCGATGCGCTTCGTGTTCGCTCATGTTGTCTCCTTTGTTGTCTTCTTTTCACGAACTTTAGGTGCCTATCTTTTCTATTTTTGTTCGATATGTATAAATTTCTTGAATCTTTCAATACTCACTCATGCGTAAGGTTTACCACAACTTTTGCGGAAGATCAACCGTTTCCTAAAAAAATTTTTATGTGCAGTCCTAAAAAAATTTTTATGTGCAGTTCCTAAAAAATTTACGAAAAAAATTTTCGTTCGCAAGTCCACTTCCCACCGATGGAAAGAGCCGGCATCCCCTGTTTAAAGGAATCCCGGCTCTTGCAAATGGATAATCGCCTGTTAATTTTTATGTTTTAGGATCCTGCATTTTCTGTTTCGTTCTTCCAGCAGACGGCGCAGCTTCTCCACCCGATCCATCGCCCTCTGATTATCCTGAATGTCCACATCCTCCCGCAACAGCTGCACATTGCTGAGGATGCGGTCTTCCAGATCCTGCAGTTCCCCATTGCTTATGGGATCGCTGTAGCGAACCGCTTCCGCAAGGGACGCGATGCTTTTTTTCAGTTCCCCGTCCTGCACTTCCTGATGAATGGTTTCCAAATCCGACTGCAGCAACCGAAGGGCGCTTACCTTCCGGTTCGCGGCCTGCTCCTGTCTGCCTGTGAGGCCGCCTCCCAGAGCAAGTCCGACCACCGCCATAAGATAAAGCGCAAGGATCACCAGTTCTGCCGCCAGCACAAGTTTCCAGCTGATGCTGTCAAAGCACATCGCCAAGACACCGCCAAAGAGGAACTGCACACAGAAATAAACTGCTGTTACCTTTGAGCGCAGGATCTTGGTCAATATGTTTCCTTTTGCTCCGGCAGCCGGCAAATCTACCGCTACAGCCAACATCAAAAAAGCCAGGAGCGTAAAGGCATATGCCACGCCGGAAGCCCTGGTAAATTCCTTTTTTAACGTGAATAAAATAATGGAATAAACCACTGCTGCCAACAGGGTAATCAGGACATACAAGATTCTTGCGTGTATTTTCTTCATTGCGCTCCCCCTTCGGTTACGATGCTGTGTTTATCATCCGCTCTCCTGACCGATCAACTGCCGGTGCATTTACCGTAAAACAAAAGCTCACCCGTTTTTTGCTCAGATGCTGTTCATAATCTCATCGACCTTTGCCCGGTAGGCTTCTTCCGTGATCATGCCCCGGTCATACAACATCTTCAGGTTGTCCAGTCTCCTGCCAAACGTATCCTGCTCTGCGGATGACGAGAACTGGGTCTGTGGTTGGGGATGTCCGATCGCCACCTTCACGATCTCGCTCGCCATGCCAGCCGAGGACTCCACACTGCCGCCCACCCCGATGATCGGGCTGCCTGCAACGGCACCCTCCGGGCCAGAATTGCCCGCCAGCGTCTTTGCCACGTCAAACGCCTGCTTCTGCTGCTCCGTAATACCTTTTTGAAGGTTGATCTGCGCTTCCACACTTCCCTCCCCAAGCTTCACAGCGTTGCGCGCCGCGCCTTCCGCCTGGATGCGCTCCGCGTCCACATGGATCCGCATGCGCGCGATATCCGACTCTCCCCGCGCTGCAATCGTCTCCAACCGTACCTGCCTTAACGCCTGGCCAATTTCTTCCAGGCCACTCACTATGATACCCTGGACCGAAAAATGGTTCACTTCCAACCCATATGCCGTGAAGATCGGATTCAGCTGCTCCAGAAGCTCTGCGGAAATCTCGTTCAGATACCTGTCAACGTGCAACGCGCCGATCTTGTTTTTTTCCAGCGTGTTGGCAATGCAGTCCCGCGCGTGCCTGGCCACGATCCCTTTAAAATACTGTCGGATCTCCTCATGGGTAAACTGCGGCAGCGTCCCCACCAGTTTGACCAGCAGTTTCCGCCCATCCGTCACGCGCAGCGAAAAGTCTCCATATGCCCTCACGCTGATCGGCAGGCCATACTCCGGATCCTCCATTGCGATAGGGGAATCCGTTCCCCAATCCAAGCCCATCGACACCGCCTTGTTGACATAGTAGACTTCACAGTGAAAAGGCGTCACGCCGCCCGTCGGTGCTTCCACAATCCGTCGCAGAAACGGCCTGTTCTGGGTATCCAGTGTATACCGTCCGGCCTGGAACGTATCCAGTGCCTGTCCATTCTTGAAAAAGATCGCCTCTTGGGACTCGTGGACGATCAGCTGGCTTTTTGTGTTGAAATCCTCGCTCTCATGTTTCCAGACGAACACATCCGCCGGGCCTTCGTATTTGATCACATCTATTTTTTTGCCAAACATTTTTCACCCTCCCGAAACATTCTTTGCAAATATTTCTATCTGCAATCTATTCCGAAATTTCACGGAAAACGACATGAGGCTGTCATAACTTTAGGCTGACCGTGTACATAGACCCGATCCAATCCCTCGCCTCCACCCGCAGGTAATACTCCCCAGCCGGCATCTGCATGCGCTGCTCAAGTCCGCCGCTCTCCCCCGCTATGTTCGCTTTCCACTGTGAACGCCCATTTGCCTCCAAAGTCAGGCGATAAACTGTACCCTCCTTTGTGCTCTGTGGGAACGTAAATGTGAGCGCTACCACTGTCTCCTCTGCAAGGACAAGCCGAAACAGATCGA
>CAYVVW010000207.1:0-3081 GCA_964455335.1 uncultured Marvinbryantia sp.
TATTTGTTTATCTCGCACGACCTTTCCGTGGTGGAGCACATCTCCGACACGGTGGGCGTGATGTACCTGGGCAATCTGGTGGAGTACGGAAAGACGGAGGACATCTTCAAAAACCCGCTGCACCCATATACCAAGGCGCTGTTTTCGGCGATCCCCATTCCAGACCCCCATGCGAAAATGAACCGCATCGTACTGGAGGGGTCGATCCCATCCCCGGCAAACCCGCCAACTGGCTGCAAATTCCACACGCGCTGCGCAAATTGCACGCAGCGGTGCAAAGAAGAAGCGCCCGCGCAGCGGGAAATCGAGCCAGGGCACTTTGTGGTCTGCCATTTGTATGAGTGATTGTGATGCGATGGGGATGGAAAAGTAGCCGCTTTCGTAGACGACAAAAGTATTTACTGTTTACGGTAGCATCTTCTGGGGATGCGCAAGGTAAAAGATACACAAGGTAAAAAAGGAGGCCGGGCTGGCATGAAACGAATCCATGACGATGACGACGGGCGCACCATAGCGGACATGAGCGGGGTGGGCGGCATCGGGGTGCTAAGCGGCCTGGTGGGCGGCCTGGGCGCGGATGCCATCCGATCCTGGAATCGGGGAAGGGGAACACGCGCCCTTGCGCAAAACAATGCAGTTCCTTCGGGAGAATTTCCCTCGGGCGAATATGCGCAGGGCGCGGCATCCGCGCGGTTGGATGCAGAGCTTGCTGGCACATGGGGTGCCGCGTCCGCATTGCCGGATGAGCAGACTCCTGGCACATGGAATGCCGTGTCCGTGCGGCCAGACCAACCTCCACTTGGCAGGGAAGAACGCCTGCCCTACATTTTTGGCGCACTCAAAGCGGGGCTTTTGATCGCTTTCGCCTACCTGGCGGGGCTGGGGCTTGTGATTGCGCTGTTGCTGTTTTTGTGGGGCTGAGGAGCATCCCATGATGCCCGGGCAGGATTTCGAAAGCGCAAAGTGCGGAGAAATCCGTATGTCTTGGACGGCAAAACACCTTTTTGCGCCCAAATCGTCATTACACGCGAGAGAAACGAAAAGCCACCGAGACGGGAAGTGGGTTCGGTGGCTTTTTTCGATTTTGCCTCTGGGCAATAGGGAGTTCACAAAACGGCAGAACCATGGTACAATAGCCGAAAAAGCAACGGAATATCTTAAAAAGGAGGAACGATCATGGCGATTTTTAGAGGGGCGGGCGTGGCGATTGTTACGCCGATGAAGGAAAATGGCGACGTCCATTACGAAAAGCTCGGGGAATTGCTGGAGTTTCAAATCGCGCATGGCACGGACGCCATCATCATCTGCGGCACAACCGGGGAGTCGTCCACTTTGGATCACGAGGAACATCTGGAGGTGATCCGCTACGCGATCGACAAGGTGGGAAAGCGCATCCCCGTCATCGCCGGAACGGGGTCAAACTGTACGCAGACCGCCATTTACCTATCCCGCGAGGCGGAAAAAATGGGCGCGGATGGGCTGCTTTTGGTGACTCCTTATTACAACAAGGCCACGCAAAAAGGGCTGATTCGCCATTATACGGAAATCGCGCACGCGGTGTCACTGCCCATCATTTTGTACAACGTGCCCTCGCGCACGGGATGCAACATTTTGCCTGAGACAGCCGTCACCCTGGCGCGGACAGTGGAAAATATCGTGGGCATCAAAGAGGCATCCGGCAACATCGCGCAAGTCGCAAAACTGATGAGCTTGGCAGACGGGTGCATCGACCTTTATTCGGGAGAGGACGGGCAGGTCGTGCCCGCGCTTTCGTTAGGGGGCATCGGCGTGATCTCCGTGCTGTCTAACATCGCGCCGCGGGAAGTGCACGACATGGTGGCAAGCTACCTTGCGGGCGACGTACAGAGAAGCTGCGAGATCCAGCTGCGGGCGGTGCCGCTCGTGGAGGCGCTGTTTTGCGAGGTGAATCCCATCCCCGTGAAAAAAGCGCTCAACCTGATGGGATTTGCCGTCGGGCCGCTGCGGGGGCCGCTCTACGAAATGGACGAGGCAAACGTGCCGCGCCTGGAACAGGCGATGCGCGCGTTTGGGCTGTTGTGATTGTTTTTGGCGTTTCAAATACCTTTTGACGCGCGTGTCCAGACAGATTGGAAAGGGAATGGACAGGCATGAGAGAGTCAGGTATAGGTATAAGAGAGGCAGGCATAAGAGAGGAGAGAGCGGGTATGGTTCGGATTTTGTTGCACGGCTGCAATGGGCACTTGGGGAGGGAGATCTCGCGGCTTGCGCAAGAGGACAAAGACGTGGAAATCGTGGCGGGGGTGGACATCCATGGGGGAGCGCAATGGGAATATCCCGTGTTTGCAAGCCTTTTTGACTGCGATTTGCCGTGCGACGTGCTGATCGATTTTTCCTCGTACAGGGCAACGGACCAGGTGCTGGATTTCTGCCTCGGGCGGGAACTCCCGCTGGTGCTCTGCACGACGGGCTTGACGGACGATCAGCTGGAAAACGTGCGCGCGTGCAGCCAAAAGATTGCGGTTTTGCGCTCCGCAAATATGTCTTTGGGGATTCATGTATTGCAAAAAGTGCTGCAAGAGGCGGCAAAGACGTTGGCAAATGCGGGATTTGATGTGGAAATTGTGGAAAAACACCACAGATTCAAATGTGATGCCCCAAGCGGCACGGCTCTGGCTCTTGCCGACTCCATCAACGAGGCCACGGGCGGGCGGTACCAGTATGTGTACGACCGCAGCCAGCGCCACGCGCCAAGGGAAGAACGGGAGATCGGGATCTCGGCCGTGCGCGGCGGCACCATTGTGGGCGACCACGAGATCCTCTTTGCGGGACCGGACGAGGTACTGACCTTTGGCCACCGCGCATATTCCAAGGCAGTTTTTGGGAAAGGCGCGCTAGAGGCCGCAAAATTCCTGGCGGGGAGAGCGCCGGGGATGTATGGGATGCGCGATGTGATCATGTCATAATAAAGATGCCTTACGGATTGTTTCGTGCTTCGCACTTCCACAATCCTACCCGATATTCGGAAATCGTGGGGCCCCTGTCTCCGCTTCGCTTCGGTCGGTGCTAAACGCGTGCCAAATCCCCACTTTTTTCCTCATA
>CAYVVW010000208.1:0-3081 GCA_964455335.1 uncultured Marvinbryantia sp.
CTGCGCGGCGCCCGTGATCATGTTCTTCACGTAGTCCGCGTGGCCCGGGCAGTCCACGTGCGCGTAGTGCCTCTTGTCCGTCTCATACTCCACGTGCGCGGTGGAGATGGTGATGCCGCGCTCCCGCTCTTCCGGAGCCTTGTCGATGTTTTCGAAAGCAACCGCCTCGCCGGTACCCTTCCGCTCGTGCAGCGTCTTTGTGATCGCCGCGGTCAAAGTGGTCTTGCCATGGTCAACGTGACCGATGGTACCGATATTACAATGCGGTTTCGTTCTTTCAAATTTCGCTTTTGCCATTTTGCATGTCCTCCTTAAAAACAATGTCACATTCGCTTCGGTTTTCACAGCCTACGAACTATTATATTTCATGTCGGGCATATTTTCAAGCCTAATTTTTGAAAAATCGCCCCTACTTTGCAAAACCTATTTTGCCTTGTTGCTCAATACCTTTTCCTGCACGGACTTTGGAACTTGCTCGTAGCGGTCAAAGAACATCGAGTAGTTGCCGCGCCCCTGCGTCTTGGAGCGCAGGTCGGTGGAATAGCCGAACATCTCGGCCAGCGGCACGAAGCCGCGCACAATCTTGCCTCCCCCGATGTCGTCCATGCCCTCGATGCGCCCGCGCCGGGAATTGATGTCCCCGATGACGTCGCCCATGTATTCTTCAGGCATCGTCACTTCCACTTTCATGATCGGCTCGAGCAGGACGGCGTCTCCCTTTTTCATGGCGTCCTTAAAGGCCATCGACCCCGCGATGTGGAACGCCATTTCCGAAGAGTCCACCTCGTGGTAAGACCCGTCGTATACGTTCGCGTGCACGCCGAGCACCGGAAAGCCGCCTAAGATACCGGCCTTTGCCGCCTCCTGGATGCCCTCGCCAACCGCCGGAATGTACTCCTTGGGGATGGCGCCGCCGACGACAGTGGATTCGAACTTGAACGTCTCCTCCCCATTCGGGTCCATCGGCGTAAAAATGACCTTGCAATGGCCATACTGGCCGCGCCCGCCGGACTGCCTGGCGTACTTGCTGTCCACCGTGACTTCCTTGGAGAACGTTTCCTTGTAGGCGACCTGCGGCGCGCCGACATTCGCCTCGACCTTAAACTCGCGCAGCAGCCTGTCGACGATGATCTCCAGGTGCAGCTCGCCCATGCCCGCGATGATGGTCTGCCCCGTCTCCGGGTTGGTGTGCGCGCGGAAAGTCGGGTCCTCTTCCGCCAGCTTCGCGAGGGCCTCGCCCATCTTCCCCTGGCCTGCCTTCGTCTTTGGCTCGATGGCCAGCTCGATGACCGGTTCCGGGAACTCCATGGATTCCAAAATTACCGGGTGCTGCTCGTCGCAGATGGTGTCGCCCGTGGTCGTCAGCTTAAACCCGACCGCGGCGGCGATGTCGCCGGAATACACCTTGTCAAGCTCCGCGCGCTTGTTTGCGTGCATCTGCAGGATGCGCCCCACGCGCTCCTTTTTGCCCTTTGTCGCATTGAGCACGTAAGACCCGGAATTCATCGTTCCGGAATAGACGCGGAAAAATGCCAGCTTGCCCACAAACGGGTCGGCCATGATCTTAAAGGCCAGCGCAGAAAACGGCTCTTCGTCAGAAGAGTGGCGCTCCACCTCATTGCCGTCTAAGTCTGTGCCCTTGATGGCGGGGATATCCGTCGGGGCCGGCATGTACTCCAGCACGGCGTCCAACAGCTTTTGCACGCCCTTGTTGCGATACGCGGAGCCACAGCAGACGGGAACGGCCGCGCATACGCAAGTCGCCCTGCGCAAAGCCGCTTTCATGGCTTCCACGCTTGGCTCCTCGCCCTCGAGATATTGCATCATGAGGTCGTCGTCCAGCTCACAGACCTTTTCCACCAGCTCCGTGCGGTACAGTTCCACATCGTCCTCCATCTCTTTCGGGATGTCGCCGATGGAAATGTCCTCCCCTTTGTCATCGTTGTAAATGTATGCCTTCCGCTCGAACAAGTCCACGATCCCCTGAAAGTCGTCCTCCTTGCCGATCGGAAGCTGCAGGCAGATCGCGTTTTTTCCGAGCCTTGTGCGGATTTGCTCGACCGCGCCGTAGAAATCCGCGCCCAGGATGTCCATCTTGTTGATGAACGCCATGCGCGGCACATTGTACGTGTCCGCCTGGCGCCACACGTTCTCGGACTGCGGCTCGACGCCCCCCTTTGCGCAAAATACGCCGACGGCACCGTCCAGCACGCGGAGCGAGCGCTCCACCTCTACCGTGAAATCCACGTGGCCTGGGGTGTCAATGATGTTGATGCGGTGCTCCAAAGCCCCCGGCTTTGCCTTGCAATTTTCTTGTAACGTCCAGTGACATGTTGTAGCGGCTGAAGTAATCGTGATACCCCTCTCCTGCTCCTGCTCCATCCAGTCCATCGTGGCAGTGCCCTCGTGCGTATCACCAATCTTATAGTTCACGCCAGTGTAATATAGGATGCGCTCAGTCAACGTCGTCTTTCCGGCGTCGATGTGCGCCATGATCCCGATATTCCTGGTTCTCTCTAACGGGTATTCTCTTCCAGCCAAGTATAATCTCCTCCTAAATTTGTGATACGAAAATCAGAACCGGTAATGCGAGAAGGCCTTGTTTGCCTCTGCCATCTTGTGCATGTCCTCTTTTCTCTTTACCGACCCGCCCGTGTTATTGGCAGCGTCCATGATCTCGTTCGCCAGGCGCTCCTGCATAGTCTTTTCGCCCCTCTTGCGGGAGAACATGGTAAGCCAGCGCAAGGCCAGCGCCTGCCGGCGTTCCGGGCGCACCTCGATGGGCACCTGGTACGTCGCGCCGCCGATACGCCTTGCCTTTACTTCCAGCACAGGCATGATGTTGTTCATCGCCGCCTCGAACACCTCGATCGCGGGCTTGCCCGTTTTGGCCGCCACGCGGTCAAACGCGCCATACACGATCTTTTGTGCGACCCCCTTCTTACCGTCTAACATGATGTTGTTGATAAGCTTGGTGACCACTTTGTTATTGTACAGCGGATCTGCTAATACGTCTCTTTTTTGAGTATGTCCTTTCCGTGGCACGTTACTTCCCTCCTTAATTAACATCTGGTCATGAGA
>CAYVVW010000209.1:0-730 GCA_964455335.1 uncultured Marvinbryantia sp.
GAACCCGAAGTATCTGCTTTTAATCCTGCTTATCACCGGAATCACTTGGGTTGGAGGAATCGCGATTGGGAAGATGGGAAAAGCGGATTTTGAGGGCAATCGTATTTTCGGGAAGAGGATTTGCTTGGCGTTATGCTTGGCCAGCGCATTTTTGATTCTTGCGGTTTTCAAGTACTATGGATTTTTTGCCAGGAATTTTCAGATTTTGTTTTCAAAAGTCGGGATTACGGCGGATTTCCCTGTCCTTGATGTCATCTTGCCGGTTGGGATTTCTTTCTATACGTTTCAGGCGGCGGGCTACATCATTGATGTTTACAGGGGCACGGTTGAGCCAGAGAGGAGTTTTTTCCATTATGCGCTGTTCATCTCCTTTTTCCCGCAACTTGTCGCAGGGCCTATCGAGCGGAGCAAGAACCTGCTTGGTCAGCTCCATGAGGAACACCATTACGACGAGGAACGCGTGGTCAGGGGGCTCCTTTTGATGGGCTGGGGATTCTTCAAGAAAATGGTAATCGCGGATCGCGCGGCGATTCTTGTCACGGCGGTCTATGACCATTACATGGACTATACGGGGGGGCAGATTGCCGTGGCGACGATGGTGTTTGCCGTGCAGATATATTGTGATTTCTCCGGCTATTCGGACATCGCGATTGGCGCGGCGCAGGTGATGGACTTTCGCCTGATGGAGAATTTCCATGCCCCTTATTTCGCCAAATCTGTCAGCGAGTTC
>CAYVVW010000209.1:740-3035 GCA_964455335.1 uncultured Marvinbryantia sp.
GATTATGTGTACATTCCGCTTGGCGGAAATCGAAAGGGGAAGTGGAGGAAATACCTGAACCTGATGATCACGTTTTGCGTGAGCGGCCTGTGGCATGGGGCCAGTTGGAATTTTGTGGTTTGGGGTGGCTTGAATGGCATCTATCAGGTGATTGGCAGCTTGACTGAGAAATTCAGGGACAAGGTGAAGAAACTGCTCCATGTCAACACGCAGTGCTTCAGCTATCGCCTGTTCCAAGGGATTCTCACGTTCGGCCTCGTGGATTTTACGTGGCTGTTCTTCCGCGCCAGCGGATGCCAGGCGGCATTCCACATGATTCACCATGCCATGGAGAACCCGGGCTGGTTTTCCATGTTGAATCCAGAGAGCGTGCTGGGGATCAACACGCTGGCATTGGATGAGAAGGATTTTCTTGTCCTTGTCGTGGCGATTCTTGTTCTGGCTGTGATGGATGCGCTCAAAGGCAAGGTGAATTTCCGTGATTGGCTGTTGCGGCAAAACATTGCATTCCGATTCGTGGTTTACTATGCCATCATATTCACGGTCGTAATATTCGGGATTTATGGTCCAGGTTTTGACGCGGCCTCGTTTATCTATTTCCAGTTCTGAGGCTGAAAAGTCGTTCAGGAGTCTTTGGCATGCCATGTAGGTGTGGAATGGCAGAACGGATCACGGCACTCATTCGAGCCAATCGTGGATCCTTGCCCCAGATTTTCCGTATGGGAGTGCCGCAAAATAACTAACTCAAACTTCCCACACTATTTGACGGGACGAACCTTGAAAATTCAATGCTTTAACTCATAAAAAAGGCATAAACCCCTTGCCTGTGGTATAATTGAATTGTCGAAAAACAATTACACAGCAAGGAGATTTATGCCATGTCAAGTATACCACAGAAAACAGATGATGGAAACAATGTTTCTGATTTTGCCATATGAAGAGGTTCCACCTTGGAAAACTGCTTTTCAAATGCAATGCTGGAAAAGAAAAGGGCGTTCCTGTCATGGATATTTTCCGCTGCCTCTTCTGCATGATGTTTTCCGACAGAAGCATTTATATGCAGATGAAGACGGGGACATTTGGAGCGGAATTTTCAAAGAATACCATTTACCGGTTCCTGAGCAATGCCAGGATCAACTGGCAACGTTTTACAACGCTGCTTTCTGCAAACATCATCAACCTCTTCATGAAGCCGCTGACGGATGAGAAACGCAAGGATGTCTTCATTATTGACGACAGCCTTTTCGGCCGCTCCCGTTCTAAAAAAGCAGAACGGCCTGCCAGAGTTTTTGATCACTGCTCTATGAAATACATGCCAGGCTTCCGGATGCTTACTCTTGGATGGTCAGACGGGCACTCCCATGCCGGGAGGAGACACCTGCAGGCACGCCGCAAAGCCACGGATATCATGGCGGAACTGATCCACTCCGCCCAGTGCGCGGGAATCACTACCAAGTATGTGCTGTTTGACAGCTGGTTTTGCGCACCCAAGACTGTTCTTGCGTTGAAACGCGAGGAACACCTTGACACGGTCGCAATGGTGAAGAAGGGCAAAACGAAATACTTATACAATGGCGAAAAACTTAATGTAAAAGAAATCTACAGCCGGAACAAAAAACGAAGAGGCCGGTCTCGCTATCTTCTCTCTGTGCCTGTAACAGTTGAAAAGGACGGTGAAAACATCCAGGTGAAACTTGTCTATGCCCGCAATAAAAGCAGCCGGAAAGACTGGCTTGCAATCATAAGCACAGATACAGAGCTTTCGGAAGAAGAAGTCATCCGTGTTTACGGGAAACGATGGGACGTCGAGGTGTTTTTCAAGGCATGCAAATCTTATCTGAAGCTTGTGAAAGAATACCGCGGCACTTCCTATGATGCCATGAATGCCCATGTTGCCATTGTCTTTTCCCGTTATATGATGCTGTCAGTAGCCCAGCGGGAGAACGAAGACGATAAGACGATCTGCGAACTATGTTTCTGTCTGCTCGACGAAATAGAAGACATCACATTTAACCGATCCATGTGTATTATCGTTGACGCACTGATGGATATATCATGGAGTATTTCCGCATCACGGAAGACCGGCTGGAGGAATTCACCGTCAGCTTTATAAACCATCTCCCCAAATACATGCAGGAGGCTCTGGGGCGAAAAGGAGCAGTCATATGAAAGTGTTTTGTGAGCTAAAATATTGATTTTTCAAGGTGCAAACCCATTTTTTAATATGGGAAGTTTGAGTAATTAAATCACCACAAATAACAAAACAAAGGAGAGTGTTTTTGCATGATCAATTAT
>CAYVVW010000210.1:0-3029 GCA_964455335.1 uncultured Marvinbryantia sp.
CGATGCGCTACACGGAGGCTCGCCTGCAGAAAGTCACGCAGGAGGCGTTCTTATCAGACCTGGACAAAAACGTGGTGGATTTCCAGCCAAACTTTGACGAGACAGAAAAAGAGCCGGAAGTGTTGCCCGTGCGGCTGCCAAACCTTTTGGTAAATGGCGCGGAGGGCATCGCGGTCGGCATGGTGACGAGCATCCCCCCGCACAACTTGGGGGAGGTCATCGACGCCGTCATCGCCACGATCCGAAACGGCGACATCACGACAGAAGAACTGCTGCAATACATCAAAGGGCCGGATTTCCCGACAGGGGGCAGCGTTGCCAACAAGGACGACCTGTTGGAGATCTACCGCACGGGGGCGGGGAAACTGCGCCTGCGCGGGAAGGTGGTCACGGAGCGGGCAAAAGGCGGGCGGGAAAACCTGGTCATCACCGAGATTCCCTACACCATGATCGGGGCGAACATCGGCAAGTTCCTCAATGACATCGCCGCGCTCGTGGAGACGAAAAAGACCACGGACATCGTGGACATTTCCAACCAGTCCTCCAAGGACGGCATCCGCATCGTCCTGGAGCTGCGAAAGGGCGCGGACGCGGAAAAACTGGCCAACCTGCTCTACAAAAAGACGCGCCTCGAGGACACCTTTGGGGTCAACATGCTCGCCGTCGCGGACGGCCGTCCGGAGACATTGGGGCTCAAGCGCATCCTGGAGCACCACATCGATTTTCAATTTGAGGTCAACACGAGGAAATACCGCACGCTTCTGGAAAAGGAGACCCAGAGGCGGGAGGTGCAGCAGGGCCTCATCAAGGCGTGCGACGTCATCGACCTCATCATCGAGATCCTGCGCGGCAGCAAGAGCCAGCAACAGGTGAAAGACTGCCTGGTAAACGGCGTGACAGAAGGCATCCGGTTCAAGTCGCGCGCGTCCAAAAGCCAGGCGGCGTCGCTGCGCTTTACCGAGCGGCAGGCGGACGCCATCCTGGAGATGCGCCTCTACCGCCTGATCGGGCTGGAGATCGAGGCCTTGCAAAAAGAATACGAGGAAACCTTAAAAAAAATCGCGCGGTACGAGGAACTCCTCAACGACTATGACGCCATGGCAAAACAGATCATCCGCGAATTGACGGACATCAAAAAGGCCTATGCCGCGCCGCGCCGCACGGTTGTGGAAAATGTCAGCGAGGCCGTCTACGAGGAAGAACAGTCCAAGGAGATGGAAGTGGTCTTTTTGATGGATCGCTTTGGGTACGTGCGCACGGTGGACATGCCGACCTACGAGCGGAACAAAGAGGCTGCGGACGCGTCCAGCCGCGCGGTCATCCCGTGCAAAAACACGGACAAGATCTGCCTGTTTACCGACTGCGGCAGCTTGCACCAGGCAAAAGTCCAGGACGTTCCCTTTGGGAAATTCCGCGACAAAGGCAAGCCGATTGACAACCTCTGCAATTTCGACGGGCAAAAAGAGGAAATCGTCGCGGTGGAAAGCCTGCCGCGCGTGCGGGAGTCCATGCTGCTGTTTTGCACGGAACAGGGCATGGCAAAACTGGTGGAGGGAAGTGCGTTTGACGTGCAAAAACGCACGGTGGCCGCCACTAAGCTGGGCGAGGGAGACAGGCTGCTCTTTGCCGGCCCGCTTGCGGACGCGCAGACCATCGTCTTCTGCACTGAGGGGCAGATGTGCCTGCGCATCCTCGCGCGCGACATCCCCATCAAAAAGAAAAACGCAGTGGGCGTGCGCGCCATCCGCCTAAACCCCGGCGATTGCGTAAAAGCCCTCTACCTGCTGGGCGAAAACGACGCGGGAAAAGTGACCTTCCAGGAAAAAGAGCGCACACTATCCAGGCTTCGGATCGGCAGCCGCGACACCAAGGGAACAAAAATGCGGACATGAGCGATGGGGGAAGCGGCCAAGAAACTTGCCGCTTCTTTTTCCAGTTCCCGAAGCTCTGACATCGGTATGGACGGGATGCAAAGCGAGACCTGGTCGCTCAATACATGGCAAAAGGCGATGTACTCGGCGATGATGCCCTGCTTCCCCTCCTCGTACAGGACTGTCGCCGTCACCACGACCGCGGCTGTCTTTTCTTCGAAAAACTCGCCCGGGAGGGTGATGCTCCCGGGAACTTTTCGGCGCGCTCCCGTGTAAATGACGTACAATTCCACGCTCGGCAGGATCAACTTCGTGTTGCTGTACAGATCCTGCTTGGTTTGGAACAGGTGCTCCCGATACGTCTGCGCCTTGTAGAACAGCATGCGCACGAGGATGTGCACGCTCCACGTGGACTGGGCCTCCACGAGGCTCAGGAGCCTGTCCCCATCCACCAGGATGCCGAGGTCGTTGTACAAGTTGTCTGTCAGGACGTTTTCGAGCGTCACGGTCTCGATGCGGTCAGCTGTCATCCCGGCATCCTCCTGGTGCAGCGCCTGGTAAAGCCTGAGCACGTTTGCCCTGTTCCTGAACAGGCTCACGAAAACGCTGTCCTTTGCCGTGCGCTTGGGATTCTTTTCTTGCGGTGGGAGAGTCAGCAAAGTCGGCAAAAAGTCAGCAAAAGTCAGTAAAAAATATCCCTTCGTCATCTTGTGATTGAAAATGCTTGCAAAGTGTGGTAGGATAGAGAAAAAGAAAAGCGTGCATCGCCTGATTGGGGGTGCAAGAAGGAGTGATTTTATGAAGTACATCATCAGTGGGAGAAACATGGAAGTTTCCGAAGGGCTGCGCAACTGCATCATGGAAAAGCTGGGGAAGTTGGAGCGGTATTTCACGCCTGACACGGAGATTCATGTCACGATGAGCATAGAGAAGGATCGCCAAAAGGTCGAGGTGACGATTCCGGTAAAGGGCAACATCATCCGCTCGGAGCAGACGAGCAACGATATGTACGTTTCCATCGACTTGGTTGAGGAAGTGATCGAGCGCCAGCTGCGCAAATACAGAAAGAAACTGATCGCGAAGCACCAGGATGGCGGAAATTTCCGGCGGGAGTTTATGGAAAAGGAAGAGCCGGCGCAGGAACAGGGGGATGTGCAG
>CAYVVW010000211.1:0-2957 GCA_964455335.1 uncultured Marvinbryantia sp.
TGCCCATCGTCCGTCCTGCCCTGCGATGTCAGGTAGCCGGTCATGTAGAGCAGACTCCACAAATTATCGATGTTATCGTAGATGTCGGCGTAGGTGAGGTCCTTACGGATGCTCTTGTTGATCGTCTCGCCCGCCACCAGGCGCTCGATCTCATTTCTCGTCCAGTCGTCCGCCAAGGCGACGAATCGCCGAATCGCGTCGTTGCTGCTGGTGTTCGTCCAGTAGTTTTCCGGCTGTGTTTTTGGGTTATGCACAAGCCGCCTGCAGTGGTTCAGCACGTCCCATGGGCAGTACATCTCCAGGTTGCCGAACCGGTAGCCGTCATACCACAGCTTTGTTTCCTCGTAACACGCATCAACGCCATAATAGGAGAGGAGACGCTGCACGTCCCCGTCCGTAAAGCCAAAATATTCAGAGAATACCTCATCTGTGATAGAAAACACGTTGAGGTTGTTCAGTCCCGTGAAGATGCTCTCTTTCGAGATGCGCAGGCATCCGGTCAGGACGGCGAACTCCAGGCTGGCGTTCGTCTTGAGCGCAGCGCCGAGCAGGGAGCGGATGAGGGAGACCATCTGGTCGTAGTAGCCGCCCGCATAGGCCCGCGCCAAGGGAACGTCATACTCGTCGATGAGCAGGATGGCCTTTTTGCCATAATGCTTCTCAAGAAGTTCGCAGAGGAGTTTTAGGCTGCCGGCGAGCGTGCTTACGCGCATTTCATCGCTGATAAGATTTTCATATCTGTGCCTGTCGAACGCGCTCAGTTTTTCACTTTCCAGAAGAAAGTAAAACCGGCCTGCCGTCTCTGCGATGAGGTCCACCGCCATCTGGTAAGCGATGTCAAATGTCTGGGCGTCGATCCCCTTCAACGTGAGAAAAATCACCGGGTACTTCCCCATGTAGTTCTCACAGAGTTCCTTTTCCCTTGCAATCTCCAGTCCATCAAAAATGGACTTGTCCCCATCCAAGGAGAAAAAATGCGCAAGCATGCTCATGTTTAAGGACTTGCCAAACCGGCGTGGGCGGGTGAACAGGGTCACCTTGCTTTTGCCTTGTAGCAAATCCCGAATCAGCCCGGTCTTATCAACGTAGTAGAAATCCTGTATCCTGATTTCCTCAAAATCCTCATACCCGATCGGGACCATCTTTTTCTGTGCCATCCTGCCGCACCTCCTTTGTTTCGACAAATCGGTTTTCGTTTTATCGCAAACGACAAAGCGATTTTCGCTTTCGTTGTTGGTTGCGCCATACTTGCGCCGTTATTATAACCCATGTTGGGCGACGGTAGCAAGTGGTTTTCGTGTCGGTTTCCGACAAAAAATTAAGGAAAAAAACGGGTTGCAATGTGGCAAAAGATGTGCTAGGATAAAGGCTCGTGATATATTTTTATTCCTTGCTCCCCGGTAACGGCGGGGCCAAAGTCCATAAGGAGGTGCAAAGACGCATGAACAAGTACGAATTGACCGTTGTTGTCAACGCAAAGATTGAGGACGACGCGAGGGCGGCCGTTGTGGAAAAGGTAAAAGAGTACATTACCCGCTACAACGGTGTCATTACGAACGTGGACGAGTGGGGCAAACGGAGGCTTGCCTACGAGATCCAGAAGATGAACGAGGGGTACTATTACTTCATCCAGTTCGAGGCGGACGCGACATGCCCGCGGGAGCTGGAGAACCACGTTCGTATCATGGAAAACGTTCTCAGGTATTTGTGTGTGAGACAAGACGCATAGATAAGGAGAACAATCGCATATGAATAAAGTAATCTTGATGGGACGTCTTACGAGAGATCCGGAAGTGCGCTACTCGGCAGGGGAAAACGCGACCGCTGTCGCGCGGTACACATTGGCGGTGGACCGCAGGTTTCGCCGCGAGGGCAGTGAGCAGACGGCGGACTTTATCGGCTGCGTGGCTTTTGGGCGGAGCGCGGAGTTCGCGGAGAAGTATCTCCGCCAGGGCCTGAAGGTGGTCGTGACGGGACGCATCCAGACGGGCAGCTATACCAACAGGGATGGCGTGAAAGTGTACACGACTGACATCGTGGTAGAGGACCAGGAGTTTGCGGAGAGCAAAAATGCGTCCGGCGCAAGCCAGGAGGGCAGCTATTCCGCACCGGCGACTCCGAAGCCGGCCCCGAGCGCCGCGTCTGGCGACGGATTTATGAACATCCCGGACGGCATTGATGAGGAGTTGCCGTTCAACTAGAGGAAATATAGGAGGAATAAGAGGATGGCTTATGTAAAAGGCGACAGGGCCGACGCTCCGATGAAGAGAAGAGGCGGGCGCAGAAGAAAGAAAGTTTGCGTGTTCTGCGGCAAGGAAAATAACGAGCTGGATTACAAGGACGTGGCAAAGCTCCGGAAGTACATTTCCGAGCGCGGCAAGATTCTCCCGCGGAGGATCACCGGCACTTGCGCGAAGCACCAGAGGGCACTCACGGTGGCGATCAAGCGCGCAAGGCACATTGCCTTGATGCCCTACGTGCAGGACTAAGGCACGAGAGGGAAAGGAAAATGAAAAGCCCCTTCCACCCATGCGGTGGGAGGGGTTTTTGTGTTATTTTCTCAGTGCCTGGGCCTTTCGGTAGGCCGCGGGGGTCATGTGGTATTGCTTTTTGAAAACGCGGATGAAGCTCTCCGGGTTGACGTACCCGACTGTCGCGGCGATGTCGCCGATAGCCAGGTTGGTGGTTTTTAGCAGCAAAAGGGCGCGCTTGATGCGAAAGTCGGTCAGCAGCTCCGAGTAGGTTTTGCCGGTATTTTCCCGAATGAATTTTGAGGTGTGTTCCGGCGTGTAGTGAAATTTGTCCGCCACTTTTTGGAGCGTGATGTCCGCCAGATTTTCCTGGATATACGCGCCTGTCCACCATACATAAAAGCACGGTTCGCACCATCTTGGACAAAGCAGAAATCAAGCCGTTCCGCATCAAATATTATTGCGAGAACAGGGATCCTGACTTTG
>CAYVVW010000212.1:0-1368 GCA_964455335.1 uncultured Marvinbryantia sp.
GGGAACGGACCTGGAATGTTTCGCCTATTGGAAGCAATATAGCCTCGACTGGCAGCACAGCCTGGGGCTAAAAGACGACGAGGTGCGCTACCGCGACCACGAAAAAGAGGAGCTGAGTTTTTACAGCAAGGCCACGACCGACGTGGAATTTTTGTTCCCATTTGGCTGGGGCGAGCTCTGGGGCATCGCGGACCGCACGGACTACGACCTGACCCAGCACCAGAATGTGTCGGGCGAGGAATTGTCCTATTTTGACGATGAGAAAAAAGAGCGTTACGTGCCCTATGTCATCGAGCCGTCCTTGGGCGTGGAGCGCATGCTGTTGGCATTTTTGTGCAGCGCCTATGACGAGGAAGTGCTCGACGCGGAAAAAAATGACGTCCGCACCGTGCTGCATTTCCACCCCGCGCTGGCGCCCGTGAAAGTCGGCGTGCTGCCGCTTTCCAAAAAATTAAACGAGGGCGCGGAAAAGATATTCTTCCAGCTGTCCAAAAAATATAATTGCGAATTTGACGACCGCGGCAACATTGGCAAGCGTTACCGCCGCCAGGACGAGATCGGCACGCCATTTTGCGTGACCTACGACTTCGAGTCCGAAACCGACCACGCGGTGACTGTGCGCGACCGCGACACCATGGCGCAGGTGCGCGTGCCCATCGAGGGGCTGGAGGCGTACCTTGCGGATAAGTTTACGTTTTAAGTGATTTTGCGCGCAAGCGCCGATCATAGAAAATTATTTAGGAGGGAGTTTACCATGAAAGGAAATATTGTAGTAGGGCAGTCCGGAGGGCCGACGGCGGTCATCAATTCCAGCCTGGCGGGCGTGGTCGCAAAGGCGCGCGAATTGGGCGTGGAAAAGATCTATGGCATGCACCATGGCATCCAGGGATTTTTGCATGACGACCTGGTTGATTTGGGCGCGTATGTCAAGGATGACAAGGACATTGAGCTGCTAAAGAGGACGCCGTCCGCATTTTTGGGATCCTGCCGCTACAAGCTGCCGAAAATCGAGGGAAATGAGGCCGTTTACGACAAGATTTTTGAGATCATGGAAAAGCATGACATTGCGTGCCTGTTTTATATCGGCGGAAATGATTCCATGGACACCATCAAAATGTTGTCTGACTATGCGGCGCAAAAGGGCAAGACGCAGCGGTTCATGGGCGTTCCCAAGACCATCGACAACGACTTGCCGATTACGGATCACTGCCCGGGATATGGGTCTGCGGCAAAATATATCGCCACTTCCCTAAAGGAAATCATTCGCGACAACGCGAGCTTTGGCATTGAGAAGCCGACCGTCACGGTGGTGGAAATCATGGGCCGGCACGCGGGGTGGCTGACGGCGGCGGCGGCGCTTTCGCGCGA
>CAYVVW010000212.1:1378-2889 GCA_964455335.1 uncultured Marvinbryantia sp.
CATGATTTACCTTCCGGAAGTGACCTTTGACATGGACGATTTCCTCTCCCGCGTCAAGAAACTTTCTGCGGAAAAGAGCTCGGTCGTCATCGCGGTGTCCGAGGGTGTCAAGATTGCGGACGGCCGTTTTGTCTGCGAGCTGGGCGGCGGCTCTGACTATGTGGACGCGTTTGGCCATAAGCAGCTCTCCGGCTGTGCGGTGGTGCTGGCGAACAAGATTGCGTCTGAGACAGGCCTAAAGACCCGCGCGATCGAGCTGTCCACCCTGCAGCGGGCGGCCACCCACATTGCATCCCTCAACGACATCAACGAGGCGTTCAACGTGGGCTACCTGGCCTGCAAGGCCGCCGACGAGGGCAAGACCGGCATGATGATCACCATCGATGTCAAGGAGCGCAGCCCCTACCAGGTGGGGTATAGCATCCACGACATCCACGCCATTGCAAACGTGGAACGCCCCGTTCCCGCGGAGTGGATTGTCAACGACGGCACGGACATCGGCGAGGGATACGTCGCCTACGCGCGCCCGCTCATTCTGGGCGAGCTGACCCCGCTTATGGTCAACGGCGTGCCAAAGCACCTCGTGCTCAACCGCAGCGCCTACCGCAAATAACGTGACACACTTGTTCTGACAGGTGACTTTTGACCCTGGCATCGCTGGAGATGCCGGGGTCAAAAGGTTGTGCGCTTCATGGAAGCGCCAGGTTGTTCGGGAATACGGCTGCTTGTTTAAATTGCCTGAAAAACATAAAAAATATAATCAATTTACACAAATTTGAAAAATCAGACAAAAGAAATAAAAATATTTTTAGAAATTTTCAAAATCGTATTGACAACCGTGTTCTCCTGTGGTAGGATAACACCATGAAGCACACAGGGAAGCCAATTGATAGAAGATGAAGAAGAGATAGCCACGTTGCGGTTTCCCGGTGGGCGTTACGAGAATAGGAGAAGGAGGGTCAGTCCAATGGAAGTTGCAAGCGCAGTGAAAAGTCAATGTGAGGGTGGCAAGGCGGGTGAGTCCTGCGGAGCAGACCTTTCGAACTGAACCGAATCTACGGAACAAGAAAACCGGACACCGCTCGGACGACAGATCGGAAGCACGCGCCAGTCACATTGATGGAAACGCCACAGGTTTTTCTTAGCAAGGCCGCAGGGTGAGGATGGGTCCGGTTTATATATAAGGTGCAGAAGAAAACCAAAATATGAGAGAAAGCGGGGTCGCTCGGTGAGGCGGCCCCCTTTTTGATGGTGCGCCCGGCGCGGCCTCACCATCCCCAGACATCGTGGGAATTCTCAAACATTTTTCTTAACATCTTGAAAAGCATTATCGTATGATGCCAGGGTAGAAAGCCCTTTCCCACGACATGCTTGCATGTCGGTGGGGACATGGGCATTTAGCACGATGGAACATCGTGCCAACTACCCGCCCGATATGAGAAAAAAAGTGGGGAATGGGCCCCACGATTTCCGAATATCGGGTAGGATTGTGGGAGTGCGAAGCACGGAAC
>CAYVVW010000213.1:0-2885 GCA_964455335.1 uncultured Marvinbryantia sp.
CCGCGGTCAAAAAAAGCGGCCGCCTGCTCGGCGTGCATTTTTCCCCCGATGGCATTGAGGCGGTTCGCGCGATAGGGGCGCACATAGAAAAAGATGTCCGGGCCGTGCAGCCCGGCGAGAAATGCCGCTTTGTGCGCGGACAGAACCGCCCGGGCCTGCGGGTCCAAGCGGCGAAAAACCAGCTTCCCAAACAAGTTGTGCGCATAAGTGGTAGGCATCGTTTTCCAATACTCCTCACGCAGAGATCATGGTGTCACGCAACTCAAAAGGCCAGGGGCACTTCTTCCTCGGCCTCTTGCTTGAAGTCCTCCAACTGAACCGGATTGACGGGCGGCAAGTCGCGCAAAGATCGCACGCCAAAGCAGCGCAGGAATTCCTCGGTCGTGCCAAACAGAAGCGGCCTGCCCGGCGCGTCGAGCCTTCCCAACTCCTGAACCAGCTGAAATTCTATCAATTTGTTGACTGCGTGGTCGCACTTTACCCCGCGGATTTTTTCCAACTCCATTTTCGTGACAGGCTGCTTGTAGGCGATGATGGAGAGGGTCTCCAGGACCACTTCCGTCAGCACTGCCTTTTTGGGCTGTTTCGCGACGCGCGCCAGGTATCCGTACATCTCCGGTGCCGTGCACATCTGGTACGCGCCGTCGAGTTCCACGATGCGGATGCCGCGCTTTTCCTCCACATATCGGTCCATCAGGCCGCGGACGGCAGCTTGCGCCTCGCTCGGCTGACATTCCAGCGCCTTGGCAAGCGTTCCCGCGTCCACGGACTCCCCGCTGACAAACAAAATCGCCTCGATGGCGGACTCCATTTCCTTGATCTTCACGTCTGATCCCCGCTTTGCGTCGCAGTGATGGTGATGTCCGCAAACAGCGCGTCCTGGCGCGCCTCGACTTTCCCCATCTTCATCATTTCCAAAATGGTCAAAAAGGTGAGAATGGCCTGTATCTTGCTCTTTTTGCCCTCCAACAGGCCGCGAAAGCTGCACGTCCTGTGCCGGGCGATGTAGGACTCCACGCGCGCGGCCGTCTCCTCTAAACTTGCCTCTTCTTTTTCCACCCTCCCGAACTTGCTGCGCACAGGGTCCACGCGCGCGGCCTGCCGTTTGAGGGCATCATCAAACATGGTGCCGAGCTGCTCCAAGGTCACGCCCGCCAAAAGCTCCCGCGGGTTTGGCGCAGGCCTGGCCGCGAGCGCCTCTGCCGGCATACTCCCCGCGCGGTAAGCCACGCGCGCGGCCTCCGCTTGCAGCCCCTGCAATTCGGATGCCATATACTTGTACATCTTGTACTCCAGCAGGCGTTCCACCAGCTCCTGGCGCGGGTCCTCGGCTTCCTCCTCCCCATCCTCCTCGGGCGGGAGCAGCATCTTGGACTTGATGTCCAAAAGCGTCGCCGCCATCACCAAAAACTCGCTCATCAGCCCCAGGTCCGAGCGCTCCATCTCCCGCACATAGGCGACATATTGGTCGGTAATCTCCGCAATGGGGATATCGAAAATGCTCACCTTGTTTTTCTCAATCAAGTGCAGGAGCAGGTCAAGCGGCCCCTCAAACGCAACGTCCCGCAATGTTACGGATAATCCCATATCCCTCTCTTTTCTGCCACGCGCCGCGCCTAGGAAAGCCCCAGTACCACGACTTCGGGCGGGTTGTTCACGCGCACCAGCATGGAGTGGGTGCCAAGCCCCGCCGTGACGATCATCCTGCGCCCGTACCGCTCATACAGGCCGCGGTCGTAGCGCGGAAACAGCTTTGCCTGCGGGCTGACCAGCCCCCCGACAAAGGGCAGGCGCACGACCCCGCCGTGCAAATGGCCGGCGAACGTGACGTCCGCGCCCCACAGGGCGTAGCTCTCAAAAAAAATCGGGTTGTGCGTCAAAAGCAGGTTGCACCGGCCTTCGTCGGGAGCGCCGATGCTCTGGCGGATCTCCTCTGGAGAGGGGAACTCCTTGCCAAACCTCCGGTAATATTTGTGCGGCAGGTCCAGGCCGTGGATCGTCAGGCGCGCGCCTTGCATGTCCAGGCGCACGCGCGCATTTTCCAAAAGCGTGATGCCCGCCCTTCGCAATTCCGACGCCAGCTTCGCATAATCCCCCTTGTAGATGCCAGGCGACGCCTTTGCGCGCTGCTCGTGGTTCCCATTGACGCAATAGACCGGGCAGTCGCACGCAAGCCGCCGCAATAGCGAAAGCCCCACCTCGTACTTGGTCGTGTTTTTCGCATTTGCGACGATCAGATCCCCCACGCAAAAGATCAAGTCGGGGTAGTGCCGCAAAATGGCGTCCGCGAGGCGGGCATTCCCCTCCCCGAAAAGCCGGCCATGCAAATCGCCAAAGACGGCGATGCGGATGGGCCGCTCCGGCTTGCCCTTGGCCTTTGCGATCGGGATGTGATAGTAAGAGATCTTGATCCTGCCCATAACGGATGCCCCATGCCTTTCCAAATGCCCGCGGCGGCAAAAAAACAGACGGCGCGGGCGCGGGCGCACACCTTGCCCCCTTGCCCCTCCGCCGTCCGCGCTCTTTTACAGGGGCAAACACCCGTTTGCCCCACAGATGCCTGACCGCTTACTGCTGCACGTCTTTCATGCTAAAGCTGACCCTGCCCATCTTGTCCTTGCCCAGGCAGACCACTTTGACGACATCGCCCAGTTTCAGCACATCTTCCACTTTGTCGATGCGCCCTTTGGAAATCTTGGAAATGTGGACCATGCCCTCTTTCCCCGGCGCAAACTCCAAAAACGCGCCAAACTCCTTGATGCTGACGACTTTTCCGGTGAGAATCTGCCCTGCCTCAAAATCGGTCGTGATGATGCGGATCATGTCCATGGCTTTCGCCATCTCCTCTTTGTCCGTTCCGCAGATCGAGACCGCCCCGTCGTCTG
>CAYVVW010000214.1:0-2860 GCA_964455335.1 uncultured Marvinbryantia sp.
AATAGAGCAGCAACGACAAAAGCGGGGAAGTCTGCTCGATGATCTGCCCCCCAAATGTCGCACCGGACTGGTAAAGGCGTTCCGTCAAGGTCAAATCCAGCACCGGGGCCGTTTTGTAAATCTGCGTCCCCTCCTTGTTCGTGAAGAGGATCTGGTTGTCCTCGATTTCCACCTGGCCAATCTCGCCATTCTCAATCATCGACATGAACTTACTGTAGTCGATCTCCTGAATCTGCCGGCTCGTTAGGTAGGGAACGACCAGCAGGTTGAAAATCAGCAGCAACAGCAAGACCGCGCCATAAAAATAGAAAACGGCTGACTTTGGTTTCTTCACTTCATTCATGTACTGCACTCACTTCCTTTTCCTCGATATGGATATCTCACCACAAATGCCTCACTTGCATTATAAGGGATGAAATCCAAATTGTCCACACATTTTTCTTTTTTCCCATAGAAAAACCGAAAAATCCTCGGAATCTTACTCTTTTGGGTACGCGCCCCAAAGGCCCGGAACGGACGGGCAGCCGCGCACGCGCATGGCCGCCCGCAGTTCCACATAGCATCCGCACATCCGGCACATGCCCTCCGAGAGCCACGCACATTCCCGGCAGACGGCCAGCCTCCGCTCGTATTCCGCGTCCGGAACTTTCTCCTCTTCCGGGATGTTTTGGATGTAGTCGCGCAGGGTTTGGAAATACCCCGGCCAGTCGAGATCCCGCAGGAGGCATTTCTTGCAAATGGGCATTTCCCGCACGATGCAGACACCTCCCCTTTTCCAGTACGCTGCAAACGCCATGGGTCAAACGATGAATTGACCGCAAATGACAAATTTTAATGCGTGCCCGCCTCCGGCGTGACCGTCAAGTGCGCCACCGTGCATGCCGGAAGGACGAAGCGAAATCCCTCTTTCGTCCTTTCGATGCCCACGAGTTCTCTGACTTGCACCCGATCCGGCTCTTCAAACGTATTTTTTTCGCACATGCCTCCCCCTAGGATTTGCCCCGTGATGCCCTTTGCCGCGCAGTCGAGCGCGACGTCCACCGTCTGGGCATCCTGATGGGAAAGGTTGGTCAGCGTGATGTGTATGCGCCCGTCCTTTGCAATGGATGCCGACTCTGTCAGGCATGGCACTTGCCCGTCCGCGCCCGCGTCAATCTGGGATGTCTCCAGCGTGCTTTCCAAAAGCCGCGCGCCCTGATGGTCTTTGTATAGGTCAAACACGTGGTACGTCGGCGTTTTTACCATCTTGTCGCCCTCCGTGAGGAGAACGGACTGCAAGACATTTACCGTCTGGGCGAGGTTTGCCATGCGCACGCGGTCGGAATGTTTGTTGAAAATATTTAAGGTGACCCCAGCGATCAGGGCATCGCGCACCGTGTTTTGCTGGTACAAAAAGCCCGGGTTTGTGCCAGGCTCGACGTCGCACCAGATGCCCCACTCGTCCACCACCAGCGCAATCTTCTTTTCCGGGTCAAATGTGTCCATGATCGCGCCGTGCTTTTCCACCAATTCTTCCATAAACAAGGCTTTCTTTAAGGAGCGGTAGTACTCCTCCGCGCCAAAGTCTGTCGCGCTGCCCTTGTGTTCCCAGGTATTCGGAATCACATAATGATGCAAGGAAAGCCCGTCCATCCACCCGTGCTGGCCCGCCCCTGCTCCCCGGTAGCACTGTTCCAGAACCGTCCTGGTCCACGCGTAATCGTCCACGCTAGGGCCGCAGCATATCTTTTGCAATGGGCGCACCGCACCGCCCTCCGGCGAAAAATTGCGCACATAAGTCTGGTATCTGCGGTATTCATTGGCATAATACTCCGGGGTCATGTTGCCGCCGCAGCCCCAGTTTTCATTGCCGATGCCAAAGTAATCCACCCGAAAAGCATCCGCGTGGCCGTTTTTTTCGCGCTCTTTCGCAAGCGGCGACACGCCCTGGAACGTCATGTAATACACCCATTCGGACATCTCGCGCACAGTGCCGCTGCCGAGGTTGCCGTTGATGTACGTCTTGCAGCCGAGCTGGCGGCACAGCTCAAAGTATTCATGCGTGCCAAAGCTGTTGTCCTCCACGACGCCGCCCCAGTGGGTGTTGATCATCTTTTTGCGCGCGGCTTTTGGCCCGATGCCGTCCTGCCAATGGTATTCGTCGGCAAAGCAGCCGCCCGGCCAGCGCAGGACAGGAATGTGGATGGCCCGCAGCGCGTCCACGACGTCTTTGCGCATGCCGTTCACCTGCTCGATCGGGGAGTCCTCCCCCACATACAGCCCCCCGTAAATGCACCTTCCCAGATGCTCCGAAAAATGCCCGTAAATCTCCTCGCTGATCGTACTTTTCTTGTTTTTTGACCGAATCTCCAATCTGGCCATGTCTGTATTCCCCCAATCCGTTGGTCTCTAGGGCTCGGGCATCGCCCAAAGCCGCCCCCATTGTAACACTTCTTTTTCGAAAATACAATCATGGATGTTGCCAACAGATTTTCCCTTTACTTTTCACCAAACTTGTGGTATTTTGCATACAGAAATCACCGTATGCGTATGCATAATACGCGAGGAGGAATCGCATGGATGCAAAAACAATCACCATGCCAAACGAACTGGCCCAAAACTTAAAAGTCGCAGAAGAGGACGCGTCCGCGCGCTTTGACACATCGGCGAAGAAGCTGATTGCGGAGAAGTCCATCCTCTCCTATATCCTGAAGAGTTCACTCACGGAATACGCGCCATACACCGTGCAAGAGATTGCCGAGAAATTTATCGAGGGTGAGCCAGAGATCGCTACCCTGGCCGTCCACCAGGACCACCCGGATCGGGAAAGGATAAATGGGCTGCCCACGGAGGACAAGTCGCAGCGCGAGGGCACCGTGTA
>CAYVVW010000215.1:0-2839 GCA_964455335.1 uncultured Marvinbryantia sp.
GCACGCAGGGGCGCGGGTGTTGGAGAAATCGACATATAACGACTTTGCCACCGCCAGAACCGACCATAACTACCAGCTGAACCATAACGGCCAGGTGTGTTATTTGCGGGCGGTGTTAAATGACGCTTTCGGCGATAGCTTCGACATTATGGACGTTGAGCGCAAGGGCGACTGGCTCTATGCCATTACCGAAAACGGCACGGGCATTTTGCTGACCTACGGCGAAAACGGCAACGCCGCCGAAGTGGCTAACGGCGAAAAGGTGCCCGTGGTCTATAATGAGGCACTGCTTAACGCTGCGCAAAATAGCTTTATAGTGCGTGTGCCGTTCAGGATCTACCAGACCAACCTCCCCGCAGTGGCTGCCCTGGTGGACAAATACAAGTTAATAAGTAAACGCGCCATTTATGTGGCCAACAGCTAAAAAAACAACATCATGCAAACAGCAACTTATACAACGGTAAAAACCGCAAACAACGGCGAGGGCAAATACCCGCTTTCAACCCAAACGCTGGAATTTATACAGCAGCAAATTTTACTGTTGCAAGAGGTGGTTGCCATTGCTGGCGGCAGAGTCATACTAAAGGAGCCTGACGGCACAAACACGGGGCTGCTGGCTCTGGACGGCGAAGTGCTGCCCATTGCCGCCACGCCGAAGCTCACATCCGCCATTAAGTACGTCTATGTTATAACCCAAAAGGAAAACATTGAGGCGGACGGCGAAATCTACAAGGAGGCGCGCACCGTGCGCACGGCCAAGTTTGCTGCGGCCACATCTAACGCTGCCGACACCCAGGTTTACAAAATTGGCGACTTTACCAAGTTGACCACAAACACCACGCTGGCCGAAAAAATCAACAACATGCCGTCGCTGGTGCTTTCGTACCTGTCCGACACGCTGGCAAGCAAGCTCGACCGCCTGACGCTTACAAACGCCACGCAGGGGCAAATAGACGGCCTTAAAAACGCCTGTGTGGTGAACTGCACCGACAGCGTGGCCGTACTGGGCTTCACTAATTACTGCATTACGGTAAAATGTGCTGGCAGCACCGTGGAGCAGGTGCTCACTACAACCGAGGGCGCAGACTATGCCCGTTATTACAACAATACCACCAAAAATGGACTGCGTGGGTGTCTGTCACCGACAACATGCACATCGAGGTTAAAACCGTAGGCGGCACGCTCTACGTGCGCCATGGTGTGCTGGCCGACGACGCAAAAATCATCTTTCTGCGAAAGAAAAAGCGCGGCGGGTGGCGCAGAACGGGCGGCAACAACGCCTACACCAAGAACAAGGGCAAACGAGAAAAACGCCAAAAAAAGCTGCAATACGTCCACTATAAGGGTGTGATCCTGTCAAAGGGTGAGCCTGGAAACGGTATGTGCCCAAGTGCATAGACGTGGCCAATAAAGGCGCAGACGCTGACCTCATAGACAGGGAGGTCAGTTCAATTGCTGGCCGGCTGGTGCGTCAGGTGTCTGTAAACGCTGTCGGCGGCACTGTGTACAAGTTGGCAGGTGTGCGCAAGCTGCTGACCAAGACAACCACAGGCAAGAACTACAAGCGCAGCGGTTTTGTTAGCCTGGCCGTCCAGGTGGCAAAGATCAACGCCAAGGGCGGCAAAGACGCGGGCGGTGAGCTGGCGCGTTTCAAACTGCACCTTGCCCCGAAAAAGGTTTTTACTAACGCTTACGGGCAAACGAAATGCACACACGTTTACATACGCACGTTTTCGGTTGAGTAGGGACAAAAAAAGGAAGTGGGGAGAAATCCTCACTTTCAAGTCCCTGCGGTCGAAACTCAATGTATGCCGTGCTAAAAGATCGTTGTTAATGGTCTTTGTGTTGTGTAGTTACCAAATTTTCGGGAGCCGATAGCCCCGCGCGGGTAGCTACGAAAGCAAAGGGACGGCGTTAAACGACGCTAACCCTGTCAAGGCAAGCCTGGTGTTAGGGTCTTGGTAGCAGGTTGCGGAAATCCCTTTTTTTCTCCTTGTGAGGGATCAAGGGATTCACAATAGACCGAAGTCCAAATAAAACACTGCAAATTTACATCTTTTTTTTTACTTAGCTCACAAGGAAATAGTGCAAAAATAGAATTATGCCGGATGAAAAAGGCGTTTAAGACTTCGCCCCTGCCGTTCAGAGGGCAAAAAAGGTACTATATTAAGCGGTTTGCGTCTGTGCTGGCGCGTTGCGAAGACATCACAACAGTGGCCGACCTTTTCGGCGGCTCCGGGCTACTTTCGCGCGTCGCAAAAGACCAGCTGCCGAATGCCCGCGTAATTTAAACGACTTCGACCACTTCGACCGACGTGTGGCAAACATAGACCGCACAAATGCGCTCTGCGCACAAATTGCGCCGCTTGTCGCCAGCGTTCCAGATAATAAGCGAATACCTGACGACATAAAGCAGCAATGTTTGCGGCTCATGCGCGAAAGTGAGCAGACAGGTGCGGTCGATTATATAACGCTGTCTGCTTCGTTGCTTTTTTCAGGCAATTGGGCGACAAGTTACGACCAATTCGCAAAGCAAACGTTTTATAACAGAGCTGTAAACAGTCATTATGATGCAACAGGTTACTTTGACGGCCTGGAAATAACACATAAGGACTATCGCGAACTGTTCGACGAGTTCAAAGGCCAGCAAAATGTGCTTCTTATTCTGGATCCGCCATATTTGCAGACAGAATGCAGCGCGTACAAAAGCGACACATGTTGGCAACTAAAAGACTATTTGGACGTGTTAAACATGTTGAAAGGCACAAAATACGTGTTTTTCACCTCTGGAAAGTCGCAAATTATAGACCTTTGCAAGTGGATAAACCTGAACTTTCCA
>CAYVVW010000216.1:0-2816 GCA_964455335.1 uncultured Marvinbryantia sp.
TGCCGGGCAAGGGCGAGAGAAAAGCAACTGACCTGATCGGCGGCCTGTCCATGGGCTACTACATCAGCACCGCCGCGTGCCCACCTTCGATGGGATGCCGCAGATCGTCACCGGCGAGGTTTCCGCAGAAGACGCGGTCGCGGAAGGCCTTGCCATCTACAACGAGCAGTAAAACATCATTTCAGTAACAGGTGGGGATGCGGCAAAACGTCCAGATGCGGTTGCGGCATCCCCCTTTTGCAAGGAGAGAGAAAGAGGTGAGGAAATGGGCGCAAACATTTACAAAAAGAAACAGCCGCTTTTGTTTTTTCTGATCCCGGCGTTTGCGTTTATGGCCGTATTCTTGCATTATCCATTTTTCATGAATATCCTAAATAGCTTCCAAAAGATCGGCGGGCTGGCCACGCCAAGCAAGGGATTTTTGGATCCGTGGTATGCCAATTATGCCCAGATGCTCCAAGACAAAGAGATGCGCACGGCACTCGCAAACACGCTGATTTTGATGCTCTGCACGCTGGTTTTTCAAGTGGGCATCGCGCTTTTGCTCGCGATCTGCGTCGATCAAATCCGCACGGGGGCAAAGTTTTTCCGCGTGGTCTACTTCTTTCCCATCGTCATCTCCGCGACGGCGCTCGGCCTTTTGTTCAACCTGATTTTCCTGCGCGACAAGGGCATGTTGAACCAGATTTTAGAGATGTTTGGGCAGACAGAGCTGATCGACTGGAAAGCGCCGGACCGGGCGCTCATCACCATGATGATTCCCGTCATGTGGCAATATGTCGGCTTCTATTTTGTCATCCTGATCACGGGGCTGAACAATATCCCGTCGGATCTCTATGAAGTCGCCTCGATCGATGGGGCGAGCCGATTTCAGCGGATTCGCTACATCACGCTCCCGCTGCTTCACAACGTGATCTGTACCTGTGTGGTGCTCGCCGTCACGGGCGCGTTAAAGGCATATGACCTTCCCTGGATCATGTTCCCGAAGGGAATGCCGCTTAATAAAACCTGGCTTACAAGCACTTATATGTATTACTGGGCGTGCGAGGCGCGCAACACCGATTACGGCTGCGCGATCGCGGTTCTGATCGTCGTTTTGGGCGTGGTTTCTTCCAAAGTGGTAAACACCGTCTTTCGCGAAAAAGATTACTAAAGGGGGATGGGTCACATGAAACAACACGAAAAAAAGCCTGGATGGTCCCCGTTTACGCCTTGCTGGTTTTCTGGGCGCTGACCACGATCTACCCGCTGTTCTGGGTGGCAATCAATTCCTTTAAGGCAAAAAACCTGATTATTGAAGACTCCTTTTCCCTCCCGCTTGGGGACATGTTTACCCTGGCCAACTACAAGAGGGCCTTTGACCGCGTGCCGATCCTCGGCGCATACCTGAACAGCCTGGTTCTCTCCGGAAGCGTGACACTCCTCGTCATGCTGCTTGCGGGGCTTGCAGCTTTCGCGCTTGTGCGCTATCATTTTCGGGGAAGGAAATTGCTAAAGTCGATCGTGGTCGCCAGCATGATGTTTCCCTCCTTTGCGACCATCGTTCCGGTGTTTCGCATGGAGGCGTCCTGGGGCATCGTCAATACCAGCAGCCGATGGGTTTCCCTGCTCTCCTGCGCCTTGCCGCAGATCGCGGGAAATCTGTCCTTTGCGATCATCGTGCTCTCCGGCTACATCCAAAGCCTTCCTCTGGAACTGGAGGAAGCCGGCTATATCGAGGGGTGCAACCCGTTTCAGATCTACCGCAAAATCGTGATGCCGCTCGCGAAGCCGTCGTTTGCGACCGTCGCGATCTTCACATTTTTGTGGAGTTACAACGACCTGTTTATGCAGTCCTTTTTCCTGCGCGTCCAAAAGCATTGGGCCATCACCCGCCTGTTAAAAGAACTGACCGCGATGGAGGGCACAAACTATGGCCTGATGGCCGCCGCAGTCACGATCGTGATCGTGCCGGTGCTGATTTTATACGCATTTTTGCAAAAATACATCATCAAGGGAATGGTCGCGGGCGCAATCAAAGGGTGATCCAAAGAAAAGAAGTGGTGCGTTATGTACAAGGTAGTCATTATCGATGATGAGCCGGTCATCGTCACCGGCCTGAAAAAGCTCGTGCCGTGGGCAGCCTATGGCTGCGAGGTGGCAGGGACCGCTTCCGACGGACGGGAAGGGCTGGAACTGATCCGCCGGCTGCGCCCGCATATTGTATTCTCCGACATCTATATGCCAAAAATGGACGGCCTAAAGATGGCGGCGGCCTTAAAGTCGGAATTTGAGGACACAGAGCTTGCCATTCTCACCGGCTACCGCGACTTTGACCTGGCGCAGCAGGCGATCCGCTTAGGCGTGGCGCGTTTTATCTTAAAGCCCTCCACGATGGAGGAACTGGAAGAGGCATTGGAAGCCATGACGGCAAAGCTGAAAAAGAAAGGGATTCTTCCGGACCATGGCGGCGAAGCGAAGGAAGCGCCCAAAAGAGAGCCGGATGGCGAATCACAGGCCGGCAGCTTTCTTGTGAAAAATGCGCTCTCCTATATGCGGGAGAACTATCGCCAAAAATCACGCTCAAAGATGTGGCGGACCACACCTATGTGAGCCAATGGCATTTAAGCAAGCTGCTGAACGGACACACCGGGCAGAGTTTTTCCGAGCTGCTCAATACCATCCGCGTGGAAGCCGCAAAGGAACTCTTGAAAAATCCCGCCCTGCACATCGGCGACGTGGCGGATGCAGTGGGCTTTTTGGACATGGCGCATTTTTCCAGGGTATTCAAAAAAATCACCGGGCTTTCCCCGAAAGCCTACAACGGCAACCGGAAC
>CAYVVW010000217.1:0-2792 GCA_964455335.1 uncultured Marvinbryantia sp.
CGGGCATCAAGGCCATCGACTCCATGGTGCCGATCGGGCGCGGCCAGCGCGAGCTGATTATCGGCGACCGCCAGACGGGCAAGACGGCCATCGCCATTGACACGATCCTCAACCAAAAGGGGCAGGGCGTGAAATGCATCTATGTGGCCATCGGCCAAAAGGCCTCTACCGTTGCCAATATTGTCAAGACTTTGGAAGAATCCGGGGCGATGGATTATACCACCGTGGTGGCGTCCACGGCGAGCGAGCTTGCCCCGCTGCAATATATCGCGCCGTATAGCGGATGCGCCATCGGCGAGGAGTGGATGGAAAACGGCGACGACGTGCTGATCATTTACGACGATCTTTCCAAGCACGCCGTGGCTTACCGCACGCTGTCCCTGCTTTTGCGCCGCCCGCCGGGCAGAGAGGCATACCCGGGCGACGTGTTTTACCTGCACTCCCGCCTGTTGGAGCGCGCGGCGAAACTCTCGGACGAGCTGGGCGGCGGGTCGCTGACCGCATTGCCCATCATCGAGACGCAGGCGGGCGACGTGTCCGCATACATCCCGACCAATGTCATTTCCATCACGGACGGGCAGATTTACCTGGAGACGGAGATGTTCAATGCCGGTTTCCGGCCGGCTGTCAACGCGGGGCTTTCCGTGTCGCGCGTGGGCGGGGCGGCGCAGATCAAGGCGATGAAGTCGATTGCCGCGCCGATCCGCGTGGAGCTGGCGCAATACCGCGAGCTGGCGGCCTTTTCCCAGTTCGGCAGCGAGCTGGACGAGGACACCAAAAACAAGCTGGCGCAGGGCGAGCGCATCCGCGAGGTCTTAAAACAGCCGCAGTATTGCCCGATGCCGGTGGAGCACCAGATCCTGATCATCTACGCGGCGACCAGGCAGCATTTGCTGGACATTGCCTTAGAGGACGTGCTGGCATTCCAGGACGCCTTGCTGGAGCTTGTCCAGACGAAATATCCGGAGATCCCGCAGGCCATTCGGGAGACAAAGACGATCGACCAGGACACGGAGCAGTTGCTCATTGCGGCCATCGGGGAGTGCAAGAAAAAATTTGTGAAATGAGGGGTGACGGCACATGGCGTCCATGCGGGACATACAAAGGCGCAGGACCAGCGTCTCCAATATTGGCCAGATCACAAAGGCCATGAAGCTGGTATCGACCGTCAAATTGCAAAAGGCCAAGGGCAGGGCGGAGCAGGCAAAGCCCTATTTTGAAAAGATGTACCGGACGGTCGCGCACATTTTGTCGCGTTCGGGAGAGATTTCGCACCCGTACCTGATGTCCGGCGCTTCCGACAAAAAGTGCATCCTCGTGATCACGTCCAACCGCGGCCTTGCGGGCGGGTACAATTCCGGCGTGGAAAAACTCGTCACGGACGGCGGGTTTGAAAAAAGCGCGGTCGAGCTGGTCACCATCGGCAGAAAGGGCAAGGAATTTCTGGAAAAGAGGGGGTATCACGTGCGTGCGGATTACAGCGACGTCATCAACAACCCCCTGTATTCCGATGCCGCCCAGATCTGCGCGGAGGTGCTGCGGGCGTTTGTCGACGGCGAGATCGGCGAGATTTACGTGGCATATACCGCGTTCAAAAATACGGTTTCCCATGTCCCGACCCTCATGAAGCTGCTTCCGGTGGAATTTTCCGCAGAGGAGATCGAGGCGGGCACGCACAAGACGCGCGAGCGGGAGAAGTCCATGCACGCGCCGATGAATTATGAGCCGAACGAGGACGAGGCGCTGGACATCGTCGTGCCAAAATATGTGACCAGCATCTTGTTTGGCGCGCTGGTGGAGGCGGTGGCGAGCGAAAATGGCGCGCGTATGCAGGCCATGGACTCCGCCACGAGCAATGCGGAGGAAATGATCGCAAAACTCTCCTTGCAATACAACCGCGCGCGGCAGAGTTCCATCACGCAGGAGTTAACCGAAATTATAGCCGGTGCGGAGGCGATTCGCTAGCATCGGGGGATAGGAGCGTTACAGACCATGTCAGAACAAATCAAGGGCAAGATCACACAGATTGTGGGGGCGGTCTTGGACATCAAGTTCCCGGAAGGGAAATTGCCTGGCATTTATGATGCGATAGAGATCAAGAGAAGCAACCAAGAGACGCTCGTGGCGGAAGTGGCGCAGCATTTGGGGGATGACACGGTCAAATGCATCGCCATGGGGCCGACAGACGGCCTGGTGCGCGGGATGGGCGCGGTCGCGACCGGAGGGCCGATCCGCGTTCCCGTCGGGGAAAAGACCCTGGGGCGCATCTTCAACGTGATCGGGGAGCCGATCGACAACAAAGAGACCCCGACAGACGTGCGTTACATGCCGATTCACCGCGAAGCCCCCGCCTTTGAGGAACAAGCGACTTCCACGCAGATGCTGGAGACCGGCATCAAGGTGGTGGATTTGCTCTGCCCTTACCAAAAAGGGGGAAAGATCGGCCTCTTTGGCGGCGCGGGCGTTGGAAAGACGGTGCTCATCCAGGAGCTGATCCGCAACATCGCCACCGAGCACGGCGGGTATTCCGTATTCACGGGCGTGGGCGAGCGCACGCGCGAGGGCAATGACCTCTATCACGAAATGGAAGAATCGGGCGTCATCAACAAGACGACCATGGTATTCGGGCAGATGAACGAGCCGCCCGGGGCGAGGATGCGCGTGGGTCTGACCGGCCTTACGATGGCGGAGTATTTCCGCGACGAGGGCGGCAAGGACGTGCTTTTGTTTATCGACAATATTTTCCGGTTTACCCAGGCGGGGTCCGAGGTGTCCGCGCTGCTTGGCCGTAT
>CAYVVW010000218.1:0-2774 GCA_964455335.1 uncultured Marvinbryantia sp.
GATAATTTACATAAGGAAATTAATTCGATGGTTGAGAAAATATATTCTGGGTCTGTAGCGACATAAAACATCGGCGGGATACAAAATGCTCCGCCGATGTTTTACACTTGGTAGCACAAATATATATGTGGAGTTGTTCAGGAGATAAAAACGAGGCAGACAAACCCGCGCGGCGACTGTAAACCCCCAAAAACCTCTTGCAATCCCATCCCCTGTGTGCTAAACTAAGCACAGAATTTAGATTAACATTTAGAAATTAAACAACACAATAAAATCCGGCTTGCAAAGCAATATACCGACTTGCAGGCCGTTTTTTTATGCCCAAAATGCAGTAAAATCGCCGGTTGGAACTCCAACCGGAAGAAAGGAAAGGAGATGACGAGATGACGAGTAGAGAGCGGTATAAAAAAGGGAAGGAAGCGGCACGTGCGGAAGCGATGGCGTTTCAGCAAACATTTTCCGATGGGGCCATCTACTACTGGAGCGAACTTTGTGACTATGCGGCACATTTTGAAAAACTCGCCCAGCGGTACGGCCTTGTAACCGAGTTTCGGGAAAACGGACTCATCTAATGCCGTAAAAGATTTTTTTGCGGAGGAAAGAAATGGAAGGAGAAGGGAACAATGATAAAGGATTTATTAAGAAAAGCACGCAAAAACGCATTCGGGTTCATCCTTGAAGCAAGCGCAGTAATTATGCTGACTTTAATGGTCAGCACAGTTGCAGCATGGGTTATGGCAAAGGTCGGGTGATTAGAAGTGGAGAAGATCAAGGAGTACGGCAGGGCAGGAAATTATACATTTAGTCTCATGGTCTGGGATGATGACGACCAGTCAGCAAGACGCGGCAGCCTGATAACAGGTGATCAAGTGCTTGACATTCGCCTCTGGAAGGACGGAGAACCGAAAAACGGCGTGTGCTTGACACCTTCCATGGCAGCGACACTTCTTCTCTGCGGCGTGCAGCTTGGTGAGAGCGAGGTAAAGGAACCGGTGCACAGCGGCAAGTTCGGCAAGATCGAATTTTTCCTGTACAACATCTATGCCACGCTTGGTAGGGAAAGCGGACGGAAGGTCTGCTTTACACGATGCGCCTTTAAGGACCCGACCCACGCCAAGTATGACATCAGAACATGGGACGGTGCAATGAAGCAGTTTACACCGGGTGTGAGTTTTTCCTACGCCGACTTGATGGAGGCTCTGCTGCTTGTCAGCGACTATACGGATGATCAGCATTTCTTTATTCCGCCCTTAGACTTTGCAAAGGCTAACAGGGAAAAGGCCAATGATTTGGTGCGTGAACTCCTCGTGATGTGGGACTACGCCTATCTGGCCATGGATGATAAAGCTGTGGATGAACTGAAGCGAGGGATTTTTATGCTCATCAAAAACCTGGAGACGAAGGAGGGACAGCATGTCAAAACATAAGAGAAAACACAAAAAGTACAAGCCGGAGAGGTTTCGGCGGCGGCAAGGCAGGATCAGAGATGAGGCCACCCTGTACCAGCAGAAGGTATCAGAAGGTGCGCTGAGCGCAGATGATGAGGAAAAGGCTAGCGAATATTTTCAACGCATGGCGAAGAAATACGGCCTGCTGCACGAATTTGGTGCAAACGGCGTGCTTCCCGCAGTGAAGTAGGCAAAGGTACATGGAAAAGAAAACGAGACGGACAGGAATTAGTCTGTTTTTTTTGCAAGAGGAGGAGAAGCGAAATGTACAGTGACTATCGCCTCGTAAGAGAGGCGCTAAAAACGCTGGAGGGAATTTATCGGGATGACCTCAAGAAGGGAGAAACATCAGCGCATACGGTTGCTACCTTCATCGACAAGACGGACCGGATGATGGCGCTTACGGTGATTGGCCTTTTGGTCACGACCTATAGCTGGGACGAACGGCTGGATGCGCCTAATGTCCAGTTTTACGCATCGTTGGATCTACCAACGGGCAGTGACGGGAAGGCCGTGTATCTTGGCACAAATGTCATTCACATGGCACATCTTAATCAGATGGCACAGGAACTTAGGACTGGCGACGCGGCATGATCGTCGAGCAAACAGAGGAAGGAAGAAAATGGACGCTTATATGATAAAAACATTGGAAAAAATGCTATCACACGAGGAGGTACCGCATAAAATGCACTACGGTGCACAGCTTAGCCATTGGTACGGGGATACACAGCCCATTACCATTGACGCAGGCGGATTAAGGGCATTGATTGCGCATTATAGCGGCAGTGTGGAAAAAGTAGCATCAGGCACAAAAGTTTAGTTTAGGTAATGCGGCATGGCTTTGGGGATTTTCCCTGGGGCCATGTTCCATTTTGCAGGAAAAGAGATGCGGCCGGAAGGCCCGGCCCCTGCACCAAAGTTAGCCCTTGCACTTTCGCTGGCGGTGTGCTAAACTAAGCACAGAATTTAGATTAGCATTTAGAAATTAAACACACGACAAAATCCGGCTTGCGAAGCAATATAACGACTTGCAGGCCGTTTTTTTGTGCCAAAAATCAAATGCAAAGGCCGCAAAAGTTCTTTTGTGGAAAACGAAGAAAGGAGAAAAATACGATGGAAAGCGAATTGTTTCAAAAATTGAAAGAGGAAATTGCGGAGGGCTATTTAGGGCTTTCCCTGCAAGAAAAAGTAAACGAGATTGCCAAGGTTTTCGGCGGACAAAGTGGCACGATCATCACATCCCCCTGCACAGGAAACTGGCGCGGGACAAGCGACGTGAGCATCCGGATGGATAACGGAAAGCAGTTTTTTCTCGGAAACACGCTC
>CAYVVW010000219.1:0-2727 GCA_964455335.1 uncultured Marvinbryantia sp.
CATGGGATATTTGACCCCGCGGATTTCCTGGTAATCCTCATGCCCCTTGCCGGCGAGGACGATCACGTCCCCGGGCTGCCCATGGCGGATTGCGTAGGCGATCGCCTCTTTGCGGTCCGGGATGGTGATGTAGGCGCCGCTCGTTTTTTGGATGCCCGTCACAATATCCCCGATGATGTCCATGGGCTCCTCAAACCGCGGGTTGTCCGACGTAATGATGGTAAAATCCGCATATTTCCCGGACACTTCCCCCATCTCAAACCGCCGCGATTTCGCGCGGTTGCCCCCGCAGCCGAACACGCAGACCAGGCGCTTTGGCTCGTATTCCCGCAAGGTGGTCAGCAGGCTCTCCAAGGCCATGGCGTTGTGCGCGTAATCAATCATCAGCGTGAACGCGTCCGAGACCTTGACCATCTCAATGCGCCCCTTCACCCGTGCCTTGCGGATCGCCCCCACCATTTCCTCGTTGCCCACGCCGAAGCGGTCGCACACCGCAATCGCCGCCAGGGAATTGTAAATGCTGAATTTCCCCGGAATGTCCACTTCCACGGACACTTCCCTTTTTCCGGTGACATGGTAGTAAATGCCGAGCATCCCCGGCGCGGACACCAATTTTGCGTTGACCGCGCGAAAATCCGCCCCTGGGGAAAACCCATACGTCTCCACGTCGCAGGTATGCCCCTCCAGGATTTCCCCCACGTGCCTGTCGTCTGCATTGACGATGCCCAGCCTGCACTGGCGGAACAGGCGCGACTTGCACTGCAAATAGTCCGCGAAGTCCTCATGCTCCGCGGGGCCGATGTGGTCTGGCTCCAGGTTTGTAAAAATGCCGATCTCAAAGGGAATCGCCGCCGTGCGGTGCAATTTTAGCCCCTGCGAGGAGACCTCCATCACCGCGCTGTCGCATCCCTGCTCCACCATTTGCGCAAAATAGCGCTGGATGGTGAGGGATTCGGGCGTCGTATTTTTTGCCGGAAACACTTCGTCTCCCACGATCGCCTCAATGGTGCCGATAAGGCCGGTCTTGTGCCCCGCCGCCTCCAAAATCGACTGGATGAGATAGGTCGTGGTCGTTTTGCCCTTCGTGCCGGTGACGCCGATCACCTTGAGTTTTTCCGCTGGGTACCCATACCACGCGGCGGCAATCCACGCCATGGCATAGCGCGTATCCTCCACGCGGATGACGGCCACTTCCGGCGGTGCCTCCACCTCGTCCTGCACGACAAGGGCGGCTGCCCCCTTGCCTATGACATCCGCCACGAAGGCATGGCCGTCCGACACCGCCCCCTTGACACAAAAAAACAGGCTTCCCGGCACGACCAGCCTGGAATCGTTGGCGATCTCGGCCACGTCCACGTCCGGCCCCTGCACCCAAGCATAGGAGATCCGCTCCAATAAACGCGATAGCTTCATCCTCTCTCCCCCATTTCCCCTGCAAACCCTTCCCTTACAAATGATACGGAAAACATCTGCGTATGCTGTGTATGCCATCTCTTGCAAATGACACCGACACTGCGTCGCAGTGCCGGCGTCATCCCTATCCCACCTTCTTAGGCGCCATTCCCGTCAGAATCTGCCTGCGCGCCGTTGCTATCCGCGCCTGCCGGCTCATCGTCATAGGCATCGCCATAGGGCGCGTCTTCGTCCGCCGGTTCTTCCTCGTAGGCATCGCCATAGGACGCGTCTTCGTCCGCCGGCTCCTCCTCGTAGTCGCCGTAGTCCTCGTCTTCTTCGTCTAGCTCATCCTCATAGTCATCAAACGCGGCATCCTTGCCATAGCGGCTTCTCGCGGCAAACATATCCGAGACATCGCCGTCCATCTGATCCGCATCGTCCTCTTCCTCCGGCATGAAGTCAGAGTTGAGATGCACGTTGCGGTAACGCTTCATGCCCGTGCCGGCAGGAATCAGTTTTCCGATCAGCACATTTTCCTTTAAGCCGATCAGCGGGTCAACTTTCCCTTTTATGGCCGCCTCGGTCAGTACCTTTGTCGTTTCCTGGAACGACGCGGCGGACAAGAACGAGTTCGTCGCCAAGGCCGCCTTTGTGATGCCGAGCATCACCGGCTTGCCCTCTGCAAGCTCGCCCCCTGTGCTGGCCACTTCCTGGTTGGCGTCGTCAAAGTCTAAGATATCCACCACCGTGCCCGGCAGAAGCCCCGTGTCCCCGCTGGTCTCCACGCGGGTCTTTTTCAACATCTGGCGCACGATCACCTCGATGTGCTTGTCATTGATCTCCACGCCCTGCAGGCGGTACACGCGCTGCACTTCCTGCAGCATGTAGTCCTGCACGGCGCGCACCCCTTTGATTTTCAAAATATCGTGGGGGTTGACGCTGCCCTCGGTCAGCTCGTCGCCCGCCTCGATGACCGCGCCGTCCGGCACCTTGATGCGCGCCCCGTAGGGGATCAAATACGTCTTTGCCTCGCCGGACTCCTGGTTTGCCACCACGATCTCGCGCTTCTTTTTGGAGTCGCGTATCTCGACAGTTCCCGCAATCTCGGAGATGATGGCAAGTCCCTTCGGCTTCCTCGCCTCAAAAAGCTCCTCCACGCGCGGGAGACCCTGCGTGATGTCGCCGCCCGCAACGCCGCCTGTGTGGAACGTGCGCATGGTCAGCTGCGTGCCCGGCTCGCCGATCGACTGCGCGGCAATGATGCCCACGGACTCGCCCACCTGGACGGCCTCGCCGGTCGCCATGTTCGCGCCGTAACACTTCGCGCAGATG
>CAYVVW010000220.1:0-2605 GCA_964455335.1 uncultured Marvinbryantia sp.
CTCACGAGCTTCAGAAAATGGGGCTAACGGTAGAAAATATTGCCAAGGCGGTCAATGTGAGCGTGGACGTGGTAAGGAACTGGCTCTCCGATCCGCAAGTGACACCCGCAAAATAGCTTGGGCAAAAGCAACGAACCGGCGAAATGCACGTTCCGGTTCGTTGCTTTTGTACTGGTCAACTTGAAAAGGACCTCTCAAAGGACATCGGGGCAATCGAAAGGATCAATCAGATGGACAAAAACGCAATCAAAAAATAGGCCATCTGGGCAAGGCGTGAGCTCAGCGAGCGCGTCTCCAAGAAGGCTTTGCAATACGACATCGCGGCGGACCATATGGCTGACCCGGATGCGGCCAGCGTGAACGGACGGCCTCTTTTCGATGTCGAAAAGAAACAGCGCCAGGCACTGATCCGCAAAGTAAGCGAGCAGGTCTACGAACAGGTCATGGAGGAGGTCGCCTACACCTGGTTCAACCGCTTTGCAGCCCTGCGCTTTATGGAGGTCAACGGCTACCTGCCAAGCCATGTCCGTGTGTTCACCAATGACGAGGGCGCGTTCAGGCCGCAGATTTTGACCGAGGCCATCCACCTGGACCTGGACGGCCTGGACATGGACAAGGTCTATGAACTGAAAAACGAAAACAGGGAAGAGGAACTGTTCAAATACCTCCTCATCGTCCAGTGCAACGCGCTGAACCAAATCCTGCCGGGGATGTTCCAGAAGATTGCGGACTATACGGAGCTGCTGCTTCCGGATTTCCTGCTGCGCGAGGGCAGCGCGATCGAGCAGATGGTCGCCCTGATCCCGGAGCGCGATTGGCTGGACCAGGTGCATATCCTCGGCTGGCTGTACCAGTACTACAACACCGAGCCAAAAGAACAGGCATTCGCGGACCTGAAGAAAAACATCAAGATTACCAAAGAGAAAATTCCAGCGGCCACATCCTCTGCTACCTGTTTGACGTACTTGTGCAGATCTACCAGTCCTATGGATATACGACCCGTGAGGCGGTTGTGGGGATCATTGAGAAAAACCTCTGGGGGCTGGACATCGACGCGCGCGCGGGGCGGCCGGAGCTGAAAAAAGCGATGGGGAACGATCGCAAAAGAGCTCCATGACGCAAAGGAATATGGCTCGATCCTGACGGTCACGCCGCAGGATTGGGGGATGCTCCATGTCCGCTTGGAGGATGTGGAGCAGGACATTTCCGTGCACAAAAATGCGGTTCTGGATCGAATCAAACCGTTGGTGCAAGTGGCACAGGCATTGGCGCAGAAATACCATGCGGTGGTGACAAATCCGCCGTATATGGGGAGTAGTGGTCAGAGCGCAGTGCTTAGTGGGTATGTGAAAAAGCACTATCCGGACAGTAAATCGGATTTGTTTGCGGTATTTATGGAACGATGCGGGGAATTTGCAAAAAAAGACGGATTTCAGGCGATGATTACCCAGCATAGTTGGATGTTTCTATCCAGCTTTGAAAAGCTGCGTCAAAAACTTTTACTGAGCGATACCGTCAATATGGCGCACTTTGGGTCACGGGCATTTGAGGAAATCGGCGGCGATGTGGTGCAGACGACAAGTTTTGTGCTGCGGAAAAGCCATGTCGAGGACTATCAAGGAGTTTACTGTCGCTTAATTGGGCCGACTTCCCAGGGCGGGAAAGGAGAACTGTTCCTCTCCGGCGCAAACCGTTACACCGCCATGCAGTCAAACTTCACCAAAATCCCCGGATCTCCAGTGGCGTATTGGGTGAGCGGTGCATTCATTCGACTGCTCGGAAGTGAGCAGACAATAGGTGAAAAATACGAATCGAGTAGTGGACTATCAACAGGTGATAATGAAAGATTCCTTAGATTTTTTTGGGAAGTCAACGTAGAGAAAATAGCTCAAAACGGAGAAGATGATGGAAAGTGGTTTCTATTTCAAAAGGGATGTGAATATAGGAACTGGTATGGAAATCTTGAGTATTTGGTGAATTGGGAAAATAATGGTGCAGAAATAAAGCACTGGGTTACACATAATCCAAAAGATCCGAAGACAACAAGTTGGTCAAGGAGAATCTTTAATACACACCTATATTTTTTGAGTGGTGTAACATGGTCGGTCATATCAAGTAGTAAAATATCGTTTAGAGCTACAGATAGTAGGTCAATGATCTCTAATGCGGCAGGGGGAATTTTCGGTTTTGAGAATGACAAACAACGAAATACCCGATCGTTGTCTTGAAATTTCAAAACGAGACTGGGATTCCTTTGAAACTTCCTGGGATTTCCAATGTCACCCGCTCTTGCGAGGTCTGCCGTCCGTGGCGGAATCCTTTACCGCATGACAAAATGAGTGCGAGGACCGTTTCCAGACCTTAAAAACCAACGAGGAGGAACTGAACCGCATCTTCATTGACATCTATGGTTTGCAGGACGAGCTGACTCCGGAAGTTGCGGACAAGGATGTCACTGTGCGCCGCATTTTTGATACAAAAGAGGACATTCCCGAGAGTATGAATGGCAGCAATTATACCTTGACGAAGCGTGATGTGATCGTCAGTTTGATCTCCTATGCTGTGGGCTGTATGTTTGGTCGCTATTCCCTTGATGTGCCGGGAC
>CAYVVW010000221.1:0-2605 GCA_964455335.1 uncultured Marvinbryantia sp.
CATTCGCTGATATCAGCAATATTTTTTACAAAAGGTTTTTGCCCTTACATCATGATATGATGTTACGGTAAAAAGATGCCTGCGGATTGTTCCGTGCTTCGCATTCCACAATCCGTAGGCATCTTGAAATGGGCTTTTTCTTGCTTCCTTGCCTTAGTTCTCGTCTGCGGTATCTGCCCTGCCCGCCGCGCCTGTCTCTTGCGGTGCTCCCTTTGGCAGCTCGACGCGGATGTGGACATCCGCAAGCTGCTGCGCGTCGACCGGGGCGGGCGCGCCCATCATCACATCCTGCGCCTGCTTGTTCATGGGGAAGGGGATGATCTCGCGGATGCTCTCTTCCCCCGCAATCAGCATCACCATGCGGTCCACGCCCGGGGCAATGCCCGCGTGGGGCGGCGCGCCGTAGCAAAATGCGTGGTACATGGCCGGGAATTTCGCTTTGACGTCCTCCTCGCCGAGGCCGACGATCTCAAAGGCCTTGACCATGATTTCCGGATCATGGTTTCGCACCGCGCCGGAGGACAGCTCGACCCCATTGCAAACGAGGTCATACTGGTAGGCGAGAATGTCCATAGGATTCTGCGCAAGGAGCGCGTCCATGCCTCCCTGGGGCATGGAGAAGGGGTTGTGGCAAAATTCCAATTTTCCGGATTCCTCGCCGATCTCGTACATGGGGAAATCCACAATCCAGCAAAAGTCATAGCGGTCTTTTTGCACGTGGTTCGGGCAGAGCGCGCCGAGCAGCTTGCGCATCACCCCGGATGTTTTTTCCGCGACACCCCGATCCCCTGCGCAAAGCGCGACAAAATCCCCCGCGCGCAGCCCCAAGTCGGCACTGACGGCGTCCTTTCTTTCCTGCAAAAACTTGGAAATGCCGCCGACCAGCGCCCCGTCGGCATCCAGGCGGAACCAATAGGCCTTGTTTGCGCTTTGCACTTCCACGTCGGCAGCCCACTTGTCGATGGCCTTTCGCGTTCCCGCAAAATCGGACACAACGATGGCTTTAACCGTCTGGCCGGCAAAGGGGGCAAACCCGCAATCCGCCATGCACGCGGTCGCGTCCTGCACGGTCAGGTCAATGCGCAAGTCTGGCTTGTCCGTTCCATACGTCTCCATGGCTTCCCGGTAAGGAATACGGCGAAATGGCGCGCGGGAGACATTCTGGTAAATCCCATATTTTGCAAAAATGGGCGGGAGCACATCTTCCAAAATGGCGAACACGTCGTCCTGGCTCGCGAACGCCATTTCCATGTCGAGCTGGTAAAACTCGCCCGGAGAGCGGTCCGCGCGCGCGTCCTCGTCGCGGAAGCAGGGGGCAATCTGGAAGTAGCGGTCAAACCCTGACGCCATCAGGAGCTGCTTGAACTGCTGCGGCGCCTGCGGGAGCGCGTAAAACTTCCCGGGGTGGTTGCGGGACGGTACGAGGTAGTCCCTTGCGCCCTCTGGGGAGGAGCAGGTGAGGATCGGCGTCGTGATTTCCAGAAAATCGTGCGCGATCATGCTGGAGCGCAAGCACGCAATGACGTTACTGCGCAAGGTCATGCGGCTTTTCACAGCGGGGTTGCGCAAGTCCAGGTAACGGTACTTCAGGCGCGTGTTTTCATCGGCCTCTTTGGATCGCGCAATGGGAAAAGGCAGCTCATTGTAGACGCACTTTCCCAGCACCTCGATTGTGTCCGGCACGACCTCGACTTCCCCCGTCGCGACGGTGTCCGTCTTGTTGGAGCGCTCGCGCACCGTGCCTTGCACACGAATCGTGGACTCATAGTGGATTGCGTCGACGGCCTGCATCATCTCCTCGGTCTCGATGACTACCTGCGTGACCCCATAATAGTCGCGCAAAATCAAAAACCCGAGGTTCTTGCTCACCTTTCGGAGATTTTCGTACCAGCCGACGAGCGTCACGGCCGCGCCCGCGTCGCCGATACGCAGTTGATTGCATGTGTGGGTTCTTCCTTGCATCATGTGTGAAACCTCTCTTTGTTTATCATGATTTCGTCGCCAACGAGCCACGCTTTTTTGCGCGCGCACGAAACGCATGGCTCATTGACGCTTGCCTCCTATCATACGATCCCGCGCCCGAAAAGTCAATCGACCATCCTATTTTGCAGGTGTCATCTGCGGTTCTGAGAGCCATTCCTGAACGGTGGACGCGCTGACATCAATCATTTCAGAGATGTCATCCAATGACATTCCCTTTCCATGGAGACGATAGGCCGTTTCTTTCGCCTTTTTCATTTCTCCTGTTCGTATACCGTTTTGCATGCCTTTTTGCATACCTTTATTGAACACGCCCGTACTTAGGTTGCACACGTCCAGCACCTCCTTGCTGATTTCCTTTGTCACGCTGATGTGGAACTCGTCCTGCAACGTGCCCAGTTTTTTTTCGTAGCCCAGTTCCGTCGAGAACAGCTTGCTCAGCAGACGGATGGCATCATCCTTGCTGTTTTCTCCGTTGCTTCCAAGACGCATTACAACGACCGACATCAGGTCGTAGTTCTCTTTTTTCTCGTGGTAGTCGCCTCTTAGGCACTCCTCAGTGAAGGAATACCGGTTGATGGTGTCTGACCGGGAATCCGCCGTGTCCTCGCACAGCCAGATGCTC
>CAYVVW010000222.1:0-2538 GCA_964455335.1 uncultured Marvinbryantia sp.
CAGCCGTTTCGGCTCGCGGAGGCAAAGGAATTTTCCATGGGGTATCTGTCCGGATTCCAGGCGGAAAAGCGCGACATCGGCCAGGAGCAGATGAGCGCGGACGTGCGCCGGGAAGTGGACGCGCACGCGCGCCAGATGATGCGCGCATCTGTCACGGGATATGCCACCGTGCAGGAGACGGCGCAGGATGTGCGCATCCGAAAGGAAACGTGGCGGTATCTGCTGCTCCCTGTCTGGGTCTTGACCTACAAAGGGTCGGACGGCGCCCTCTATTATTATGCGATGAATGGCCAGACGGGGAAGGTCGCGGGCGTGCTGCCCGTGGACAAAAAGCGCATGGCCTGTTTGTTTTTGGGCATCTTTTTGCCGCTGTTTGCCATCTTGCTCGCGGGAGGGTATTTTCTATGGTAAGGCAAAAAGAAAAGAAAAGGCCCGGGGCGTTTTTTTCGGCCGTCTTGCTCATGGCCTTGGTTTTTCTTGCGTTTGGCGCATCCGCCCAGGCAAAGGCCAGATCAGACGTGCAAGACTACGCGCAGTTATTTTCGGAAAATGAGGCGGCCGGCATCGCAAACCTTGCGTCGGACATTGCCAGGGACATGGCGTTCCATGTGTTTGTCCTGACGGCGGACGACACCCGCGGCATGTCGTCCAGGGATTACCTGGAGCAGATGTATGAGGAGATGGGATATCCCGAGGAGGATGCAAAAGGCGGCATCGCTTTTTTCATTGACATGGACAACCGCGAGCTGAACCTCGTGACGCAGGGCGACGCCATCTACTACATCACGGACAGCCGGGAGGAGTCGGTCTACGACGCGGGATTTGGATATGCGCGCCAGGGCAGCTACGGGCAGGCCATGTATGCCATGCTCAAAGCGGCGCAGCAGTTTTTTGCGAGCGGCATCCCGGACGGGCAATATGTGTATGACACCGAGACGGGGCGCGTCACGCGCCATCGATCCCTGCGGGGGTGGGAGTGGGCGCTGTCCGCGTGCGGTTCCCTCGCGGCCGCGGCCGCGGTCTGCCTAGGGGCGCGCCACCGCTACCGCACGGTTCAACGGTATGCCTATGAGATGGATGGGAAAGCGGACTTCCAAGTGCGGCACCGCCAGGATCTGCTGGTCAACCAATTTGAGACGGCACGCAGAATCGAGGATCCGCCGCCACCGCCGCAGAACGGCGGGGGCGACGCGGGGAGGACGACCGTGCACCGGTCATCGGGCGGCAACACCTATGGCGGGGGGAACGGGCGGGAATTTTGACGGGATCGGGAGCGTATCTGTTATGAAATATGTGGTTGTTTTGGGAGATGGCATGGCGGATGAGCCGATTGCCTCCCTAGGCGGGCGCACGCCTTTGGAATTTGCCGACACGCCGACCATGGATGCCCTGGCGGCGCGCGGGCGCGTCGGGCTTGTCCAGACTATCGCGCCGGGCATGCAGCCGGGAAGCGACACGGCGAACCTTGCCGTGCTCGGCTATGACTCGACCAAGGCCTACACGGGGCGTTCCCCCTTGGAGGCATTGAGCATCGGCGCGCCGATGGGCGATACGGATGTGGCGTTTCGCTGCAACCTGGTGACGCTTTCCGCGCCAGAGCCCTATGAAAAAAAGACGATGGTCGACCATAGCGCCGGCGAGATTTCGACGCGGGAAGCGGCGGAGCTGATCGATGCCTTAAGGCCGGATTTGGAAAAAGACGGCTTTCGTTTTTATGTGGGCACCAGTTACCGCCATTGCCTGATCTGGGAACATGGTCAGGTGATCCCGCTTGCCCAGCCGCATGACATCCTGGGGCAGGAAGTGGGGGCATATTTGCCGCAGCACCCGCTGTTTCGCACCATGCAGGAACGCAGCTACGCGATCCTGGAAAACCACCCTGTCAACTTGCGCCGGAAAAGCGCGGGGGAACGCCCGGCCAACAGCTGCTGGTTCTGGGGCGCAGGCACGCGCCCGTCGCTGGAGTCTTTTGCGTCGAAATATCACAAAAAAGGCGTGATGATTTCCGCGGTGGACTTGCTAAAGGGCATTGCCGTGGGCATTGGCCTTTGCAACATTCAGGTGGACGGTGCGACAGGGGGGCTTGACACCAATTATGCCGGAAAGGCACAGGCCGCCGTGGACGCGCTTAAAAACGGGTACGACTTTGCCTATATCCACCTGGAGGCGCCCGATGAGATGGGCCACCAGGGAAGCGTGGAAAAGAAGATACAGGCGATCGAGCGCATCGACCATCTGGTCCTTGCGCCCATCGTGGCGCAGATGGCACAGTGGGGCGAGCCTTACCGACTGCTGGTTTTGCCGGATCACGCGACCCCGATTTGCAAGCGCACGCACACGGCAGACCCGGTGCCATACCTGCTCTACGACAGCAGAAGCAAAGCGTGCCACACATGGAAATACAATGAGCGGGAGGCCAGGGAAAGCGGAAACTTCCTCGCAAAGGGGCATGAGATGATGGGGATCCTCTTTTCAGTAGAATGTTAGCATGGCAGACAGGGCAGACTGTCCGAAAACCTAGACGTGCATTTTGCAAGT
>CAYVVW010000223.1:0-2510 GCA_964455335.1 uncultured Marvinbryantia sp.
TTAAGGCTGTAAATTTTTAGCAAAACGAGCGGGGGTTTTTACCCCGGTATCATATTATAAATCCTACTATTGCAAAAAACATAGTTGCAATGAACCTCCTCACACCATTCCTGCCCATTCTATCACCCCCCCATTTTGTCAAGAATTAATTTGTTAAATTGAAACCTTAAAATTTGTTAAATTGCAGCCTTAACATGCAACCCCTTCCAAAAAAATCACAGTCCCCGCGGGCTGGCTTGCAACGCAAAGAGCGGATACCCCGCCCGGGATACCCGCTCTTTTTCCTTCATCTTCTTGCGCCCCGCTTGTTTATGCCGGCGACGTAAGGCACACCCTCTCATGTGCCCATCTGCCTGTCCGCACGCCTGATGCGTTCCTTGTGCCATCGCAAACGACAAAGGTACTTACCGTTTATGATAGCCCCTCCGAGGGATGCGCACGGCATCTCTCCATCACAGGAAGATGTATTTCAGCACAAACAGAATGGCCAGCACATACATCAAAACGCTGATCTTCTTCTCCTTCGCCTTTCCTGTCAGCAAGTTCATGACCACATAGGAGATGATGCCCATGGAAATCCCTTCGGAAATGCTGTAGCAAAACGGCATGGCGCCGATGCAGATGAAGCAGGGGAGTGCCTCGGACACATCCGAGAAGTCGATGTTGACCACGTTGGTCAGCATGTAGAAGCCGACGATGATCATGGCAGGAGCCGTCGCAAAGGACGGAATCGCCAGGAAAATCGGGGAAAGAAACAGGGCAAGCCCAAACAAAATGGCCGTCGTGACGGAAGTTAAGCCTGTCCTTCCGCCCTCTGTCACCCCAGATGCGCTTTCCACGTAAGTCGTGACCGTGACTGTGCCGAGCACGGCGCCGGCGGTCGTCGCAACCGCGTCCGCGAGCAAGGCGCCCTTGATGCGCGGCAGTTTGCCGTCCTTATCCAGCATGTTCGCCTTGGAGGACACGCCGATGAGCGTGCCGAGCGTGTCAAACACGTCCACAAACAAAAAAGCAAAGACAACAACCACAAAATTCAAGGACAAGATCCCGCTAAAATCGAGCTTCGCAAATACCGGCGCAATGCTCGGGATCGAAAGCCCGGTGGAAAAAACGGGGAGCAGGCTGTAAAAGCCGAGTTCCGCATTTGGCACATAAAGCCCGAAAACCTGGCAGAAAATGCCCAAAATCCAGGTGATGAGAATGCCCCACAAAATGTTGCCCTTGACATTTTTGATCACCAAAATGCCCGTCAAAAGTACGCCCACCACGGCCAGAATCACCGTGATGCCCACGTCGTGAAACGTCGCGTCCACGCCGTTTGCCAGGTTATACCCATCCAGGGAAAACAGCTCCACCAGAGTCGCGCCGCCCACCACGATATTGGCGTTTTGCAGACCGATAAACGCGATGAACAAGCCGATGCCCACACTCACCGCCGCCTTTAAGTTGCGGGGAATTGCATTAAAAATGGCCTCGCGCACGTTCGTCAGCGACAGCAGGATGAAAATGACGCCTTCCACAAAGACGGCGGCCAGGGCAACCTGCCAGCTGTACCCCATACCGAAACAGACCGTGTACGTAAAGTAGGCATTCAAGCCCATGCCCGGCGCCAGCGCAAACGGGTAATTCGCCAAAAGCGCCATCGCCAGCGTGCCGACGATCGATGCGAGCGCCGTGGCCGTAAAGACCGCGCCCCGGTCCATGCCGGCCTGCGAGAGAATGTCCGGATTCACTGCGAGAATGTAGGACATCGTCATAAACGTGGTCAGCCCGGCCATAATCTCCGTTTTCACATCCGTGCCATTTTCCTTCAGCTTGAAGAAATTTTCTAACATTTTTTCTCCTTCCTCCTCTTGAAATGATGAAATGATGTTGACGCAAAAAGATGCCTTGACCGCACCTTAGAGCAAAGATACGCGCCCCCGAAACTCCCTACCCCAGGGGCATCGGTTCTGCATACGTTTTTCAGAAACCGACTTTTGCAGTATAGCACACCCAGAAAAGAAAGACAAGCACAATTCCTGCGCGCCTTTGCGCCGCAACCCTTGCTCAGACAACCTCATTCTTTCACACAGACAACCTCATTCTTTCACCTTTTTTTCGTTGACAAACCCCCATTCTTTCTTTATAATGAAGCAAGGGTGCGCGCCTTGCGCCGCATCCCGCCAAAAAACAACCAAAAAATAAAAGAAAAGGAGAAAGAACATGGCAAAATTTGTATGTAGCGTATGTGGTTATGTTTACGAAGGAGACGCAGCACCGGCACAGTGCCCGCAGTGCAAGGCCCCGGCGGAGAAGTTTGTGGAGCAGAAGTCTGACCTGACATGGGCGGCTGAGCACGTGGTAGGCGTGGCACAGGGCGTTCCGCAGGACATTCTGGATGACCTTCGGATGAACTTACAGGGCGAATGTTCCGAGGTTGGCATGTATCTTGCGATGGCCCGCGTCGCGCACAGGGAAGGTTATCCGGAGATCGGCATTTACTGGGAGAAAGCGGCATTTGAGGAGGC